>JAAYGU010000042.1 GCA_012727535.1 Bacillota bacterium | reverse complement strand
CGGCCGGAGTCAACCCTCAATCCTACCTTTGAGCTTGCTTACTGGGCTTTTGGTTTAGAGACAGCCCTCAAGTGGCGCCGGCGGTTGAACCTGCCCCCGGAACCTAAGTGGGAGCGGGTCCTGACGAAACTTGTGCCGCTACCGGTAGCGGCCGGAGTCTATCTGGCCCATGAGCGCTGCCCGGAGACTTTTACGCAGTTTAACATCGATCATCCCTCGCTGCTTGGTGCCTTGGGCATGCTCCCGGGTTGGGGGGTCGACCGGACGGTGATGGCGGAGACGCTCCGGCGGGTACTTGCCACCTGGAAGCTGGAGAGCGCCTGGGGTTGGGATTTCCCGCTAATGGCCTTGACCGCCGCCCGGCTAGGGGAAGAACAGTTGGCGGTGGAGCTTTTGCTTTATGACTCGCCGAAAAATACTTATCTACCCAACGGACATAACCGGCAAGCGACCCGGGAAGACCTCCCGTTGTATCTGCCGGGCAACGGCGGCCTATTGACGGCGGTGGCGATGATGGCCGCCGGGTGGGAGGGCGGACCGCAGGGGCAGGCGCCCGGTTTCCCGCAGGATGGTTCTTGGGAGGTTACTTGGGAAGGATTACGCCCGATGCTGTAGGAGGCGAATCTCCGCCAGGGCCGAATGGTGTTTCCTTGTTCCGGTGAAAAAATAGAATACTTATAGTAATTACTCATGCTTCTGGGGGGGAATGCGCGCCAAAATTGAGAAGGGGCGAGCCAATGTTTAAATTTCGATTATGCTCATCTAAAAAGGATCCACGGTTCAAGACCTTTACGACTGGGCCGGCCAGGAACGGACGGTTAATATAGCGAAAGGTGACACCCTTTTTTGTCCAGTGCAAAATATCAGAGCATTTGCTGATTCGATATTTAATAAGTTGAAAGAGGACAATTATTTTAATGCCCTTTAAATAATACCGAGCCAGAAAGCTAGATAACGGAGGAATGTAAATGTCGATGACAACAATTGGCCAGTTCATACTGCTCATACTTGCTTCTCTTTTTTTGTTAGTTTCTGTGGAGAAAAAGGTGCTTGCCAGCCAACCGTCAACGGAGCCTTCGCTACGGTTATTTATTGTCGGCGATTCGACCGCCAGTAATTATCCCCCAAGCGCGGCACCCCGGGCCGGTTGGGGGCAAGTTCTTCAAGGGTTTTTAAATGACCGGGTGGCTGTGGTCAACGCCGCGGCTTCCGGACGCAGCTCCAAAAGTTTTATTGCGGAACAACGGCTGGAGAAGGTATTAAACAGCCTGGCCCCGGGTGATTACCTTTTTATCCAATTCGGCCATAATGACGCCAAACCGGATGTCGAACGGCATACCGATCCTTTTACGACTTACCAGGAATACCTCAGTATTTATATTAACGGCGCCCGGGAGAAAGGAGCGATCCCAATCTTACTCACTCCAGTCAACCGGCGTAATTTCGACGCCAATGGGAAACTGAAATTGACACACGGGGATTACCCGGCGGCGATGATCCAATTGGGCGAGAAACTGAACGTGCCGGTGATCGATCTTGGCGCCAAGAGCCAGGTGTTATTCGAAGAGTGGGGCGAAGAAGGAACCAAGCAGCTTTTCCTCTGGCTCAAGCCGGGGGAACACCCCAATTACCCGGAAGGGGTCGAAGATAATACGCATTTTTGTGAGACGGGGGCGAGGGAGGTCGCCAAACTGGTCGTGGAAGGAATCCGGGAACTTGCTCTCCCGCTTGCGGCTTATCTGAAATGATCTACCAAGGGGTGGAACTTTATAATATCAACGCGCTTTAGAAATAAACTTATTCTGGCTTAAAGCAGTCCCCGCTATCGTGATAAGGAGGGAGTAAAGTTGAGCCGGATCAATCAATTAAGAGCGGAGTTCCTCAATCCCGGTAGGGAGTATACCCCTATTCCCTTCTGGTTTTGGAACGATCTTCTGACTCCGGAGGAGATTATTAGACAGATTGCGGACTTTGCGGAGAAGGGTGTGCTGGGGTTTGTCATCCACCCCCGGATCGGCCTCCCGCCGGAGCTTGAGTTTCTATCCCCGCGCTATCTTGACCTGATGGAGGTGGCGATCAAAGAAGCGGAGCGGCGGGGGATGGTTGTTTTCCTTTATGATGAGGCCATGTACCCGTCCGGCTCCGCCCACGGCCGGGTAGTGGCTGCCAACCCGGAGTTTGCCTGCCGGGGGATCCGGGTGCTGGAGTACCCGCTTGCGACGGTCATGGACATTAGCAACGTATTGGAGCAGATCAAGATGGAGATCAGCGGCAATGGACGGGGCGGAAGAGTCGTTTCGCTCCAGGTTGTCAAAAAACGGTCGGCCACCGCGATTGAACCTTCCACCCTCCAGGTCTTTGACCTGCTTGGCGCAAATGTGGAACAGAAGCTTGACAATTATTACCTCTTGGCCTTGGTCGAAGAGGCGGCCGGTGGAACGATCCGCGGGATTCATTTCGGGGAGGACGATCATGAAGCCGGAGCTCCTTTATATGCGGATATTCTAAACCCCGCCGCGGTTCAGGAGTTTATCAACCAGGTCTACGAGACTTATTACGAACGGTTTAAGCAATATTTCGGCCGGACGATCCGGGCGATCTTTACCGATGAACCGAAGCCGTTGGGGCGGAACAGCCCGTCGATCTACCGGCCGTGGACCAAGGATTTCTTAAGTTATTTAAAGGCTAATGGTTTTGCCGAAGAAAAACTGCCTTTACTCTGGTATGACGGCGGCCCGGAGACCTCGGCCATCCGGCAGGAATTTGCACGTCTGGTGAACCAGCGCCTGGCGGAGGCTTATTACCAACCCCTTGCTGCCTGGTGCGCCGCGCATCAGGTCGCATTGACCGGACATCCGGCGGAAGCCGATCAGATTGGTCTCCTTGATTATTTCCACATCCCCGGCCAGGATGTAGTCTTAAACCGGATAGCCCCGGGGCAGGCCGGCGCCCTGGAAGGCAGGGAAAGCACCCAGGCGAAGTGTTCGGCCGATGCCGCCCGGTACCGGAGAAAAAGGCGTAATGCCAATGAGTGCTTTGGCGGGTACGGTTGGCGGTTGACGATGGCGGAGATGAAATGGATCTTGGACTGGCTGTTTGTGCGCGGGGTGAATCTGATTATTCCTCATGCCTTCTACTATTCACTGGCTCCACCGCGGGAGCGGGAACGCCCTCCTGATGTCGGACCACATAACTTATGGTGGCCGCACTATCGGCTCCTTGCCACCTATATTAAACGGCTGTGTTGGTTATTGACCGGTAGTGTCAATCAAGCGCGCGCCGCTGTGCTCTGCGCCGAGGACGACCTCTCCTGGGCGATTGCCAAGCCACTCTTTCAACATCAGTTAGAGTTTAATTATTTACCGGTAGAGCTTTTCCTCGCCGACAGCTGCTCGGTGAAGCACGGGTGGCTGGAGATCGAAGCGCAGCAGTACCGGTTACTCATCCTCGACCACACAGTAGCGCTGACCGAAGTGGTCCGGCAGAAACTGGCGGCCTTTCGGGAAGGGGGAGGGCATGTGCTATATTATGCCGCCGGGCGCTCAGCGCTTCCGTCCGTCCCAGCGGCAATGCCGGTCGTACGGAATGAAGAGGAACTGGTGCGAGCGGTACAAAGGGTTGTTGGTTATACGCTCAAGTTTACTCCCCACTGCCCGGAGTTAAGAGTCACCCACCTCCAAAAGGAAGGGGTTGACTTTTATTTACTGGTCAATGAAGGGGAAACAGCCCTCAGCGGCACCGTTGAGTTTGATCGCGCCTTTCGGCTCGAAAAATGGGCGCCGTGGACCGGAAAGGTGACGACGCCGGTGGGGGTTCCTACGGAAGGAAAGCCGGAGAAGAAAACCTATTCTATCCGTTTAGGCCGGCGGGAAAGCCTGATCTTACTGGCTCACCAAGACCGGGAAGCGGAGGTTTTTGCGGCGGACCTCCCTCCGGAGTCCTGGCGGGAGATTGGTCAGCAGCCGCTCACCGGGTGGCGGGCCGAGGGCTTTCCGGTGCCGGTTCGACCGGCCGACTATTTCCGCTCCTGGCCGGAGATTGAGGGGCTAAAAGGCTTCAGCGGCACGGTCAGTTACAAAACCAAGTTTTCCCTGACGACTCTCCCCGACCGACTCCTTCTTGACTGTGGCGAGGTTTACGATTTTATCGAGGTGAAAATTAACGGCCGGAGCGCCGGGGTGAGGTTTTGGCCCCCTTTCACCTTTGAACTGGGCGCAGAGCTAAGGACCGGCCTTAATGAATTGGAACTGCAGGTCACCAATACGCTGGCCTGCCGCTACGAGAAGAAACCCTATCGTTCAGGGTTGCTGGGGCCGGTTGTTCTGCGGTTTCTGACCAAGGGTGAATCCGATGCTTAGGAGATGACAACCCGCCCCGGCGCGTAGGGGCTAGGGAGAATTTCAAGCTAGTGGTGGAGGGGTTTAAGGAACTCTCCCTCCCTTTGGTAAATATTTGGGATAATGGTGAAGAAGGGACTGACCGCTGGGGGAATCCAGATCCGGCGGTCGGTAAAGGAGGAGGCCGATGCGGAAGAAAAAATGTTTATGGCGCAGGGGTGCGGTCAGTTTAATGTTACTGCTTATGTCGGCCGGGTGGTTGTCAGCGGGGAGCAAAGCGGTCGGAGGGTCCGTACTCCGGCAGCCACCAGGCGTGGAAAGGGGGAGCGTTGACCAGATGGAAGTAGAGGTCGGGCCATCCGTCCAAGTTTTTAAAGCAGGGATGACGACGGTGATGAGCAACGGGCTGGTGACGGTGAAAATTAATGCCCGGGGTGAACTGTCCTCCTTGGATAAGGACCGTCAGGAACTGATCGGTCCCGGTCGTTTTTACTTAAGTTATCACCTGAACGGGAAGTTTGGGGAGTTAAATCCGCTGGCCTGCCGTATTCTCCAAAACGACGGGAAAACCGCCGAAGTGGTCTATACGGGCAACCGGGGTGCCCTGACCTTTGATTTACATTATGTGTTACGTCAGGGTGTCAGCGGGGTGTACTGTTACATCGTGGCCAAAAATGAAAAAGCCCCGGCGCGGCTGGCCGAACTACGCCTGGTCATGCGGGTGGCCCCGGAGATCTTTAATTATGCTTATACAGCTGAGCGGGAAGGACCGCTAATCCCCCCGACGGCGCTGCAAGGGGCGCCGCAAGTCCAAGATGCTACTTATCGCTTAGCCGATGGCCAAATTTACACTAAATATGACTGGGCTGGATACGAGTTGGAGGATGAGGTTCATGGCCTTTGTGGCAACAACTTCGGAGTCTGGGCGATCTCCGCCAGCGATGAGTATCTTAACGGTGGCCCACTCAAGCAGGAATTGATGGTCCATGCCACTGACACCACCCCATTGCTGCTCAAGATGTTCCAAGGGGCGCACTTTGGCGCCGGGGAGCTCTCGGTCCCGGTCGGTTGGGAGAAACTGTACGGCCCGTTTCTGATCTATGTTAATACCGGTCCGCCGGAAGTGGCGATTGCCGATGCGCTCCGCCAGGCGGAAGCCGAGCAATCACTCTGGCCGTACCAGTGGATGGAACATCCCCTCTACCCACGCCAGCGGGGGACGGTGACCGGACGCCTAAAATTCCCCGACGGCGAACCAGTGGGCAAAGCGATGGTGGTCTTGGCCCAACCGGGAGAAGAGATCTACCGCCAGGGCACGGACTATATGTTCTGGGCACCGACGGCGGCCGACGGCCGTTTCCGGTTTGAACAAGTCCGTCCGGGCAACTATACCCTGTATGCCTACGCCACCGGCGGCCACGTGACCGAGCAGTTCCAACGGGACGGGATCGCGGTCGTCGGTGGCTCAACCCTGGAGCTGGGCGAATTAACCTGGACGCTGCCGCCGATCAGCTGTTTGCTCTGGCAGATCGGCCAGGCCGACCGGATGTCTGCGGAGTTTAAACTGGGTAACCATCCCCGGCAGTACGGGCTCTGGGAACAAGTCCCGGCGACGCTGGAATATGTGATCGGCCAAAGCACGGAGGCTGAAGACTGGTATTACGCCCAGACCAAGCTGGGGAGTTGGACGATCAAATTCCATCTGGACCAAAGATACAAAGGAGACGCCCTTTTGACGT
>JAAYGU010000041.1 GCA_012727535.1 Bacillota bacterium | reverse complement strand
GCTAAAATCTATTTTGATAATATATTAATATAATGTTTTTTCTTGGGAAAATAAAGAAAGCCCCTACTAGCCAGGGGCTTTTAGACTAAAACATGGTGCCAAGGGACGGATTCGAACCGCCGACACGGGGATTTTCAGTCCCCTGCTCTACCAACTGAGCTACCTTGGCCCTGCTTGACAAATGGCGGAGCCGACGGGACTCGAACCCGCGATCTCCAGCGTGACAGGCTGGCATGTTAGCCGACTACACCACGGCTCCAACTTATTTTTTAAAGTGGTGGTCGCGACTGGACTCGAACCAGTGACCTCTGCGATGTGAGCGCAGCGCTCTAACCAACTGAGCCACGCGACCGGATCTTACCGGGTAGTAAAAATTATAACACGGTTCCGGGATCGCGTCAATATTTCCGGTAAAAACCTGCCGGTCTCCCGGCAGGTTGGACAGGCATTTGGTAGTCCCAAGGGGATTCGAACCCCTGCCGCCGCCGTGAAAGGGCGGTGTCCTAACCCCTAGACGATGGGACCACATGGTGGGCCATCGGCGACTCGAACGCCGGACACCCTGATTAAAAGTCAGGTGCTCTGCCACCTGAGCTAATGGCCCTAAAAAACAACGCTTTTCTATAATACAACATTTTATTCTCTGTGTCAACAGTTGTTATCTATTTTTTCGTTAAAAAAACAAGGAAATATTAGACTGGTTACTCCTCTTCTGCAATCACTAATTATATTATATTCTTTTTTCTACACGCGTAAAGTAAACAATGGCGAAACAATGAGGAACAAGGCAAAGACCATGTCTTTGCCTTGTTTTCTTTAACGAAATCTACCAGCGTTTAAAGGTACGACTCGCCTTGTTGGCCGCATTTACCTTCTCGGAAAACACTTAATACGCTGCATAGAGTTTATTTTCGGGAAGAGATGGACATTGGTGACCACATCAACCTGTGCCCATTCGGCTGCTTTAACTAGAATATGGGCGACCACCTTTTGCCGGAGAATCGCCTTTGCTCCATCGTCGTGGTGTTTACGGCAGGGCTCGAGGTGGTAATCAATGTCGATATCCACTAAATGGTTCTGGATCTCAACATAATCTGAGGCTTTGAGTCCGGGGATCTCAACCGTTAGCATATAAGGAATCTTTTCATCTAAATGCCGGACATAATTATCATGGTCCACATAAAAGACTTGTTTGAGGATGAGCCCCTGTTTGACGACTTTATTATCGAAAACATGATCCTCAAAGGGTCCAAGCCGAGCATCGATTTTATCGATCTTAATGGCATCGATTGGGGTCTCGCTTTCGAGAACGACTTGGGCGACTTTTTCCCCAATTACCCTTAACACCTTAAGACGTTCGGTGTCCAACACCAATTCTTGCTTCCTAACTAACACCGATTCACCCCCTTTAGGGAAGAGTTGGGGTAAACCTCTTCCTCCTACCGCTATCTTATGAATCTGATTTATCTGGTGAACTGTTAGGAAGGTATTTTTTCTGATTCAAAAAGCCTGTCTGCTTTGTTTTCCGGGATCGATATGCTAAAATTAGTCTTATGATTCGATCAATCACCTTTCATCCAGAAAGACAAAGGAGTATGCAAACAATGCCAAAACATTTTTCTCAAGCAAATATCCTGCTCTTACTGATCGCTTTAATCTGGGGCAGTACTTTTATTATTGTCAAACAATCGTTAGGCATCCTTCATCCCATGCAAGTAATCGCTTACCGTTTTACTTTGGCTTTTATCCTTGTTTTCCTTGCCAAGTATCGCACTGTGCTTCGCCATTGGCGCACCTCGTTATTTCCCGGGATCGGAATCGGTTTACTCCTCTTTTTAGGTTTTACGACCCAAACCTTTGGCCTTAAATTCACTTCACCGTCAACCTCTGCTTTAATTACCGGTTCCAATGCGGTACTGGTCGCCCTCTTTGAGGCACTCTTTAAACGAAAAAAGCTCTCCCGGAGTTCTTTCTTCGGGGTGCTCACCGCTACCGCCGGGTTAATCCTTATTACCTGGTCCGGGGCGTCCTTTACTTTTGGTTACGGGGATCTGCTCACCTTGGCCTGCGCCATCTTCTTTGCCTTGCATATCAATGCGACCGGGCAAGCTCTCACCCGCTCAGACCCATCAACCATCACTGTCATCCAATTTGCCTTTGTCGCCCTAGCCGCTTGGTGTAGCCTCATCCCAGTATCCGGCCTGAAGGTGAATATTCCACCTACAACCTGGTATGCTCTACTTTATCTTGGTATAATGGCCACCGGCCTGGCCTTTCTTGCTCAGTCTTATGCACAGCGCGATGCTTCACCGATCCATACCGCTATTATGCTGGCGACCGAACCAGCTTTTGCCACGGTGTTATCGATCAGCCTAGGTTTTGAGCTGATGACAATGCGGTTAATCATCGGCGGGTTGTTGGTTATCACCGGCATTATTTTCAGTTCAAGCGGGGAATCTTTCGCGTCATCGGGGGAAAAATGATCTAGTAGTTAAATCTGTTAATGAGGTCTGTTCATGCTCCGTCTGCTTAAACTGACACTGCTCCTTTTTTTCTTGGAGATTATGATCATTTCCCCCTGTGCGGGGCAACCTGCTAAAATTACCATCCTCCTCATTGACCGGCTATCCTTAGAGGATCTGCACACCCTGGCCGGTCCTTTTTGCGCGGAAAAAATCCAAAGCAGTTCTTACGCCTTAATGACGACTAATACAGCAGGCCCCCGCACCGCAGGTAATACACACGCCACTCTCGCCGCTGGCGCTCCGGCCTTGAGTGATCGTCCCGGAGGTTTAGCCCTTAATTTTGAGGAGAAGTGGATGGGAATCACCGGTGGCGAACTTTACCGCCAACTGAGCGGGGAGCATTCTCCCCAAGCCGCAGTATTCATTCCCCAAATTGCCGAGGCAGTAAGATTAAACTATTCTGCCTCCCGCATCGCCCTCCCCACCCTTTTAGGCTCAACTTTAAAGCAGAACAACCTTTCCTGTAGCGTGCTTGGCAACTCCGATCCGGCACCGCCCGTTGCCGGCCATCCCTACACCCCATACGCCCGGTTTGCTCCCTGGCTGGCGGCGGACGCCGCTGGTCTTGTTGACCGGGGGGATATCGGTCCGCAAACTATACAACGCAGCACCGGCCTGATCCCCTGGGAATCCAATTATCAATATCTTTTCGAAAAATACTGCACACTCCGGGCGGAGACTGACCTGATCATCCTGGAATTAGGTGATTTTTCCCGCTTGGAGACGTTAATTCCTTATCTCTTCGATCAACAAGTTAGTACCGAAAAGAAACGTTTATTCTCAAGGTTGGAGCAGTTTCTCCAGGATCTGTGGCCGGTTATCGACTTTGAACAGGAAATGCTGATCCTCGCCTCGCCTACGCCCACCTCCGCCGCTCTGAAAACCGGCAATACGCTTACCCCCTTGTTATTTTGGGGAAAGGGGACGAAGCCCGGCTTCATGACTTCCCCCACCACCCGTCGCCTGGGCTTGGTCGCCAATCTTGACCTTACACCCACCATTTTAAAGCTTTTTGGACTCGATACTCCGGCTTTTGCCAGTGGCCGGCCTATAACCTACACGGCAACGGGAAACCTGGAAGCGCTTCTCAGGATGAACCAAAGTCTCGTCCGGACTACCTTTTTCCGCCGACAGACCCTCCCACTCTTTCTCAGTTTTAGTGCACTTGCGCTTCCGTTTCTCCTCGCCCTTTATCTCTTTGCGACTAAAATTGATTTTTCCGGATCTGCCTCCTACCATTCATGGTGGCTCGGTAGTATTTATTTCCTCTCCCTTTTACCGCTTAGTCTCCTTTTAACCTCACAGTTAACTATAAATTCTTTCTTTTCCTTTATCGCGGTCAGCGTAGGCTCT
Organism: Bacillota bacterium; assembly: GCA_012727535.1. Taxonomy (GTDB): domain Bacteria; phylum Bacillota; class UBA4882; order UBA10575; family UBA10575; genus JAAYGU01. Next base: position 15,916 of record JAAYGU010000041.1, on the reverse strand, counting down.
TCCGCTCTATTCGCCCTCTCGTACAGCAAATTAAGCGCCAAATTCAACGCTTTACCCTTACAAGTACCCTTTTTTATTTTGGCCTTAATTATCATGGCCGATCTTTTTTCCGGAAACCACCTGATCCAAAACTCGATCTTTGGTTATGATCCGATGGCCGGCGCCCGCTATTATGGCCTGGGCAATGAAAGCGCCGGTCTTTACCTCGGTACCCTGGCCGCCCTCTTGATTTTTTGGTTTCCAACAAGAAGTCGCTTTGTTACCCGGAGCTTTTTTGGGATTTTTCTCGGCAGTGCATTGCTCCTTGCCGCCCCGTTTACTGGGGCCAATTTTGGCGCCGGCCTTTCCGCAGTAGCAAGCGCCCTCACCCTTTTATATGTCGAACGTAAATCCAGCCGCCCAACGCATCAACTCCTCCGTTACCTACTTTACCTGGCACTCTTTGCTTTACTCTTCTTGTGTTTTGATTATTTCCGCGGTGATCTTGAGAACCAAACGCATTTCGGTCTACTCCTTAAGAACCTTAGAGCCCGGGGACCGAGTGCCGTAATGGAAGTTATCCGCCGCAAACTGCGGGTTAATTTACGCCTGCTCTCTTCCAAATGGACTCTACTCTCTGTCTCCGGATTAACTACTTTACTGGTTACCTGTTTTTCTCAGAGGAAACACTTCACCCTCTTGCCTTTATCCGTTGTGCTCAGTGGCGGCCTGGCGGGGTTACTCCTTAATGATTCCGGCCTAGTCTTTTCCGCCCTTTATTTTTATCTTTGTGCAGTCGCCCTCCTCTTAAAAGCAGCGACCTGGACTTACTGATAACCCGAACGGTACTTATTCCCAGCTTAATTGGGTAAATTGAAACGGAGGCTAAAGCCTCCGTTTCCTTAAATTACTGCTGAGGTTGAGTAAAGCCTGGAATAGAACTTAAAACCGACGGTCCACCCGGGCTTTGGCTTTGATTCTGGCCCACCGGTTGGTTCATCGTCTGCTGGAAAGCAGATGAAGCCTGAAGAGCGGCTTGCTCGGCCAAGGAACGCTGGGCAGCTTCAATCATTCTTTTCACCATATGTCCACCCACGGCTCCACAATCACGGGCGGTCATGTACCCCCAGTAATCGCCTTGAATCGGTTGTGTATTAATGTTCAATTCATTGGCGACTTCATACTTGAATTTCTCCATCGCCTGCGCAGCTTCTTTTACCATTAAGGTATTACTTCTTTGTCCGGTTCCCATATGTAACACCTCCTTTCACCCTTTAATCTTTCCCAAGCTCAAGCTCATAAAACTAGTTTTCCGTTGGAGCTTTTGGCGTTAATAAACATGGAAATCAACTACAAATCGGCCACCGATTACCCAGTATGATCCGGATCTAGCTGCTGAAAATAAAAATGCTCCACAATGGAGCATAACTCATTTTTACCAGCAGTAAAGCACACTTTTCTCCGATTTATACTCGACGTTCATCGGTATAAATTCCAGCCTTCACAAGCCTTTTACCCAAGCCGGAGCAGAAGAAGTATTCATCGGAAAACAAGGAAATACCATTCGCCGGCGGAGACTACTGTTGTATACTTTCCATTTTTATGATTGGTGGCGTTGTCTCCTTCTGTTGGGCGCTTGTTCGACCACCACCAGTCGAAACTTTGATAAAAAGTGGAAAAGGAGAGAGGCTCCGATCAATATCCCAATAATAATCAAGAGTTGGGTCAGGGAGATATACCACCGTTTTAGCACCCCTGTTGTCCGATAAAAGGCAGTCGTGGTCGCTCCCCCCATGATCTTGAGCGTGCCAAGCAAAAAGAAAGTATATAAACCGCCAAGGAAGGTATGGAGAACCCGCGCCACCAGGTAGGGTGCAATCCGGATATCCGTCTCGTGGATTACACTGATCACCTGGCCATGCACAGATAGTCCGCTCCAGGCAATAATGGCGGAAGCAACCACCAAACGATCGCCGAGTGGCGCCATCGCCTGCGCGGCCGCCACCGTCCCAAGGTCAATCTCTAAAAAGCCTTTAATGATGGCTGTTCCTAATGCCGGGTTTAAACCTAAAGTTTTAAGCAGCCCTTTTATCCCGGGGAGGATTAAACTCATCAGACCGATTTCTTCCATAAGCCGGCTTACCACTGAAAATACGATAATAAAACCACCGATCATCAATAGCGTTGAAATCGATTCATTAACGGCATCACCGGCTAACTGACCTAAAGGCCGGTTGTCTTCCCGATGGGCCTTGAGCATTTCCCGCACGGCCCGTTTTAAAATATTCTCTGAATGCTGCCCCGGTTGCTCAGTCTCCGGGGCCGGCCTCTCTTTTAATCCATAGAAGCGATAAATAAAGCCAACGGTAAACGCCGACAAGTAATGGGCAATCGCGATGATTGCTCCGATTTCAGGGTGGCCAAACATACCCACTGCAACGGCACCAAACATGAAAAGCGGATCAGCGGTATTAGTAAAGGCCAACAATCTTTCGCCTTCAATCTGACTACACAAGTTCATCCGGCGGAACTTGCCGGTGATCACCGCATCCATCGGGTAGCCGGCCGCCAGTCCCATGGAAAGGGCAAAAGCCCCTACTCCGGGTACATTAAAAACCGGTCGCATTAAAGGCTCCAGAAAAACACCGATAAAATGAACAATCCCTAGGCCCAACATCACCTCCGTCAGCACAAAAAAAGGGAAAAGGGAAGGAAATACGATTTGACCAAAGATCTGCAATCCTTCTTTGGCCGCTTCTAAACAGACTTGCGGGTAAACCGCCAAAGAAATAGTGATTAACGTGAAGAGTAGCGCCAAAAGATAAAAGGCCCCTTTTTGTTTCGGACTTTCGATTGATTTCATCTGAATCTCCCATATCCTCCTCTTTATTCTTAAAGAGCCCCCCATTTAGATTAACAGGCGGTTAGTCTGCAAAGAGCCCTCCGCCGCCGCAATTTACTCCTTGTCTCCACGCTGGTGAAATTCAACTTTTTGTTCCGATAATGATAAAAAGTACCCCCAAAACAATTAGACAGACTTTGGCCGGCGAGAGCCGCACTGCTACCGCCACCAGCCCTAAGGCGCTGACCAATAAAAAGACCATGGGACCAACCAGCCCCAAAATAGCATTTAGTTGTAACGCGGTTTCCACCTTTTGGAGACGGAGAATGAGGAGCGCCGTTGCGATCTCTAACAGCCCGGAGAGCATCCGTAAGATGGCCATCCCGGAAAGGATTTTATTTTCGATCGCCTCCACCTCACTTTTTTACTAACTCAAACACTTTTAGGAGCAGCGCGGTTAAACCGGCCGCCGCCAAAGGTCCGACCGGAATTCCTTTAAAAAACGTAACCCCGAGCACTGTTCCTACTACCAAACCAGCCATTACCTCCGGCCGCGCATTAAGCAGACCTAGACCTTGCCCGCATAGATAGGTAGCAATCGTCCCTCCAAGAAGCGAAAGGAGGCCCACTGGAGTAACAAAAGTCTGGAGTAACTCCTTTCCGCCCACTTTACCCCTTGCCAACGGAACCATGACGGCTATTAATAAAAAAAGAAGTCCCCATTCCAAGGAGTGCCGTTCAGCGACTTCTAAGAGGAAGGACATCTTCAATAGTTTAATGATCAATAGAGCGCCGGCACTAGCCGCAATGAGACTGTTACCGGCGAGCATTCCAAGGACAAAGAGCGCAAAAAGGACCAGATTGGCCTTGAGCATATTTTTCACCCCTGCTCCACCAATCTATGTCAAAAGTGGATTGATTATGACAAGCGCCTAAGCAAATAAAAAACCGCCCATACGGACGGTCGTATCAAATATTACCATCGACAGCCCTTTCCTAGCTGGAGCCGAATGGTATTCTCCCGGTGACTTGAATTTCTTAGCATAGTTTTCTTAAATGCCATCCGGCCCCGGCGGAGCTTTGGGTTTTATTTGAACTTAAGTCTGCTGTTCACACTCTTCCGCATCTTCAAGTCTTTCAATCACGGCACCAGCATCCCTAAGTTTCTCCACCATTCTTTCATAACCGCGGTCAATACATTCAGCACCGGAGACTAAAGTTACACCTTGGGCCGCCAGTCCCCCAATAACCAACGCCGCCCCGGCTCGCAAGTCAGTCGTTTCCACCGGCGCTCCGCTTAAAAAAGGCACTCCCTTTAGAATCGCCCGGTCCCGGTCGACCCTCACGTCGGCACCCATCCGGGTCAATTCATCCAAATAACGAAAACGGTTGTCAAAGATGGTCTCCCGGATAATACTGGTACCGTTCGCGATGGACATCAACACCCCAAACGGCTGCTGTAAATCCGTAGGAAAACCCGGGTAAGGAGCAGTCTCCAACTCTGTACTCCGCAAACGTTCTTCCGCGACCACTCTAATCGTCGTTTCTCCCTCTTCGATCCGTACCCCCGCCTCTTTCAATTTAATAATCGGCGTACGTAAGTGATCGGGCATGATATTCTCTAAGACCACATCACCGCGGGTCGCTGCCGCTGCCATCATATAAGTGCCAGCTTCTATTCGGTCGGGAATGATTGCATGTTCGGCACCACCTAGTCTCTTAACTCCCTGGATCCTAATTACTTCAGTCCCCGCACCCCGAATCCGCGCGCCCATCGAATTAAGTAGGACGGCTAGGTCAACAATCTCCGGCTCTTTAGCCGCATTCTCCAGGACAAACGTTCCCGGGGTAAGAGCGGCTAAATAGATCAGATTAACCGTTGTCCCGACGCTACTGCGGTTAATAAAAAACCGGTTCTCTACCGGAGTCCCGATTTTCGCTTTCATTAACCCGTGTTCAATACTGACTTCCGCTCCTAAAGCCTGGAAACCCTTTATATGAAAATCAACCGGTCGTGGTCCGAGGAAACAGCCCCCCGGCAAGGGAACCTCCGCCTCTTTTAGCCGGGCAAGCATTAAGCCGGCAACATAGAAAGAGCCCCTTAATTTTCTGGCCATCTCATAGGGGACCGACTTAAGTTGTAAGCCACTCCCATTAATCACGACCGTACCGGGTTTTTGTTCTTCGATTTTCACGCCCACCTGACGCAGTATCTCTGCCAAGATCACCGCATCCAAATCGCGGGGAAAATTAGTCAGAATAACGTCCTCTTCTCCTAATGCAGCACCCACCATCAGGGCCAAACCACTATTCTTGGAACCGCTGATCTGAATCGAACCTTTTAAGCGGTTTCCACCCTCAATGCGAAAAAACGCCATTAGATCCCCTCTCTTTCCAGATAAAACCGGACAAGCTCCTCCAGTATCTGATCCCGGTCAAGTTTTCTGATCAGAACGCGTGCATTTTTATGGCTGGTAATATAGGCCGGGTCTCCAGAGAGAAGATAACCTACTATCTGATCAAGAGGGTCATAACCCTTCTCATTCAAAGCCGAACAAACCTCTTTCAGAACCTTCCTGACTTCCAACCGTTCTTCCTCTTTTGGTTCAAAGCGGATGGTTTGGTCATTCACCTCATTTACCTCCTTAACACTGAGCTCATCCCTATCAGCATCTTCTCAGCAACCAATTTCTCCATCAGCAATATTATCTGTGTAATTTCCGGAAAAAACCCTTCATTATGCCGTTAGTTCATCTTTCTGCAAAAAAAGATTCAATTCAATCTTCCCGTAAGGTATCGTAATGGGAATCGTAAAAGCCATATTGATATGCTTCAGAAAATTGGGAACCTCGCCATCAATTAACAGTAAAGGTGGAGTAATTGTACAATAGTAACCCACCTCCGCTAAGTTGGTACTTGCGGTTCCAACAATTATATTCTTTAACTCGCAAAGCGCGCTCTGGCCTAGGGAATCAATCTCCGGGGAACTATCCCCGAGCATTTGCGCGATAATCTTCCTGGCGGTCTCCTTGGACATACCACAGATTACCTGCCCCTGAAGGTCACCTAAAACCCCAACTAAAACAGCGATCTCATACTTTGTCAACGGATCCTCATTAAAGAACGGTTTACCTGTTTTCACATCGGGATTCAACATACTCTCAATCACAGTATGTACGGCCTTAACAAATGAATCAATATGTTGAAACGGCACTTCAAAAAACCTCCTTTATTCCGCCATCCAATTGGCTTCAACAACTTAGTTTTTTAAGTTCCTGAATGACCTGGGAGGGACTTACTTGGTTTTTAAAGACATAAGTGCCGGCTACTAAAAGATCTGCCCCGGCTGAAACCACTTCCACTGCAGTCTCCTGATTAATACCACCATCCACTCCAATCCGGCAGTCCAATTTTTCGTCGTCAATCACCCGACGAAGCCGTTCAATCTTTTTTAATACCCCCTTAATCAGGGTTTGACCACCAAACCCTGGATTGACCGTCATCAATAAAACAATACTCAGCTCCGGCAGGATCAAATCGAGGTCTAGCATCTCCAACGGGGTAGCCGGATTCAATGCCACTCCCGCCTCCATCCCTTCCGCCTGGATCATCTGAATTAACCGGTGTAGATGGAGAGCGGTCTCACAATGCACGATCACCCGCTTACAACCGGCCTCCCGAAAAGGTACAACATAAAAGTCCGGGTTGGTGACCATTAAATGCGCCTCAAAAGGCAAAGTCGAATACTCACGAATTGCTTTTACAATTGGCGGGCCAAAAGTAAGATTCGGGACAAAATGGCCATCCATAATATCAAGGTGAAGCCAATCGGCATTCTCCACTTTCGCCAGTTCCGACCGGAGGTTAGAAAAATCAGCATTGAGGATCGAGGGCGCTACTTCAATCGGTTTGGACATTTAATCATCTCCTTTTGCTACGGTTCTCTCCACTCCGCAGATATTGACGGGCTTCCAATTTTTTTAATTCTTCTAGAAACAACAGGTAATGCTCATAACGCCAGGAAAAAATCTTTCCCTCTTGCACTGCCGCTTTCACCGCACAATCCGGTTCTTGTTGATGGAGGCAACCAACAAAACGACATTCTGGATTAAACTCGGCAAATTCAATAAAACAATGGGTCAGATCGCGGGGCGAAATAAAATCCAAATCCAGCCTTGTAAAACCGGGTGTATCAAACAGGAAACCCTTCTTTTCTGGTAAGGGAAGCAACTGTACTTCACGGGTGGTATGCCGACCGCGGCCAATCTTCTCACTAACCTTACCGGTCTTCAGCTGGTATTCGGGAACTATCATATTAATTAAAGCAGATTTTCCTACTCCGGACGGACCCGCCAAGGTCGTTGCCTCCCCGGCAAGTTCGGCAAGCATCTCGGCTCTGCCTTGCCGGGTTTTGGTACTGGTACAAACGGTTCGATAACCTATTTTCCGGTATGGTTCGGCATTTTCCTCGGCACACTCCGCTTCTACCAAATCAGATTTGTTGAAAACAAGCAACGTGGGAAGATGATAGGCTTCCAGCATAACCAAAAAGCGATCGATTAAACAGTAATTGAAGTCGGGATCTTTATGGGCGAACACTAAAGCCACTTGAGTAACGTTGGCAACATAGGGCCGTTTCAGCTCCGTCTTGCGGGGGTGAACATTCTCAATCACCCCTTGATCACTGGGGAGCATCTCATAATCAACCAAGTCGCCGACAAAAATATTCCCACTCTGCCGGAGCTTCCCACGGGGAACAGCAACAACTGTCTCTCCACGCTCATTCTGAAGATAATAGAAACCGCCAACAATTCTCACAACCCGCCCAACCGGCAACCAATCCCCTCCTGGAGTAAAAGTGTAACCTACATTAATCTCTTGAGATTAATGTAGGTGGATAAAACCATTCTTACTGTAACCAGATTTCCAACGAAAGCTAATAAAATCCATCCCGGGTGTATCAACCAGCATCGGAAACCAGCTAAAGATCAGCAAACAATACCCTTAGTTATGGTCAAAGGCTCGCTCCGGCTCAGTATTTATACCAGTTGGACCGGAACTAACCACAAAACTCATCTCCGTGTTTAACGGGACAACCTCTCCGGGAAGTGGTTTTTGATCCAGAATGTTCCCTTGGAGATAGGGGCTTGTTTTATAGATTACGGAATTATTGAAAACCAAACCCAAACTCGGTAATTCCGACTGAACCTTCACTAAGGAAGCACCGATAAAATTTGGAACCTCTACATACTCCGGGCCGAGGCTGCGGTAAATATCAACCGCTGCTCCTTTTTGAATCTTCGTATTCGGTGCAGGCTTTTGTCGGATAATATGGTCTTCGGGTACATTGCGATTACTCTCCGAGTAGACGTCCCCTCTTTTTAAACCCGCCTGGTCCAACAGAATTTCGGCTTCGATTAAAGTCTTTCCGGTTAAATCAGGGACCATTACGGTCTCGATCCCGAGACTGACCACCACATCAACCACGCGACCACGCCGTACAATCATCCCGGCCTTGGGCACCTGGGAAATGATTCCCCCCGGTTGCACCATCTCGTTGGGTTCTCGTTTAACCACATTAAGCTTTAAACCATTCTCTTCCGCCAGTTTTTCGGCCTCTCTTAACTCGAAACCGACTAAGTCCGGAACTGCAACTTCGGGTTTGGCCGGGATCAAGTACAGATAACCGACTCCAGCCAAGACCAATGCCATCATGATCGAAATAATCACTGCTGTGAAATTCAGCAATCTAGTTTTAAAGGTTTTCTTTGGTTTCTCCACTCTCTGCCCTTTTCCAAGATTCTTCTCTTCTTCACGGCGGGGTAACTCTAAGACCTGGGTCGGATAATCTTCGAACTCGTCATGTTCCGGTTTTAATCCTAAAATTTCCTGAAGGTCTTTACTTAATACCAGAGCGGAGGGATACCGTTTTTCCAAATCTTTCGCCAATAAACGTTGGATTAAAGCGCCCACCGGCTTAGGTTGTTGCGCAACAATCTCTTTGAGTAGCGGCGGCTCCTCTTGCAAATGTTTTAAAGCCACGGCAATTGGGCTTTCTCCTTGAAACGGCACCTCCCCGGTGAGCATTTCATAAAGTACGCACCCGAGCGAGTACAGATCAGACTGCGGTCCGACCGGCAACCCCTTGGCCTGCTCCGGTGAGAAATACTGTACCGAACCCATTACCACCCCGGTCTGGGTGTAACCACTGGTCGTTACTGCCCGGGCAATACCAAAATCAGTAACTTTGACTATTCCATCACTGGTAATGAGGATATTATGAGGTTTAATATCACGATGAATAATATTATGCTCATGGGCGTGGCGCAACGCCTCACTGATCTGTAGCGTAATCCGCAAAGCCCGGTTTAAGGTGAAAGGCGCTTCGCGATTAATTAAGTCTTTAAGGGTGGTACCAGAAATGTATTCCATGACAATATAGTGCGTCGCACCATCTTGGCCAACATCAAAAATATTGACGACATTAGAATGGGAAAGACTGGCCGCGGATTGCGCTTCCCGCCTGAACCTTTCCACAAACTCTTTATCTGAAGAATACTGCGCCCGCAGAATTTTGATGGCAACAATCCGCTGCAGCAGAGTACATTCTGCCTTATAGACTAAAGCCATACCGCCTTCACCGATCAGTTCAAGGATCCGGTATCGATTACCCAATAGACTACCAATCACACGCTTCACCTCAATCGGCTGGTAAAACCCTGGAGAATAAGATAATAAGAACAAATTAATACGTAAAGTGGTTTTTCGCCATAAACCAGTTAAATTCCTTCCCTTAAATGGAGATAACTCAAAGAAAGGCGACAATTACGGAAATATTATCGATTCCGCCCTTCTCATTGGCCATCTGCACCATCCGCTCGGCTATTTCTTGGGGCGGAAGCTCTGCGCCCAACAGTGCAGCGATCTCATCATGGGAAAGCATCACCGTGAGCCCATCTGAGCAGAGTAAGACCCGATCTCCATCGGCGGTTGAATACTCAGCATACTCCACCTTGATTTCCATAGGAGTCCCTAAGGCTCTGGTCAAAACATGCCTTTGCGGATGATTCCTGGCCTGTTCTTCGGTGATGCCGCCATTCCGCACCAATTCGGCCACTAAGGTATGATCCTCCGTTAACTGGGTCAAAACTCCTTGATGCCAGTGGTAAACACGACTATCCCCAACATGAGCCACACAAATCCGTTCTTTCTCCACTTTCACGACCGCCACCGTGGTCCCCATCCCGGTGCATTCCTCATGCTCCCCAGCATATTCTAACAAAACTTGATTGGCTTCTTGGATAACGGAAGCTAAGGCCTCTTTAAACTCAGAACCTTCCGCTTCCAACGCCAACACTCGTTCCACCACTAAGGCACTTGCTACTTCTCCGGCCTTATGGCCACCCATGCCGTCCGCTAGAACCAGAAGCGTTCCTTTGCGGCCAATACTATCTTCGTTAACTTCCCGCACCTTACCAACGTGGGTTGCCATCCCTACCTTCATCTCTCCCCACCTCGCAACCTCTTTACAGCTATCAACCAGATTACCCGGGGCTTTTTACATCATTATTTACTTTTACTTAAACTATGCCGAGCCAATCTATTGACGGCCTAAGTGCTTAACTCTGTGACCGCTCTTGATCAAGCGCCAAAACTTTAAGCACCGACCCGCCAACCTTGATTTCATCACCGGGAGAAACAAAAGTGGCCTCAATCCGCTGGTCATTAAAGAAAGTGCCGTTCGTACTCCCTAAATCTTTTAATAAAAAGGCCTTCTTTTTGGGGTGATATTGTAAAACCGCATGTTCGCGCGAAACTTGAGGATCGTTTAGTTGAATATGATTTTCCATTTGTCGTCCAATTCTCATCGTGATCGGCGCCAAGAGAAACTCCCGGCCTTGATCAGGACCATCAATCACCACCAGGGCAACTTGTGGCAGCGGGGGTGACTTGAGCTTTGCCCTTTTAAAAACCTTAGTATCATCAGTCAATTCTTCCTGTTTCGCTTGATTATTTCCCCAACGTGACCACCATTCATTAATTTTCATTATAACACATCTCCTATGATTGAAGTGTAAAACAAGGCGAAGGTACAAAATATTAAAGATAAATTCACCTTTTTTCCATCAGCTTCAATCTTTGTCTTAATTGGCCGCAGGCCGCCTCGATCTCCGCTCCTCTTTCCTGCCTGATACTTACTGCTACATTATGCCGTTGCAAAGTTTGAAAAAAACGTCGGAGCGTCGCCGGCGCCGAGGGCTGGTAATCGACTCCAGGTACTGGATTATACGGAATCAAATTGACATGAGAAAGCCACCCGGTCGTGAGAGTCAATAACCCTTCAAGGTCCTCATCACCATCATTTACCCCGTCAATCATGATATACTCCAGTGTCACCCGGCGTTTGGTCCTGGCGGCATAGCTGCGTGCGGCTTCGATGAGTACAGACAAGGGGTAAGTACGGTTGAGCGGGATCAGCTCCGACCTAATCTGATCGCGGGTGGCATGAAGAGAAATGGCTAAATTTAACTGGATATCCTCTTCGGCGAGACGGTAAATGGCTGGTACCATCCCGCTGGTCGAGATCGTCAGGTGGCGGGCGGCGATCCCTAACCCATAATCAGCATTCATCAATTTAATTGCCTTTAAGGTCGCCTCATAGTTGACTAAGGGTTCCCCCTGCCCCATGGCAACAGCATGGGTAATCCTCGTCCTCCGCTCAAGCCCAATCGTGCGTACTTGGTCCACAATCTCAGCTACACTCAGATTGCGCACAAATCCTTGTTGACCAGTAGCACAAAAAGCACAACCAATTGCACAACCGACCTGGGTCGAAAAACAAACCGTTTTGCGTCGTTCCTCCGGAATATACACGCTTTCTACATGCAATCCATCTGGTAAACGAAAATAATATTTTTTAGTTCCATCCGCTGCTTCTTGGGCTCCTTCTTCCGTTAAAACCCCAGTCGCAAAACCTTTCTCCGCCAACTGTTGCTGGAAAGCGTGCGGGAGATTACTCATCGCCGCAAAGTCGTCGATACCATGCTTGTATACCCATTTAAAGATCTGTTCTGCCCGATAACGGGGTTGACCCAAGCTTGTTACTCTCTCTTCCATCTCCGGAAGTGTCATCCCAAGGATCTCCAAACTACTGCTCCTCTCTTCGGCTGCTTAATTTACGCCTCTCTTTAATCTTCAACCTGGAAAATACCACTCGTCACTTTAAAGAAGTAGTCTAGCTTCTCTTTTAAGATTTAGCCACATCGAGGTGGTTCCTTGCTGTATTCAACAAAATCAACCATTTTCAAGCTTCGTCTCAGGTATTATTCCCCTTTGGGTCGCCGCTTAGTTTAAAAGTACTTGCGTTCATAATACTATAATATCGATTACAGCCGGCTAGGAAGTAGCCGCGTACTACGCTTTCCTTACCTATAGCCATCAGCATGTGCTACTGCTCACCAAAGCGCTTTTGCTGTTTGCAGATGAAGGGAGTGACTACGAAAACTGGATAATCCCGGCTCAAACTTACGGCAAAAAGACCCGAGCGGAATGATCCTGCTTCCTTCGGGTCTTAGTAAAATATTACTTGACGGGATAAAGATCACATAAACATTTAATAAGACAGTTTCAGTTGGAGGCGAATCCGGTCGGCCATTTTGGCAATAAATGAAGCCGCCGTTGGGAAGCGAGCACTTACCCCCTGCGGGCTCTCTGTCCCAAACATCTTCTTGAATGACTCAATATTCCCTCTTTCCCAGCCGATTTCGATCGTATGCCGGATCGCCGATTCTACGCCGCTGGCGGTAGAATTATACTTTTCGGCAATGCGAGGATACAGGTTTTTAGTGATGTTTCCTAAAATATCTTCTTCCTGGATTGCCAAGATTATGGCATCACGCAGGTAAGCATATCCTCGAAAATGCGCCGGAATCCCAATCTCATGAAAGATCTTGGTAACCTCTAGTTCAAGCTGATGACGGGAAGTTCCTTTACTCTGTACCGGAAGTGCTTTATACTTGTGGGAACTATCTTTTATGTAATCTCCATTTTGATGGCCGAATTGACGAATCCTCTCCAGTAAAGTTTTAATATCAAACGGTTTAACCATATAATAGACTGCCCCCATCGCAATCAATCGCTGTACCATCGACTCTTGTTCAAAAGCAGTCAGTACAATTACCTGAGGCGCATCAGGAATCTCCGCCAAACGCTCCATCACCCCGATTCCATCTAGATATGGCATAGTAATATCGAGGATCAAGAGATCTGGTTTGTACTCCTTAATCAGCTCCACCGCCTGCAGGCCGTCATAGGCAATGGCCACCAATTCCATATCCTCTTGCATGCCAATATGCTCGGCAAGAATACTACATAATTCCCTGTTATTATCCGCCAGAACAACCCTGATTCTCTTTTCCTCCAAAACATACCTCCTCCCTTTTTACATAAAAATACCTCTTTTCGTCCAATCATTTCTACATAAAAATACCATTTCCTGCTCATCATCGAGACTGTTTATCTTAAGCCGACGTCTTATATTCTCTTTTTTTTAATACCATCAAATAAATGTCTTTCCATTGCGGGTCACTATCGCGTTTAAGTTTCGCCCTTTTTTTAAAACCGAGCTTTTCATAGCAATGAATGGCCCGGTGATTAAAGGCGTAGACCCGAAGATAGAGCTGATTCAAATCAAGTTGATGAAAGACATACTCGATGATCTGCCGCAGAGCTAAAGTCCCATAACCTTTATTCCAATACTCTTTTTCCCCAATCCTCACCCGTAGCTCTGCTTCCCGTCGACGCCAACAAATATGGTCAAGTTCTAAATCCCCTATTAAGTTCCCGTTTTCATCTTCAATCGCATAAAGTTCATATTCCTTATACTGCTTCGTCGCTTCAAACCAACGTTCGCATCCTTCTAAATCCTGGGGTAGACCCCGATCGACAAACTGTTCCACCTCTGGATCTTGATTCCAGATTACCATCTTTTTCAGGTCCTCCTTCCGAAAAGGGCGAACCCGAACCGCACTGCCTTGCTCCGACATGGCTGCCACTCCTTCTCCGACTAAACTTCAACTAGTGCTGCTTCTATGTTTAGAATTATTAAAGGATAATAAAGTTGCCCCGCAGCTGGCGCTTCTTTGTTTTTACACCTAACTGAGGGTGTTTAGAAAGTAAGCGCAGAGAGATTGACCAACATTCTCACCCTAATTATTCTTTTACCCCAGGCATAACCCTCTAAGTAAAAACAGGCAGGAACGCGGGGTTCTGGTCTTTTTAACACCTTTTTCAGCTTATTTCTGTAAACTTTTGCGCCAAGAAACGGTAGAGGTTGCCCCCAGCCAGCTTACGAATGGTATGCTGTTTAAAACCGTAGTCTTCCAGTACTTTCAGAAAATAATTAATGCGGGTGACATCGGTTAGATCGGTAGGCGTCTGGTCAATCCCATCCCAATCACTACCCAAAGCAAGACAATCTTCACCCCCCTCCGCTAAAAGATATTCAAGGTGAGGAATTAAATCGCGCGCGCTAACCTCCCCCTCTTTAATAAAGGGGGGATAAAAAGTCAAACCAATCGTTCCCCCGGCCTGGGCCACCAGTCTGATCTGCTCGGCGGTGAGATTTCGGCGATGGGGATGCACGGCATAGACATTAGCATGGGAAACACAGACGGGCTTGCGGACCAATTCCATTAGATCATAGAAGCTCTGGCGGCCCAGATGTGAGAGGTCCAAGATCATCCCTAACGACTCGGCCCTTTCCACGCATTCCTTACCGAGGGGAGTTAAACCAGGATCTTCCCGAACAGCAACCCCGGACGCAAAAGGATTCATCCCATTCCAAGTTAGCGAGAGCATTCTAATGCCCAAAGTATAAAACTCTTCGAGCCGCGCCAGTTTTCCCTCCAAAGGTTCTAGTCCTTCCAGCGCTAAAATAATCCCGATCTTACCGCCTTCTTCCCAAGCCTCAAAATCAGCCCGGGACTTAAGCCAAATCATCTCTTCCCGTAATTGCTCATACTCTGCCTGCCAGTAGTCGATTACTCGCCGGGCCCAGCGGTAAGGCTCTGCTCTGGACGTCGCACAGATCGCCAACACTTGCAGATCAACCCTCGCATACTGTAATCTAGGCAGATCCAGATGCCGGCCAGGAGTATACTTAGTCAAAGTTCCCCCTTCTTCATAGTTTTTGACGAGCGTATCCGCATGTCCGTCAATAAGCGGGTAATAACGACCGAATTTAGTCATCCCGATCTTCCTTTCTTTTTTGAACAGTCTTATCCATCGATTTTTCTATCGCTCTATTATATTTTAAAACAAAAAAAGAACCTATAACAAACTTATAGGTCCCGATCAGTGGTTAACCCAGAATAATTATTATCTTGGCTCGATGATTAATTTAATTGCTGTTCTTTCTTGTCCATCAATAATGATGTCAGTAAATGCCGGAATACAAATCAAGTCGATCCCGCTGGGAGCAACAAAACCTCTAGCAATGGCGACTGCTTTTACCGCCTGATTCAAAGCTCCAGCACCAATCGCTTGTATTTCCGCCGCGCCTTTCTCCCGTAAGACCCCGGCCAATGCCCCGGCCACCGAGTTTGGATTAGACTTTGCCGAAACCTTTAATACCTCCATTGCTTAATCCTCCTTCTGAAACATTTCATCCTTGTTAACTATATATTATTATATTTTATACTCACCATAAAATTCCTTTTTATTTTCTTTAATTTTTACTTACGACAGTAATTTAGGCGGTTAATTTTTATTGTATTTCCATTTTCATCCAATTCTAAGTAGACTCCATTCACTTCGGTTAAACCCGAAGCCACCTCAAATTTAACCGGCCGTTTGGTAATGAACTTGCGAATCGCCAACTCTTTTTTAACTCCAAGGACGGAATCTAAGGGGCCACACATACCGGCATCAGTAATATAACCTGTGCCTCCGGGAAGAATTCTCTGGTCGGCGGTCGCGACATGAGTATGCGTCCCCAACACTGCTGAGGCCTTCCCGTCTAGAAAGTTGGCGAGCGCTACTTTCTCGGAGGTCGCTTCAGCATGAAAATCTACCAACACATACGGTGTCTTACTT
>JAAYGU010000040.1 GCA_012727535.1 Bacillota bacterium | reverse complement strand
TCAGTAGACTTAATAGACTTAGACAGAAAGACTGATTTTGTTAAATATATAGAGAAGGAAGGAGTCCTTGTCTATGTCCAATGAACGAATAAAATCCCAAATACAGTTTCAAATACAGCAGATTGATAAATTATTGAAAATGTATAGCCAGTTATTGAAAGAATGCAGGGAAAAAGAACCTGACCTAGTGGAGATTACAGCAATAGCTTCTGTGCTCCACTCTTTTTATAATGGGCTAGAAAATATTTTCGAGATTATTGCTAAAAGAATAGACAAAGGTACTGAGGTGAAGTTTTCAAATGTTTAGTAAAAAGATATTATTGATAACATCATTAGTTATATTATCGCTCATTCTTGCAGGATGTGACGGGTATAGAAACATGAAGACATATACCATTAAGCAAGGAAAGGATTTTATAAAATACTATACTTTTAAAAGTGATACGGAAAACAAGGAAAATCTAATTATATATATTGATGGTAGCGGTTATACCTCTGTATTAGGCTTAAAAAAACAAGGGTCTTGGAAGGCTGTAACAATGGCTTACGAACTTCAAAGTCGTCTGTTGCCGAGATTTGATCTTTTAGTTCCAGAAAAGAAAAATATGAATCCAGGAAAAAACTATGAGAATCAAATAAAAATAATTGAGGATTATAGTCTTGAACAAAGGGTTCAAACCGCTAAAACGGCAATTACTGATTATCTAGAGGGTAATACTTATAAGCGGGTATTATTGGTTGGACATTCTGAGGGAGGTTATATCCTTCCTCGCTTATATTTAAGTTTAAAGGATGATTTTGATATATCGGGATTAGCTATTCTGTCAGTAGGTGGACTTTCCCAATATGAAATGTTCAAAACACTAAAAGATAAGGACTTACCTTACCCGGCGGGGTATAAACAAGGGCTGGATTGGATTGAAGAGGCGGCAAGGGATATTAAGAAAAACCCAGAGTCCATAACTAAAAAATATCTTGGACACCCTTACAAGAGATGGTCAAGTTTTATGTTTTACCGACCAGTAGATGAATTAGTGCAAATTAATATCCCAATATTAATGATTCATGGTAGCGAAGACATGATGTCACCCGTTGAAAGTTCGCGGTTTGTGAAAAATGAATTTGAGAACCTAGGTAAAAATAATTTGTATTACATCGAATATGTAGGAAAAGGTCATGATTTAGGTGAGGACTTCGATCGAGTTGTATGTGATATCGAAAAATGGTTCAATGAAATGATTCAAAAATAACCACCAGGAATGTATGCAGTATTTCCAATGAGACCCAAAAATAAATTACATGGGGTTTAGCAATAGCAATAACAAAAAACTATGTACTTGAATCCTGGATTCCCAAATCAAAATATGAGTTAACAGGAATTGATTTCGAATATCATGATGAAAGAAATACAAGAAAAAAGAACCCAGAAATTGACTTATACTTTGCTATAAAAGAAAAAAATCGAGGGTGAGTAATGTTAACAAAAGAATTGCTTTTAAGCCACAAAGATGATCTTAACTGTCTTTTAGGAAAGGTCCGGGAAGATGATATTGGCTTACTGGTGGAATGGCTTAGAGAGAAAGATGATACAATCAGGTATGCAGCATTTCAGCTACTAAAGTTATTATCTTTAAACAGTTCTATGGTGTATAAGTATTGGGACACTTTTGCCGGAATGATTAATGATCATAATTCCTATCAAAGAAGTCTTGGCTTAATGCTAATTTCGGAAAATGTAAGATGGGATATGGAAGATAAATTCGGAACAATTTGCCATGATTACTTAAAACACTGTGATGATGAAAAGTTTATTACTGCCCGGCAATGCATCCAGGGATTAAGTACAATTTGTGAACACTCGGCCAAATATAACCGTGAAATTGTCGATATGCTCTTGAAAATTGACTTGAATAGAAGAAAAGATACTCAGAAGAGCTTATTGTTAATGGATATCATTGAAGTGCTGGGAAAGGTTTCCTGGAAGCATAACGACGAGCGAGTGGAAAGGTACTTGAGAACAGAATACGAACGGGGAAACGAGAAAGTAAAAAAAGCGATAGAAAATTATCTGAAAAAATTAGATTGGTGTAATAAGTCGATATAATAGCGATAAAATCGTGCCGAAAACACGGCTGATAACACAGCATTGCCGCTTCGGGCTACAGGAAGCAAAAAATGATGTTGGACAAGTAAGATGGTCATGAGGAGGCGCAACCACATCGCATCGCTTAGAAATCCCAAATATGTATTATGAGAAACGAGAAACACAACAAATTAAGGAAGGTGGTTAAAGATAATGAAAACTGTCGTAATTTATAAATCTAAAACCGGCTTTACGAAAAAATATGCAGAATGGATTGCTGAAGATTTAGCGGCTGATATTTTCGAAGTTTCTAAGGTGAATTCCAGTACTATAACAAAATATGATGCCATAATATACGGTGGAAGTCTGTATGCAACGGGCATTATTGGTGTTAAGTTTCTTAAAAAAAACATTGATAAATTAATGGACAAAAGGGTAATTGTTTTTGCTTGTGGTGCTTCTCCTGCGAACGAAGTCGTCTTGAAAGAAGTCATAACACATAACTTTACTTCAGATCAACAAAAGCATATCAAGTTTTTTTACTTACGAGGAGGTTTTAACTATGATAAATTATCACTCTTTGATAAAGTGCTTATGACATTATTCAAATGGAAGATAGTCCTTAAAAAGCGCATAAAAAAGAAATTAGATTCTGACGAAATTGGGATGCTTGAAGCATACGATAAACCGGTAAACTTTACCGAAAGAAGGAACATAGAGCGAATTGTTGCTTATGTAAATTCATAGTTTTTTATTCTCCTTGTCCTTCCATCGTTTGATTCATATAAATCTCTGGGGAAAATTACCCGGTGATTTGTCCGGAGTATAATAAACCACCGAAAGCTCATACTTGTTCCCGATCAGGAAGCGATCCACCGGTTTTTTATCGCCAAAACTATCCACCGGGTTTCCCAATTTTCGCTGAATACTATCCCGGTCATCGCTATGGTGTTTTATTAAAAAGTAGTGTTTTATTTCATTAAATGTCCGATCGGAGGTTGCATTAGTGCTACAAGAGAAGAAGAT
Source organism: Bacillota bacterium (assembly GCA_012727535.1). Lineage (GTDB taxonomy): Bacteria > Bacillota > UBA4882 > UBA10575 > UBA10575 > JAAYGU01. The sequence goes on along the minus strand of JAAYGU010000040.1, from coordinate 22,366 downwards.
TAGACTTGCCACTAAAGATGACAGCAGTCCACTCCTAGATATTTATGCACCCTATATTGCCAGTACGACAATTACGTTTGAGTATAAAATACCAACTAAAAAGGAATTTAGAGAAAGAATAGCTCATATCCAGAAACAATATCCTTGGCTTGTATGCGAAATAAACAACCGTATCGTAGGATATGCCTATGCCTCTCGTTTTAGAGAACGTGAAGCCTATAAATGGTCAGTAAGTTTGTCGCTTTATATAAATCAGAACTATCATCGAAAAGGTATTGGGAAAGCCCTTTACTATGCTTTGCTTGAGTTATTAAAGCTTCAAGGATACTATAATGCTTATGTTGCAATTACCCAACCGAATATTAAGAGTGGGAACTTCCATGAGGTGTTTGGATTTAAAGAAGCAGGTGTTTATCATAAGGCGGGGTATAAGTTTGGCAGTTGGCATGATGTTAAGTTGTACGAACTAAAAATTAAAGAACATATTCAATCGCCTGTAGAACCGAAGTCCATTAACGAGCTCAGTTCTTCTGATGAATTTAAGGCCATAATCGAAAAAGCGGAGCAAATGGTAAAAACATATTAGCAATGGCATTGGTAAATATTCCTACTAATCGGCCTTTCTTTGGGCCTAGGGAGAAAGAGGAGAGATAATAAATGGATGATCAAGATCGCGAAAGAATCGAAAAAATAATTTCTGACCGAAAAAAAGCTCACACATATTTCCTGAATAATTCAGAAGTTTATCGTTCATTTGTTGAAATGGAACAAAAGGCTTATTCCGACGGTGAACTGGAGAAAAAATATAAGGAATTAATTGCTATCGGCATCTCAATAATAATTAATTGCGAGTCTTGCCTTGAATGGCACATAAAACAAGCATTAGAATCAGGAGCAACTGAAGAGCAAATAATTGAGGCAATAGAAGTGGGTATGGAAATGGGTGGTGGACCAGCAACTGTCTCGAGCAGATTTGCTTTAAAAGTGTTAAATTATTATCGGGATAGATGAAAGAGCGGATAGATTTAATTAGTGAAGAAACTGAGGCTTTGACAAACATTAGTTTAAAGAAAGGAAGAACAAGTTGATCGATACACAGTTAAGCGGTTTTAAATTACGGTTTGCCCAACCGACCGATGTTTCATTGATTCTAGAGTTCATTAAGGAACTAGCAGAATATGAGGAAATGCTGGATGAGGTCATCGCAACCGAACAGATTCTTGAAGCGTCCTTATTTGTCAAAAGGACCGCAGAGGTAATAATCGGGGAATATCATAATAAACCGGTCAGCGTTGCTTTGATTTTTCATAACTTTTCTACATTTTTAGGGAGACCGGGTATTTACTTGGAAGACTTATTTGTCAGACCGGAAGCGAGGGGGAAAGGGATCGGTAAGATCATGCTTTCCTTCTTAGCAAAGCTGGCGGTGGAAAGAAAATGTGGTCGCTTAGAATGGTCTTGCCTCGATTGGAATGAGCCTGCAATCAACTTTTACAAGCATTTAGGTGCTACTCCTATGGATGAATGGACTGTTTATCGAGTATCTGGAGAGAACTTAATTGTTTTAGCAGATTCCTTTGGTGATTAAACTTTTCCGTTCTGAAACACCAGGCGACTTCGAAGAGAAAAGGAGAAAAAGATGAAGCTGATTGGGATCGACATTGGAACCACCCATTGTAAAGTGGGTCTTTTTGATGCCAAGGGGCGGATGCTTTGCCTGGAAAAGGAGGCGACCATCACCCACCAAAGTAATGACGGTCGCTTCGCCTACGATCCGGAAGAGTTGTGGCAGCAATTCGCGGGAATGTTAAAGCGGATCATTACTAGAGCGGCACCCGGCGAGGTCCAGGCGATTGCCATTGCGAGCATGGCGGAAGCCGGATTGTTGGTTGACAAAAGGACGGGAAAAGCAAAAACGGAGATCGTTCCCTGGTATGACCAGAGAACGATGGAACAATATGAATGGATTTGCCAAGAAGGGGATGAGCGCACTCTTTTTTCGCGAACAGGGTTATATCCAAGCTACAAACATGGTTTGGCCAAAATACTCTGGTTTAAGGAGCAGGACCCCGCCCTGTTGCATGATGGGATCTGGTTGTCGACCGCCGACTATCTGGCTTACCGCCTGACCGGTCAGTTTGGTACGGACCACACCCTGGCGGCCCGGACTTATGCCTATCGGATCGACCAAAAAAAATGGGACGAGGAATGGTTGGCCGTGTTCGGGTTGAAGCCCGACCTTTTTCCGCCGGTCAAAGCGGGTGGTTCGCCCCTGGGTGAAGTCCGCAGCGAACTTGGTTTCCCGCCGGGGATTAAAGTTTCCGTTACGGGCCATGACCATCTTTGCGCTGCTCTGGCCGTCGGGGCGATTAAACCGGGGGTGGTTTTTGATTCAATCGGGACCGCGGAATCGCTCATTGGCACCCTCGACCATCGGGTTTTGGGGGAGAAAGAATACAATTCCCGTCTTTCCTTTGGATGTCATGTTGTTCCCGGAAAAATGGTTTGGATCGGGGGCCTTTCGGCGGCGGGAGGTTCCCTGGAATGGCTGCGTAAACAACTGGGGGATGAACCTTTAAGTTACCAGGAGATCGAAACTCTGCTGGCGTCAACGGGTCCGAAACCCACCGGGATTATTTATTATCCATATCTATCGGGAAGTGGGGCACCGCTGCGCGATCCGAAGGTGAGGGGAGCTTTAATTGGTTTGCGCGCCGAACATGGAAAAGCAGACCTTTTGAAAGCGATCCTAGAAGGGACGGCTTATGAGATGGAAGCGATCCGACGGGCCGCTGCGCAAGTAGCAGATAATGGGATTGAGCAGTTTGTGGCGGTCGGCGGCGGAACCCGTAACCAAACTTGGATGCGGATTAAAGCTACAGTCTCCGACTGCGCGATCCTTATCCCTCCGGTGGAGGAGGCCACCTTACTGGGGGCCGTTTTGCTTGCCGCCATCGGCACCGGCATTTACCGAAACGCCGAAGAAGCTGTGGCCAGCCTTGACTTGACCGCGAAAAGCCAAGTTATAACACCCTGGGCGGAAACAAAAGCAAGATACCGGCAGATCTTCGAAGAAGGCTACTTAAAACTACAGCACCCAATTCGCAAGTACTTTCAGACCGCCGGTCAAGAATAGCCGTAATCCATCGCGCTCTGCGGTGGGTTAAAATATTAGCTGAAAGAGAGGAAAAAGAAGGGCCATCTGGAATAATCTTAATATCATTCCAGGAAAGAAGGTTTATCAATGAGCGGTACTCCGAAAAACCACTTTTTTTTGGCCTTTTTGCTGATCTTTTTTGGTCTTCTTATGCTCCTAAATAATCTTGGTGTTGCTTCTTTTAATCTGACGTTTGGTACCTGGTGGCCATTGCTCCTTGTTATCATTGGCCTGCACCAGTTGGTTAGTTCCCGTTTTACCAACCTTTTTGCCCTTATCCTTCTTTTTGTGGGCGGCTCGCTGCAATTGCGTAAACTTGGACTGATTGACGGTATCCACTTGCGCTTATTTTGGCCGCTGCTATTAATCTTGTTCGGGGTAATCTTGCTGTTTAATTTTGGCGGGGCCAGTCGGCGGCTGGCGGAGACAAAACCCAATAGTACCTGCGATGAAGTGGTCGTTTTTGGCAACATTGAGCGGCGGATTGCCTCGCCCAGTTTTCGCGGGGGGAATGTAACGGCGTTGTTTGGGGGCGTCACCCTCGATCTACGGGGTTCGGAAATGTCTGCCGGAACAAATACGCTGAATATCCAGGCGGTGTTTGGCGGAGTTGACCTGATCTTGCCGGCCGGTTGGACCATAGAAGTGAGAGGGGTTCCGATTTTCGGTGGGATTGAGGATCAGCGCAAAAAGGAAGTAGGAACAGAGGGGGTTGACGAACCTAAGTTACGCATTGACGCCTTGGTTATTTTTGGCGGGATCGACATAAAAGACTAAAAAAGCGTATTCTTTAAGAACTTTGTTGTTTCCGACAATACTTGTTCCTCCCAAGAATGACGGTTGAAGGTATGATCCGCGTCGGGAATGTAGATCAAGCTAGCCCGTCCGTCGAGGGCGGCTTGGTACTGTTCGGCTGTTGCTGGCGGTATAACCTGGTCTCCGGTTCCTTGCAGGATTAAGGCTGGCCCCTGGTAGGTTTTTAGAGTTTCATAGCTGTTCCAGTTGGCTAAATCAGCGTGGAAGTTTTCGTTTAGCCACAAACCGCCGATATCGATCTGCCCATGCTCGTTCTGGAGAAAAGCTCCTTGCTCTTCCTTAGCGTGGTAGATCCCGGCAATTGTATCGATGCCGGCTGCGGACCAAAGGACTAATGCTTTGATCATTTGGGGGTTATTCCCTGCGATGACCGCAGCAACTGCGCCCCCCATGCTTAAGCCCACTAAACCAATGCGCTCCGCGTCGGTGGTCGGCAAATAACTGACGAACTTTAATATCTCCTGTGCTTCAAAGACTTCGCTGCTAAAGGTCATCTCTTCAAAATCGCCGTCACTTTCGCCGGAACCGGAAAAGTCAAAGCGAATCGCCGCCAAGCCCTTGGCCGTCAAGCGCCGGGATAGTTTAAGGAAGATACGATGGGGCTCCAGCTTATCTCCGGTAAAACCGTGAAAAAGGATGACGGTTGGATAGATCCCTTCGCCATCAGGGTAGTGGTACATTCCCCGTAAGGTTTTGCCCTTAACCACCAGTTCGATTGGTTTTTGCATCTCTGCTCATCTCTCCTTCTTCCAATGTGAACCAGGCGCTTTTTTGTCGTTATTACCAAATATCATATATATTATATATCATTTACATAATAATGGGGGAAGATCTTTTCAGTTCGAAGAAGGCTGTCGACCACGGGCGCGGCAAAATGCTAAGTTGTTAAGGGGAAAACGGGCCCGTTTGATGGACAACCGGGACCACAATTTGTGTTAAATACGAAATTACCGTTTCCGGCCAAAGTAAGCTAAAATCGCGGCGCTTGTTTTCGTATTGAAGACATCGTTCTTTTCTAACCAGCCCTTCCGGGCCACCGGGATGCTGAGACGAGTGAGGTCCAACTCCTCTACGCTGTGGGCATCGGGATTAATCGCGATGGGGACCCCAAGTTCTTTGGCCCGTTGGCACCAGCGCCAGTCAAGATCCATCCGGTAGGGGTTGGCGTTAAATTCAATGATGATCCTATTTTCAGCTGCTTTTTTGATGACGGGTTCCAAGTTCACCTGGTATGCGGGACGGGTCAATAAAATACGCCCGGATGGGTGACCAAGCATAGTTAGGTAGGGGTTGTCCATTGCCTTTAAGATCCGCTCCGTCATTTCCGCTTCCCCCATCTGGAAATGGCTATGAATGGAGCCGATGACAAAATCGAATTGGGCTAAAGTCTCCGGATCATAGTCTAGTTCCCCAGAGGGTAGAATATCGGCTTCAATTCCTTTGAAGATTTTAAAGTGGGGATATTCCCGGTTTAACTGGTCGATCTCCTGCCACTGCCGGCGTAAGGCCTCTTTGGTGAGGCCATGGGCATAGAAGGCGCTTTGGCTATGATCGGCGAAGCCGAGATAATGGTAACCACGGTTGATCGCGCCTTCGACCATCTCCCGTAAGGTACTTAGCCCATCACTGTTATTGGTGTGCACATGAAATACGCCCTGGATGTCTTCGGGTTTAACCAGTTCGGGGAGGCAGGCGGCTGCGGCCACTTCCAGTTCTCCGCGGTTTTCCCGGAGTTCCGGCGGGATGTAGACAAGACCGAGGTGTTGGTAGAGTTCGGCTTCGTTTTGACAAACAACGGGAGTTGTTCCTTTCCAGAGGCCGTCGGTCTGGAGTTTATAACCAAGCTTCGCCGCCCTTTGGCTTAAGGCCTGCTTGTGTCCTTCATTCCCCGTGTGAAACCACAGAGCATAAGGGAACGCTTCCGGCGGTACGACGCTCAGGTGCACTTCGAACTCGCGCTGGAAAATAATTGTACTTTCTTCCGCCGTTTGCTTGGTTACGATCTTCCCGGATAACTCTAGTTTCTTTTCCAACTCGGAACTGGTAAAGTAGGTCGTCACCACTGCCGGACTGGTGGAGGCGGCAACCAAATCAATACGACTGTTCAACGGGAGACAGCGGCGTAAGCTTCCGGCGATTTCCACTTGGCTGACCGCAGGATGGGCGGCCAATGCGGTCCGGAATTTTCGGGCCCATTCCATCCCTTGTATCCAAAGGAAACGGCCTTGGTGTTCCTTAATAAACTCAATTCCCGCGGCAATCTTTGCTTGCGTTTTCGGACCAAACCCCGGGACAGTAAGCAACTTGTTTTCACGGCAGGCTTCTTCGAGCATTTCCAGGTTGGTGATCTGTAGGGTCGAAGCGAGGACCGCTACCTTTTTGGGGCCGAGTCCGGGCACGCGTAAAAGATCCAACAAACCCGAAGGAGTGGCTTCCTTCAACTCTTCATAATAGCCAATTGTACCGGTCTCTTTCCATTCGAGGATTTTTTGGGTGATGGCTGGGCCGAAACCGGGCACCTCCTTTAACTGATCATTACGGATTAACTCGTCCAGATCCGTCTCCAAACTCTCGATGGTTCGGGCCGCCTTGTAATAGGCCCTCGCCTTGAATGGATTTTCTCCTCTGACTTCCACAAGGGTCCCAATTTGGTTAAAGAGATGGGCAAGATCATGCTTACTCATTATTTCACCCCGTATCTTCTACACTCTTCTCCCATAATTATACCGGTTTGTCGACCTGTTCACCAGAGAATAGTTAAAACGGGGAGTTGCCCCAAAGCCAGAAACCGCAAGTCATGGGGGTTATGATCCAAGGCAAATGACTACCTAGGTGTGGAGTGAGATGGGGTCCCGAGTGATTGAACCCAAAAAGAAACAGGATATTAACCTTTTTCGGCGAAGAACATACATAAGTCTAAAATTATGGAAATTTTAGATCATTATTTTTATGCAGGGTTCAAGGGCGTCGCCCACGCTGGCTACTAAGTTACTCAAGCCAGCTCCTTAATTTCATGAAACATATTTAGTCGTGAGTAAATGAGCAGGGGGTTGCAACAAGATGGCATCTGGTAAAGAGATGAAAAAGATTGATCTGGCGAAAGAAATGATCCTAAAGAACAGCGGGCTCTTTCGCTGTCCAGTCTGTGAACAAGAATTAAGCTTGAGCAGATCTAACAGTCTTTACTGTTCGAAAGGGCATAATTATGACTTGGCGAAACAAGGCTATGTCAATCTGCTTTTGAAACAAGAAAAAAGCGGGTATGATAAACAGCTCTTCGCCGCCAGGAAAGTGATCAGTGCCAGTGGTTTTTTTGATCCAATGCGGAAAGCCATCAGTAAAGTGGTTTGGGAGATCGGGAAGGATGAAGCTTGGTCTGAGGTTAGTATTTTAGATGCGGGTTGCGGTGAAGGGTCACATTTAGCTTGGCTTTGTCGGGATTTAAAGGCAAAGAAGAAGGGGTTTGCTGATTTATTAGGGGTTGGCATTGACCTTTCTAAAGAGGGAATCCGGGTTGCGGCCAAGGAGTACCAAGGGCTCATCTGGTGTGTGGCTGACTTGACAAAACTCCCGCTCCAAAACCAACAGTTTGATATTGTCCTCAATATCCTTTCTCCGGCTAATTATGGGGAATTTAAGCGGGTTTTAAAGGACCATGGGGTACTGTTTAAGGTTTTGCCTGCCGCCAACTACCTTATTGAACTCCGTGAAATTCTCTTTAAGGGGACTGATAAGGAATTATACGAAAATGACAGCGTTAAAAGGCATTTTGCCAACAGTTTCCAAGTCGTTAAAGAACAGCAGATTCATTATAAAGTAGTACTCAAAGAGGAAAACCTGGAACACTTGATCAAGATGACCCCCTTAACTTGGAATGCGGCTCAAGAGAAAATTGCGATGATCATCAATAGCGGACTAAAAAGCATTACCGTAGCTTTTGATCTTTTAGTCGGGAAGAAATAATTTCGTTTTATGGAGAATGCGCAAACATGCATTCCACCTGTAAGTGCTTGCAACGGGCAAAAAGTTGTTGAACAAAATGGCTGGGTATTAAAGTTCGGTTTTGCTTTCATAATAAAAAAACGACATTAATCTAGCATTACAAGGAACCACGAAAATACTGTTGGGGAGCGATCACATTGCAAGAAAAGACTGTGGTAAGAGAAGCGGTACTGGAAGACTCTTTAGCCCTTACAAAACTTGCTTGGCAATTAGGACATCAAGCCGAAGCTGGTCAGGTTAGAGCCCGTCTGTTTGATCTACTGAACCGGGATGACCACAAGGTTTTTGTTGCTGAAGTCGATGGGGAGCTTAGGGGCTGGGTTCATGCTTTTATAAACCGGCCTTTGCATAAGGACACGGCAGTAGAGATTGCCGGTCTTGTGGTCGACCAAAATTGCCGGAAGATGGGAATCGGAAGAAGGCTCTTAGACACCACGGAAGACTGGGCAAAAACCCAAGGCTGTGACCAAGTGACCTTGTCTTCGAGTCTGGCGCGCGAGGGTGCCCATAAATTTTATCAAGCCATCGGCTATCAACTGACCAAGACCCAATATACTTTTAAGAAGGAGCTGCTTAAGTAGGAACAATGTTGGTTATATGTTTATCCATTATTAAATAACGGGAAAGGTTTGTGGTGATGCCAGTAAAGATATGTTACTTTTTAATCAAGCTGATCGTAGTTTCGTTATTTGTTTACACTTGGGGATTACTTCAGACCGAAGGATTAAATATAGATATAAAATGCAGGAGACGAAAAGACTCATTCCAAAATTATGGTAATTAGAGCTGACTTTCCTCCGGCTTTAACCTGGGAGGGTTGCGGAAGCAGTTATGCCAGAAAGAACCGGCTTATAGCGAAAATAGCCCCCTGACGACGGGGGCTTTTGTTCTAGTAGTTAATTGAACCCAACACGAGGAGGATGAGGATTAAAAAGATTAAAAAAGGAAAGAAGCTAGAGCAACCTCCACGGTATCCACCAGTTGTACTCATCACTATTCTCCTTTCTATCGGCCGATATTCGATCTGGTACCATCTTATGTTTTTCCAAATTATTTGTTTTAAGGCATAAGGAATAAAATCAAGAAAACCATGAATAGTGGCTAGAATGGTTAAAAAGGAAGAAGCATGGATGAATACGGACCGTGAAAGAGGGGAAACTAGACCAAAAGTGAGGAGGTGTTGGTTTGGAGAATCGAAATTGGCTCCGTCCAATCAATAATGATTTTTGGGGTGATCGGTTCTTTAACCAATTATTCCCGCGTAGTTTTGGCGATTTCTTTCCCAGTGCCAGTTTCGGGCCTTCGATTGATTTAAAAGAAACCGATCAGGAAATCATCCTCGAAGCGGATCTGCCAGGCGTGAACCGGGAAGATCTGGAGATCACCGTCGCTAATAACCAGATTATGCTTAAAGGGGAAATGAAACGGGATGAAACGAAAGAAGAACGGGGGTACCATTTAACCGAACGTCGCTACGGTAGTTTCTACCGGACCATTCCGTTGCCGGTGGAAGTCAAAGCCGATCAGGCTAGTGCGAAATACCGCAATGGCGTCCTAGAAGTGCGAGTACCCAAGGCTGAATCGTCGAAAAATCGTGGGTTTAAACTAAAAATCGAAGGGGATGACCCCCTTATTCAATAAGGATTTTCCGTCTTGTCTGCCGAGGACCCGTTGTGGGTCCTTTTTTTGTACCAGGCAGTCCTTCATGCTCGCTACTGCCCACGCTGGTTATCGTCCGAAACTGGTTACCGCCCACACAACGCAGTGATGCGAATTCGAAGCCGGGTGGGCAATAAGCTCGGATCCGGATAGCAAAGGTTTCAGCTGCGGTGTCTCTGGCACTGGGAGAAGGATAGACTATTAATTTCTAAGTCGAAAAGGGAAAGGGGGTGATATGAAGGAATATATTAAAGGAAAAAATCTCCTTCGGATGGAATTAATAAAGGTAAACATCTTTCTGCGATTTCACCCGGGAGGTTGGCCCATGAAGTATTTTCTCATCATCTGGATCTGTTTTTCCCTCTTCCTGATCGTTTATCCGGTAGCGGCTGAGATCGTGACCGCGGAAGAGATTATTGTCCTCCAAGTTGTGGGCGAAGCCTTAATAACCGAAGGGGATTTGGCCAAGGCTCGTGAGTTAGCAGTGGCCGATGGTTTACAGCAAGCGGTCGAACAGGCCGTTGGTATTCTGGTTTATAGTGAGACCCAAGTAGAAAACTATGCGTTAATTAGGGATTCAATCCGACTCCGGTCGGCTGGTTATGTATCAAGTTATGAGATAGATGATCTTTGGATGGAACAGAACATCTGTAAAGTTTTGCTTACAGTTCGCATTAAACAAGGAACGATGATTGAAGATCTGAAGGAACTCCGTTTAAACTTGAAGCTGGCGGGCGACCCCCGTTTATTGGTTAAAGTGGTGGCGGTTAACCAGAACCTGGCCACCGGTGGCATCGAGGCCCAACTGGTCGATGGACTTAAGCAGGCCGGATACCAAGTGGTAACGGCCCTGGGGCAGCAGGGAGTTGGCGCACCCCATGATCTTTTGGTCCAGGGGACAGCCTTCAGCGAAATCCTTGGTCGATACTATGACTTCGTTTCCTGCCGGGTGACCATAGAAATGAAAGTGGTCAAAGCCGACACCGGCGAGGTCTTAGCCGTTCAAGACTGGCAAGAGACCGCTGTTGACCTAACGGCCGCGGCAGCGGCGGAAAAGGCCACACAAGAAGCCGGAGAAAAACTACTCCCCGTACTACTGGCCGACTTAGCAAGGATTTTAACAGAACCACGGATGCTTATGGTTGTAGTGGAGAACGTCTCCTATCAACAGTTAATCCAGTTCCAACAAAGATTAAAGGAGATCCCGATGGTAAATGCGGTGCAATTACAGGAATACGTTGGGCGCAAGGCTGTGCTGAGGGTAGAAACAACGCTTACGGCACCAAAGCTGGCTGAGCAAATGGCCGGCCGGCTGGGGATGATGGAGATTACTGGTGTTTCGCAGTACCTGATTGAGTTGATATTAGGTGCGGCCGGGAAGCCGTAAATCGAAACAGGGGGTGGTTACGACGCGTAAGGGAAGATGTTTCTTATTAACCTTGTTTTGCCTTGTCTTTCTGGTCATGACCTTTATAGTACAAGGACAGGATTATGGATTGGTTGAAGAGGTTGGTCTCGGCCGGATTGACTGGAGCAATGGTCTGATCCAGGTGGTTGGCTATGGGGCCCCACCAAAGGGGGCCTCCGGACCACAAGCCCGGTTGATGGCCCGCGGGGCAGCAAAAGCCGATGCCTACCGAAATGCGGCGGAAGTATTGAACGGTGTCCGGGTCAATAGTGAGACCTATGTTCGAAATTATGTGATGCAAAGTGACGAGATCAGAGTGGTGGTGGAAGGTTTTGTCCGTGGAGCACGGATCATCAAAGTCAACCAGCAATGGGATGGGATGATCGAACTCACCATTGAATTACCGTTGGGGGGACAAGCCGGGCTCGCCGCTTTGCTTAACCGCCCCGAGATTACGGAGAGTTTTAGCCCGATGTCACCGGCGTTCTACGATTATCCCGAAGCCGGGGTCACCACAGCTTATACCGGTGTGATCATCGATGCCCGGAATTTAGGGATAAAACCCGCCCTTTACCCGCAGATTTTTGACTACGAAGGAAACCTTCTCTATGCGTCCACCATGGTCAACCTGGCACGGCCGGGCTTTACTACCATTGTGGCTTATGCCCGCTCGCTCGAGTTAGCCCGCAAGTTGCCGCGTCTTGGTACCAACCCACTGGTCTTGACGGCGGATAGCCCGGTTCCAGCGAGCGGAGAGGGGCAGACCGATCTGGTTTTAGGGGTGGAAGCAACGAAGGAATTTCGAAGGCTCAATCCTGAGGTGATCAGGGACGGAGCTGTGGTATTTATCATCGACTAATTGGCGATGGGAAGGGGGGAGTTGGTTCAAAAAAGAGAACCAACGGCGATGATGAGACAAGCACTGAAAATAACCTGTCTGGTTTTGGTCTTTTTGTTGGTGTTCAACACCTTGCCGGCAATCGCACGGAGTAACCAATCGGATTCGGGGAAAACGGTGATCAAGGTTGGTGTGGCCGCTGCGGTCGTGGTCGGGGCGGTTTGTCTGATTCGTGCGGCGATAATCAAGGGGAAGGTCGATAAACTGTACCGGCAAGGCGAGAATTTAGCGTCAGCCGGCGATTGGGTGGGCGCGGTTCGGGCTTATACCGAAGCGTGGGAGCTTAACCCGAAATATAAGGATGTGGCCGAAAAACTTGCGGATGCAAAGGAAAAGGCGGGCGCAATGTTTTTGCGCTTGGGCGACGACGCCTGGACGGAGAAAAAATTGGAAGCAGCCGAAGCTTACTACCGCCAGGCTTTACAATACATCCCGGCTTCCACAGAAGTGCGGCAAAAACTGAACCAGTTATCCCAGGAATTAGCCTGGGTTCACTACCGGCGGGGTTTAAGCTATGAAGCAGTTAACCGCTGGCCGGAAGCATTACAGGAGTACGAACGGGCTTATCTATTAGCGCCGGAGATGGCCGAGTTTGCCGATCATTACCTCCGGGCGAAAGCCCAAGCGGACCAGGACCTACCGCTTAAAACGGTCTTGTTCTTTCTCAATTATTCAACAACCGCCGGGGTCGAGGACTTATTAGCCCGGGAGTTACACCGCCAAATGCAAGCGGTGGCCGACGGTAAATATGTGATGTTGGATTACACCAGGACGCAAGCGGTCTTGACCGAACAGGCTGCCGCCTTAGGCGGAGACTTGGACGAACGTTTAGCCCTGGATCTTGGTCGGATCCTTAGTGTGGACGAAGTGATCATCGGGGCAATTCATTCTTTTGAGGTAAGCAAGCGGGTCCGTATTGAAGTTTCCGCAAAACGAATTGAGATTACCTCCGGTCGCGTTAGTAAAGAAGTAAAACCTTTCACTTATACCTTCGCCAGGGGCACTACGGCTGCCAACTGGCGGGAAGAGATGCCAAAATTCGCTACTGAACTTGCCAAACGTCTTAAGTAACAACTGATGAATTTGATCAAAAGTAAAGGATGCTTTAGATGAAGAGAGTTAGCCGATTTTTCCTCACCATTGTGGTGATGATCATCTTGTCGCTGTTTTATATCCTCCCATGCCACGCCCAAACTGAATTGGACCGCAGTCTGGATCTACTGGCGGCCCGGATTGTTGAACTCATGGAAGAGAACGCCGGTTCAATGAATGTTCCGGAGAAAATGCGCATTGCCGTCCTTGACTTTCCTGATCTGGGGGGTAATGTGACTGGTTTGGGGCGTTTTGTTGCTGAAGAGTTAACCACGCGGTTGTTTTTGACGCGGCGCTTTGAGGTCATTGAGCGGCAGCTACTAAATAAAGTTCTTGATGAATTAAAGTTAAGCGCTGCTGGTTTTGTCGATTCTTCCTCGGCACAGGAATTGGGGAAGATTCTGGGGGTTTCAGCAGTGGTCTCTGGAACCCTCTCCCAGTTATCCTCAACCATCCGGGTGAACGCCCGCGTGATTACGGCCACAACCGGGATGATTGTCGCCGCAGCATCCGTAGAGCTGCCAAAGGATGAGGGGGTTATGCAACTGCTGGAGACCGTTGTACCGGTTGGTGGCGGCTTCCTTCCTGAATCCGGGTCAGTCCTTCCGGGCTTGCCGGGGGAGGGTGCGGTGGATTTCCCTGCTCCGGTTGGCCGAGACGGCCTAGGGGGAGGTTTCGTGCTGGGGGAGGAACAAACCTATCGCGACCGGATCGAGCAGGCCCTTTGGCGTGGGAATTACCGTAATGCACATGCTTTATGCCAGGAGGCGTTGGCGAAGTTTCCTGCTTTTGCCTTCGCCCATGCTGCTTTGGGCTATACTTATCTGCGGATCAAGCCGACCAACGAGGAACAAGCTCTTATTGCGTTAGAAAGGTCGGTGGCTTTAGCCGAGGCACCGTGGGGTGACGGTTTTGCCCATTATTTGTTGGGCCGGTTGTATGCGGACCGTGGTCATCGGCGCGAAGCCCGCGTGGCTCTGGAGAAGGCCGCTCTGCGTTACCAAGCCGTAGGCATTGGGCGGTCACCGGAAGATTGGTCGGACCAAGCGGTCCGGATATGCCTGGAATTGTACCGGGAAGAGATCGAGGAGTGCTGGGCAGAAGAGGATTATACCCGGGCGCTAAATCTTTGCCAGCAAGCGATTAACAGTTTTAACCCAGCTTTTGCCTATACCGGTCGGGGTTATTCCCTCCTGAAAAGCAAACCGGTGCGGGCCGCGGAGGCAGTAGATGCTCTTTTGACCGCGTTGGCCTTGGCCGAAAGGCCCTATGGGGATGGCTGGACCTATTACCTCCTGGGTTGGGCCTATTGGGAAACGGGTGCAAAAGATAAAGCGCAGGAAGCTTTAGAACAAGCAGTGATCGGCTCCGATCAGGATCTTACCTTTTCACCCCCCGAGTGGAAAGCCGATTGCCTCCGCCTTTTAAAGCGCTGTTATGAAGTAAAAATTGAAACCTTTCTGTTGAACGAGGAGTATGATCTCGCCATTGACTATCTGGAAAGGGCTATTGACTTCGTTCCGGATTTTGCTTTTGCCCATGCGGTTTTGGGATACTCCTATCTAATGACGGGAAAAGCGCCCCGGCGGGCCCTTGAAGTCCTGGAACGAGCTTTTGCCCTGGAAGAAGAACCAGCGGAAACGGGATGGATAGAATACCTTTTAGGCTGGGCATATCAGGTTAATGGGCGACATGGTCCGGCGGTCGACTCGTTGGGGAAAGCACTGCGCAGAGCGGAGGAAGCGGGACTGGCACCGGAGTGGGCAGCCGACGGCCGTCGTCGCTTGGCAGAAAGCTATGAACAGCTTTTTACGCAGTTTCGTTCGCGGGGTGGCAATAATAGCTATTATCTGGTGTTAGCCGAGGCCAGTATTGAACTTTTACCGGAATATGCCACCGGCTATGCGGTGAAAGGATACTGTTTGACCGAGCTCAACAGAGAACGGAACGGTGAAGCTTTGGCTCTATTACAACAAGCCCAGGCTCTAAAGGAGGATCCTACAGAGGACGGTTGGATTTATTATGCTTTGGGTCGGGTTTACGACCGGAAGGGAGAACAGAAGACCGCCTTGGCTTATCTGGATAAAGCGCTCCAGCGTGGGGCAGAGGTCAATGTTTCCGAACGCACCTACTGGTATCGACAATGCAACACGTTGTTTAAACGCCTCTCAAAACAACGCCGGGCGATGTACGGACTAGCGATCGCCATGGATTCCACGGCCGAAGAGCCCTATTGTCTGCTGCAGATGGGTTCGGAAAAGGGACGTCCCTTTACTTCTTTTACCGGTTTAAAACTGCGGTTGGGGGCTTCGTCCGAGATTTGGCGGGCGGAAGCTGGCGGGGAATTAGCTTGGGAAGGCGATATCTTTCCCCCGACGGAGTTTCTCGGTTGGTATGCTTTACTGGGTGGGGGAGTGTACGGTGTCTATCGGCCAACCACTACCACCAGTGATGCCCTAGATTTCGGCTTTTACTTTAGTTTTGGTACCGGCCTAAGGTTTTATTTTGGCGAAACAAACCGTTTTTCTCTAACTCTGGGCTCGGAATATCGTTTCTACCCCCAGGGTGCAAATACGGTGGCCTTTGGCGTCCACCTTGGTCTGCCCGCCCAGTAAGAATTTGCTGCGGTATTAATTTGTTTTAAGAGCCGGAGCAATTGGCGAATTCTTTCGCGGGATAAAAATTGAGAAAAGACCCTCATAAAGGAGGGTCTTTTCTCAGTTGTATATCATTAATGCAAAAGGTAAATGATCGTTAGTAGAGCGTGGTGATGGTGGTGCCGGGGTAATAATGTCCAAGGATGGCTTGGGCGGAATAGCCGTCGGCGGCCATGCCAGCGGCACCACTTTGGTCCATACCCACTCCGTGGCCGAAACCGGCACCGGTAAAGATAAAGAACGCGGGGAGCCCGTCCGGACCCATTTTCGGCGCGACCACAAAAAGGTTGCTCCGTAAACCGCCCAGGCTGGAACGGATGGAATCGCCGCTGATCCGGAATTGGCCTTCGGTGCCCTGGACTAACACATGGTCGACCCGGCCGCAAGTCGCGCGGCCGACGGTGATGATCCCGGTGATCCGGCCGATCTTGGCTTTGTTTTGCAGGCGACGCTCAATTTCGACGCGGGGGACGATCACCTGCCACCGGTATGCGCTCCGGGCGCTATATTTCGGGTTGGACGAATAGGAGGGGATCCGCTTCGTGACCCAGTCGGCCAAGGTCGCCGGGGAGGGAAGCCCATCGTGGGCTGGCACCATCTTATCGGGTGCAGCCTGTAGATAGGGCGGGTTAAAATTCCACGTGGCCGGCGGTACGGCCGAATATCCGCCGGAGTTTGCCGAGTAAAAAGCCGAGATCGGTTTATCGTTATAAGTCAGGATCTGCCCGCGGGTGGCGTCGACCGCCCTCCGCACAGCCGGGTTTTCACTAGTCACCCCGTTGTAGGCCTGGGAAGCAACGGAACCCATCAGGTCGAAACCGCGTCGATTGTAACTGCCGAGATTGGCGAAGGCGTAAGTCCGGGCGGCGATCGCTTGGGCTTCCAGGGCAGCGGCCGGCCAGGAAGAAGGCATTTCGGAAGGGACTACTGCGTAGAGATACTCCTCCATGGTGACATGGTTGACGATGGTCATGCCCGCCGGGAAGGGAAGGAGTTGAATCGCCCCACGGTAGGCGCGGGTGGCCTGGCCTGCCCAGAAATAACCACGGCCGTATTCCATCTGGAAAAGTAGCGTGGTGGCCTGCGGGTCGTTATAGGAAAGGAGCAGGGCTTCCTTGGTCTCAAAGAGGAGGTTCTCCGTTTCATCATAAACTTGGATCCGGCCTGCCGGACTGAAGGTGAACCGGATAATGGTTTGGCGCTTGCCGGTGAGTAATTCCCTACCGGCAGCGGTGGTTAGTTTAAAAGTACCGCCGGTTTTTGCCCAAAGGGCATTCACCTGTTCGGCCAGGCCGATCCGGACGGTGGTCATGCCGGTTGTCTCTCCCGGTAAAGGAACAGCACGGGGGGCGGCGGCGGTCTGCCGGTGGGTCGCTGCTTCCTTCTCCTCTTCCACCAGCAGCTTGGGGTGGGCAGCTACCAGGTGTTGTAACTCCATTTGAATCTGGGGATTGTCCGGCGACGTTCTCTCCGCCTGTTTTAAACGATTATAGGCCGTTTTGTAATCACCCAACCCCAAATAGGCGCGGGCGAGCTCATACTGGGCGACAAAGAGGTTTGGATCTTGCCTTAAGGCTTGTGTTAAATTGGTTTTGGCCGCGGCAAAATCTTTCTCTG
Source organism: Bacillota bacterium (assembly GCA_012727535.1). Taxonomy (GTDB): domain Bacteria; phylum Bacillota; class UBA4882; order UBA10575; family UBA10575; genus JAAYGU01. The sequence goes on along the minus strand of JAAYGU010000040.1, from coordinate 5,060 downwards.
CCAAGTTAATTAAGCCCAGATAGTAGTAAGCTAAAGGATGAAAAGGAGAAAGTTCCACCACCTTTTCCAGGTGATCCTTGGCCAGGACATAAACGCCAAGCTCATATGCGCACAATCCTTTCCAAAAGGAAGCTTCAACCGAATCTTCCGGGCCTTTGGTGGCTAGTACGCGGTAATAGTCACCAGCCAGATAGGCAGTGGCCAAGAAAGCATTCCGGTAAGCCGGTTGGTCTGGGTTCGAGTTTATCAAGTGGGTAAGGTGTTTCAAGGCTTCGGAAAACCGACCGGCCTCCCGCAGGAGATAGGTTAAGTCAAAGCGAATGTCCTCGTTTGCCGGATTATCCTGGACAAGAGCGGAGATCAGATCAAGACTTTGGGCAAATTCGCCCTGATAGTAGAGGTCGATTGCTTGTTGATAGCGCTCTTTGGTCGAGGGGGTATTCCTCTCCTGGGCGGTGGTGATAAATGTGATGATGGTCAGGCTCACCAGCAACAGCAGGACGCCGTAAAACCGGGTGGAAGTTAAACGTTGCATTTTCCGTTCCTTTCTTTACCAAAATCAGCTAATAATGTATGCACTAGATGATTTTATTTTATTTGTTAACACCTTGAAAGTCAATGCAAGAAGGACAGGTTATCGTTGGTAAAAAACAAACTACTATATATGTCCGCTTTATTTATGTTTTATGGCGGAGATAGCGGTGCTCCCGAAGATAAATTTACCATGGGGAAAAAAGGATTCCTATCCTCGGTCGCGAATATAATCATTGCCCTTTTTCTAAACTGCACAAGGAGAGAGCTTGAAGGGAATTGGGAGGAGTCAAACAGTGGACATTTGGGTTTGTGTTTTTTGTGGTAAAAAAGTACAGCTCAATCCACCCAATTGTTATCTCTATGATGAAGGTGCGGTTTGCGTTGAATGCCATCATGAGCGTGGGGAAAAGGAAGCAAAAGGACCTTTCCACCGTTAAACCTGCTTTAGGCAGGTTTTATTCATTAAGTACTCGGGCGTGACCAGGCATAAGAAGAAAAAAACAATAAGGAAGGGTATGGATGCTGGTTTTAGAGGATGTATCGAAAACTTATGATGGAAAAAGAATGGCGGTGGACCGGTTAAATTTGAAAGTTCAAGCCGGAGAGATCTTTGGTTTTATCGGACCAAACGGTGCTGGCAAAACCACTACGATCAAGATGCTTACGGGATTGCTTCCACCGACCGCGGGGCGGATTATGATCAATGGGGTTGATTTAGCCATCTCGCCGGTGGAAGCGAAAAGAAATTTCACCTATGTGCCCGATCACCCGGAAATCTTCACTGCGATCCGGGGGATCGATTATCTTAATTTCATCGCCGATATGCATGATGTTCCTACCTCCAAACGGCGGGCGCGGATCGAGAAGTATACTCAGTTGTTCGCGATCGAAGACGCGCTCGGCGAATTAATCCACTCCTACTCCCATGGAATGAAGCAGAAACTCTTGATCTGTGGTGCCCTCTTGCCACAGGCCCCCCTCTTTATCCTTGATGAACCTTTAGTCGGGCTTGACCCCTTGGCGGCGAAGCGTTTAAAGGAGATCATGGTTAAGCATTGTGCCGCTGGCGGAACGGTTTTTTTCTCTTCTCATCTCTTAGCCGTTGTCGACCAGATCTGTGACCGGGTTGCCGTGATCAATCAAGGTGAACTAGTCATCTGCGACCGGGTAGAGCGGATCAAAAATGGTTTTGCCCAGAGTCTGGAGGATATATTTTTGGAGTTGACACAGGATGCGTAAATTTTGGGCGCTGGTCCGACTCGAGCTATTGGAGTTTTTTAGCAAATACCGGATGGGACTGGGTACCGGGGCGACGAAGCGGGGGAAAGGCCTGCCCGTTCTCACTTTGCTTTTGTTGGCGGTACCCTTCATTAATATGTCCTTCGGAGTTTATCAGCGCTTTTTGGGTTGGGGACGACCCGAACTCGGGGTCGCCTATATGACCATGATCGCTTTTTTCCTGATGTGTTTTACGGCTATTCCCTTCCTTTTCTCTTTATATCTCCACAGTAGTGATTATCAGTTTTTAACCCCCTTACCGATCCCCACTAAGTATTTGGGGTTGGCCAAATTGGTTGTGGTCTGGTTATATCTAACTGGTATTAATTTCGTCATCTTGTTCCCGGTTGCGCTCCTTGTTGGTCTGAATGGGGGGCTCATGGTCTGGTCTTTGCTTTTCAGTCTTCTGCTGAGCGTGGTAACTCCTACCCCGCCACTCTTCCTTTCCAGCCTGGCGGTATTAGGTTTGTCGACCATATCCGCGAACCGGAACCGAAAAAACCTGCTTTCCCTCGTTTTTGCCTTTGCCCTTCTTGGTTTGGTGTTGGGGGCCCAACTGCTTTTAACGGATGAAAACGCCAGGCGGCTTGTGGATTGGACCACGCGTTTAACCAGGCTTTACCCGCCAGCGGGTTGGTCGGCTCAGATCGTAAACGGCTCGCTGCTTGGTTTGCTTAAATATGGGGTGCTTAACATTTTATGTTACTGGGGTTTACAAGGTACGACCCGGAAGTTGTACCGGTCGGCCTTGGTTTTCTCTGGAGCAAAGCCGGCGCGCCAACACGTAGCCTTCGACTACCGACCTAGGAAAAAATACGGACAATTGATCCGCCGCCATCTTTTGATCATCGTCAAACAACCGGTTTTTCTGCTGAATACCATCCTCAATCTGGCGCTGCCCGGTTTGGTTTTTCTAATTGGGTTACTTTCCGGAGATTTGACGGTGGAGTCGTTCCTGATACCGGGCGAGCAGAAACGACTGCTCCTTTTCTGGGTTGGTCTGGCGTCTGCTCCGGCTTTGCTTACGAATCTGTCGGCGACGGCCATTACCCGGGAAGGGAAAGCCTTTTGGGAGACGAGAGTCTTGCCGGTTGAGAGCTGGACAAATCTCAGGGCGCGGATCGACACCACTATCCTGGTTAACCTGACCTTTTCCCTGTTGGTATCGGTTGTTCTATTTCGCTGTCTGCCCCTGGAGAAGCTTGCTTTATTACCGGTGCTCTTTTTTGTAACGATGCTGACGATCTTTGTGGCCACGACTGATTTGGTGATCAATATCTACCGGCCTTATCTCAACTGGACTAATCCAGCGGCTGCGATCAAGAATAACCTCAATGTGCTTCTGTCTTTAGCCTACCGGCCGTTGCTGGCGGTAATCCCTTTTCTTTGTGCCGTTTGTTTCCCGCGGGCGAACGTATACGGGATCCTTTTCTACTCAGGTTTGATCCTGTTCCTCCTAACTTTATTGGTACGAAGAGTGCTACGGACCGTTCTGGTGGAGAAGTTTGATCAGATTCCCGTTTAAGGTATAATGGGAGAGAAAAACAGGAAAAACCGTATGTCAAAGGTATAGATCTAGATCGGCAAAACTATTTCTAATGAGCATCGATGAGTGACGAGATGTGTTTTCTAAGAAGGTAAGAAGGTGATGACGATTGACGACCCAAAAACCGATTGGTCTGTTTGATTCGGGGGTGGGTGGCCTTTCCATCATGAAAGAGGTCCGGCGTCTTTTGCCGCAGGAGGATCTGATCTACGTTGCCGATTCGAAGTATTGCCCTTATGGTGAGAAGACCCCGGAGGCGATCCGGGACCGGGCACGGAAGATTACCGCGTTCCTGTTGGCGCAGGGCGTAAAACTAATTGTTGTGGCTTGTAATACAGCTTCGGTGGCTGCCCTTAATGAGCTGCGGGCCGAATTTACGCTCCCTTTTATCGGAGTGGAACCAGCGGTTAAACAGGCGGCTATGTTTACGAAAAAAAAGAAGATCGGTGTATTAGCAACCGGACTGACCCTCTCCGGTGAACGTTTCACTTCGTTGGTGGAGAATTATGGTGGTGGCCTCACCGTGGTGAATCAGGCCTGTCCCGGGTTGGTTGAAGCCGTAGAAGCAGGTGCGATTAACACGCCGCGTACGGAACAGCTGGTCAAAAAGTACCTCGAACCCTTGCGGGAGAAGGAGGTTGATGTGGTGGTTTTAGGCTGTACCCATTATCCTTTTCTCCGGCCTTTGGTGGAAAAATTGGTAGCACCTGGGGTTCAGGTCCTTGACACCGGAGCGCCGGTGGCGAAGCAAACCAAGCGGGTCTTGGTGGAAAAAAAGCTTCTTGCGCCAAGCCAACGGGCGGGGAAAGAATGGTTCTATACTTCTGGGGATCCAACGGTGGTTGGCCCCGTAGTTGAACGGCTTTGGGGTGGAAAAGGGGCAGGAGTCGCTGGTCTTCCCGCTCCGTATTTAGCTTAAGAAAGAGGAGGAATTGGATGTTAAGTGATATTGAGATCGCCCAACAAGCAAAGATGCGCCGGATTTGTGAAGTGGCAGCCGATCTTGGTTTGCATGAGGATGAATACGAACCGTATGGTCACTATAAAGCGAAAGTAGCATTGACTGCGCTTGAAAACCGTAGTAATATTCCAGACGGAAAACTGATTTACGTTACGGCGATCACCCCGACGCCAGCTGGAGAGGGGAAAACCTGTACTGCTGTGGGGTTGACCCAGGCTTTAGGGCGTCTGGGCAAAAAAGTAGCGGTTGCCTTGCGGGAGCCGTCGCTTGGCCCGACCTTCGGCGTGAAGGGCGGCGCGGCCGGTGGCGGTTATGCCCAGGTTTTACCGATGGATGAGATTAATCTACATTTTACCGGTGATCTCCATGCGATTACGGCCGCCCATAACCTGTTGGCCGCGGTGATTGAAAACCATATATACCAGGGTAATGAACTGGGGCTCGATCCCAAACGGGTGTTATGGCAACGGGTATTGGATATCTCCGACCGCCAGCTCCGTCGGATTATCGTAGGTTTGGGCGGCAAAAGCAACGGTATCATGCGGGAAAGCGGCTTCGATATTACGGTTGCCTCGGAGATTATGGCGATTCTTTGTCTGGCCACCGATCCGGAGGATCTGAAACAGCGCCTCGGTTCGATCCTGGTGGGCTATACACACCAAGGGGAACCCGTCTTTGCCCGGGAGCTGGGCGTGGTGGGCGCGCTGGCGGTGCTCCTCAAAGAGGCGTTGAAACCAAACC
>JAAYGU010000039.1 GCA_012727535.1 Bacillota bacterium | reverse complement strand
CGCCCAGCCGGTCTATCTATTATTCCTACTTCTCCTGCCGCTGGCTTATCTGATCTTTTTCTACGGCCGCCACCGGAGCAGCTCCCGGGTAAAGGACCGGCTCATTCTGGGCCTTCGGCTTTTGCTACTCATTCTTCTCACCCTAAGTTTGGCCCAACCACTGCGTACGGTCCCGACGCCGGAACAATCGGTCCTCTTCGTCATTGACCGCTCAGCCAGTCTCCACCCTGCCCAGCAGGAAGAGAGCGGCGCTTTTCTGCGCTCTGCTTTACAGAAGCAAAGAGAGACTGACCGGGTCGGACTGATTACCTTTGGCGCCACCCCACAAGTTGAACTGGCGCCGACCGCTGAGTGGCGCTGGCCAACCTTCCGGTCGGAACCACCCGGGGAGTTGACCAACATCGCAGCAGCCCTGAAACTGGCCTTAGCCAATCTCCCGCCGGAAGGGGGACGGCGCCTTGTCCTAATTTCTGACGGAGAAGAAAACTCCGGCCACACCCAAGAGATTATTCCCAGGTTAAAAGCAGAAAACGTCCCCGTGGACGTATATCCGCTCCCGCCTCCGGCCACACCCGAGGCACTAATCGAACAGCTCTCCCTTCCCCGCCGGAGCAAAAGGGGCGAACCCTTCCTCCTGCAAGTGGTCTGTCACAGTACGGAACAGGCCGCCGGCGACCTCTTGCTCTATCTTAACGAACGCTTGGTGGCCACCCAGCCGGTTAACCTGCAGCCCGGCACCAACCTCTTTCTGTTTGGGCAAACGCTTTCCGCAGCGGGTGTCTACCGCTACCGAGTGGAATTGGCGGTCACCCCTGATACCCTGCCGGCCAATAACCAGGCGGGCGGGATACTGATTGTTCCCGGAGAAAAGCCAGTACTGCTGGTGGGCGAGTCCACACCGGCCACTTACCATTTCGTTGCCCGCCTGGCCGAACAGGGTTTTACGATCAAAGCACAACCAGCGCATCTTTTCCCGCAAGACTTGGGAGCGCTTTCCGCTTATAGTGCCGTGATCCTAAATGATCTTCCCGGGTCCCGCCTCTCTCCCTCCCAGGTTGCCATGCTCCATACTTACGTGCATAACCTGGGAGGTGGGTTAATCACGTTCACCGGAAAAAACAGCGCGGAAGCGGAGACGGGCCGCGCGTCCCCATTGTCCGACCTGCTTCCGGTCCATAACCAGCTTGAACAACGGGTGCTCTTTCCCACCCTCTCCTTACTGATCTTGATCGATACCTCCGGGAGCATGGATCAGGCCCAATACGAAGGCGGGTTCAGCAAACTTCGCCTGGCCAAAGAAGCAACCATTGCCGCCCTCCAACTATTGGTGGAGGAGGAACGCCTAGGGGTTTTGGCTTTTGACTCCCAACCCCGCTGGGTCGTTTCTCTCCAACAGGTTGACGATCCGGAGCGCATTATCCACCGCCTGGCGCCCCTGCAGACCGGCGGGAGCACCAATCTATACGCCGCCCTGGAAGAAGCCTACCGGAGCCTAGCTAAAGAGGAGACCGCCATCCGGCATATCCTCTTACTCTCCGATGGGATCTCCGAGCCCGGTGATTTCGAAACTCTAGCCCAAGCCATCGCCGACAGTGGGATTACCATCAGTACGGTCGGCATCGGCCAGGATGCAGACCGCGAACTACTGGCCAATCTAGCCGCCTGGGGCCGTGGTCGGGCTTTTTATACGGAGGATTTTAACACGATTCCGCAGATTTTCATCGCCGAAACCAGCCGGATCCTCCGCGGGGCGGTGGATGAACGGCGCTTTCGCCCCCAGTTCACCACCGGAAGCCAACTGTGGTCCACCGTTAGCTGGGATGAACTGCCCGAACTGGGCGGGTTTGTCCGGACGACACCACGCCGGAGCGCGGAGGTCTTTCTCCGCGCTCCTGACAACTCGCCAGTACTCGCTGGCTTACGGTACGGTCTGGGCCGTACCGTAAGCTTCCTCTCCGACCTGGGGGAAAACTGGGCCCGGGACTGGCTCGAGTGGCCGGGCTATGGTGAGTTTTGGCGGCAGGTCATCAACTGGGTTATTCCTGTCCAGCCTTATAGCTTGCTTCATCCCCATGTTTCCGTCGTTGAGGGCCAGGGTCTGATTCACGTCGACGCCCTTGACCCGGAGGGGAATTTGGTCAATTTCTTACAAGTTAAAGCCTCGATCACAACTCCCCGGGGCGAGACGCTAACGCTTACCCTCCCGCAAACCGGTCCCGGAGAATACCGCGCCACTTTCCCTTTGGACACAAGCGGAGAATACCTGGCCGCCCTGACCTGGCAAGACCAGGAGGCCGCCGCGGAAGCAGGGCCGGTACTGGCCGGTTTATCCGTCCCATACTCTCCGGAGTACAAACGCGCTATAGACGGCCACCGCCTCCTGGCGGAATTATCCGCTGCCACCGGCGGGAGAGTGCTCACCGCTCCGGAGGAAGTGTTTACCGGGTCGTCGGAGGTGGCCAGCAAGCAGCAGCGGGTCGGTCCTCAGCTTTTGCCCTGGATCTTTCTGCTTTTCCTACTAGAACTGGCCTTACGCTACCGGCCGGTCCATCCCTTCGCCGCTCTCCGGGCCTTCCTCACCGCTTTTACCGACCGCTTACGCGGCAAGGTAAAAAGCCACCGCTTATGAGGAGCACATCAGGTGGCGAAAAATCGGCCCAAAACTCTGCGGCGTTAATGGGTCCCGTTCCGATTTTTTGCGAAAACTGGAGAATTGACCGAAACTACCTTGCCGTAGTCCTTCGCCACAGCGGGGCTGGCGGTAACACGCCACGAGGAGGACCAAATTGCTTTGCTTAAAAATTTTTCAAGAAAAGCACAGCCAACTCAGGGGTTTTATGATAAGATATAAATTGTAACAGACTACTCATTGGAATGAGCAGATTACTTTGCTAAGCTTCAACCACTGCGGTCCGGCTACTTAAAAAATAACGTCCGCCCCCAAAATTAAACGGAGGGCTGTAGCGGCGCAGAGGTTAATTCCCGTAAAGATAGATGTATTACGGTAAGACGGAGGGATGGTTCAATGACCATGTATTGGGATGAACAGATGGAAAGAGCAGAAGCAGGTGAACTCCAAAGGCACCAACTCAAACTACTCCGCCAGACCCTTGAGCGGGCTAAAAATTCTCCCTTTTACCAACGCTTGCCTCTAGATAAGATCGATTCACTCGAGGCATTTCAAGCCGAAGTACCCTTTACCCGGAAACAAGATCTGAGGGAGCAATTCCCCTACGGCTTCCTCGCGACCGAGCTGAAACAGGTAGTACGGTTACACTCTTCTTCCGGGACCACCGGTAACCCGACGGTTATTTTTCACACCAAAAAGGATATTGAGGAATGGACCAACTTGGTCGCACGGTGCATGTATATGATTGGTACGCGCGCCGGCGATGTTTTCCAAAACACCATGGGTTATGGCCTCTTCACCGGCGGCTTAGGTTTCCATTATGGTGCGGAAGCCATCGGCGCACTGACCATCCCGATTGGCCCCGGTAACAGTAAACGCCAGATCTGGTTTATGCAAAACTTTGGATCCAGTGTTATTCATATCCTGCCCAGCTATGCCCTGCGGCTTTATTCACACTTTGAGGAGTTACAGATTGACCCCAAAACCTTAACCCTGAGGATCTTTATTATTGGTTCCGAACCGCATAGTGAGGCCATGCGCCGGCAAATCGAGGATTTGTACGGGGTTAAAGCCTATAATTCCTACGGCCTGTCCGAAGTTTGCGGCCCAGGCGTAGGTTTTGAATGCCCCGAACAAAACGGGATTCATCTTTGGGAAGATTATTTTCTGGTCGAAATCATCGATCCGGAGACCGGAGAGGTACTGCCGGTGGGTGAAGAGGGTGAGCTGGTCCTCACGACTTTAAAAAGAGAAGCTGTGCCGCTCCTGCGTTACCGGACCGGCGATCTCACCCGGATCCTCCCTGGAGAGTGTGCCTGTGGCCGCTCCCACCTCCGCATTGAACGGATTAAAGGGCGGGCTGATGATATGCTGATCATCAACGGGGTTAACCTCTTCCCCATTCAGATCGAAAAGACATTACTGGGTATTCCGGGGGTTGGTAAAAACTACTTGATCGAAATCAGAAAAGAAAACTATATGGATAAACTATACATTAAAGCGGAAGTGGATCAAACGATCTTTGAAGGAACCTTAGCCGGGTTGACCCAGCTGCAAAACCGGATCGCTGAGGAGTTACGGAGCGAACTTTCCGTCAATCCCGTTGTTCAACTGAGCGAACCCGGCAGCTTACCAGTCTGGGAAGGTAAGGCCAAACGGGTCAATGACCGTCGGAATAAGGAATAGCCATCGGAAGCTGGATCTGGACCAAGGAAAACAGTCTGTCCGGAGCGTTTGAAAGATTTGCCCCGGTAGGCAATAAGGAGGAGATAGGGATGGCTTACCATTTATCAATCTTTGTGGAGAATAAACCGGGAAAACTGGAGAGCATCACGAAGATCCTGGCTGAGCAGGAGATTAATATTTATGGAATTTATGTCGCCAGCGCCGGTGAGTTCGGTGTGGTGAAAATTATTACGAATCGCCTGGCAGAGGCCTATCAACTTTTAAAGGATGAAGGATTCACTGTTTCCAAGCGTAAGGTCAGCATTGTCCTGCTGCCTGACCGCCCCGGTGAGATGCACAAATTATTAATGCTCCTCGCCCGCCACCAAATCAATCTGGACGATTGCTACGGTTTTGTCCTTGAGGCCAAAACCCAAGCTGCACTGGTCTTAGAGGCAGAAAAACACTCTTTGCTTGAAGAAGTGTTGCAAGCCCATGATTATCAGCTCTTATCCGAAGCCAAGCTCTCCACGGGTTAAGCAAAGGGGAGCAGCGCTCAACTTTTGTCGGGAAAGAAGCAAAAGTATTCAAAACAGTAACGGCTGTTCTACCGGAACGGAAAGTCCTGGGCGAACAGCCGTTATTTTATCTGCAGCAACAGCTTTACTATTATTGAGTTGTTTCCACTTGGTCTCCCGCCAACTGTTCATTGTGGAATCACGTCGCACCGCTTTTACCGGGCATTCAGTAGTTTCCACCCTGGTCTGCAACCTAAAATCGATAGCTGTAGACCGCCGTCACACTTCCATCCGGCAGCCAGCCAAAATCGAAACGAGAGCGGGGCGCCGAAACTTGCTGCCCCTCGTGGTAGCGATCGAGCATTTTCTCCTCCACACTTTTAATCCCGAGATTGGCTCCTGCTGCGCCGGCAAATAATAAAGCCCAATATGTATTGTAATTTTCCTCAAAATAGTAGGTAGACTTGGCCGTTAAAAAGTAGAGCGCGAACGCTCCATTAAGGACCCCGGAGATTAGGCGATTGGTTCTTGCCCGGTCCGCGCAGAAGACCAAGCTACTATAGGCTGCTTCTTCCCTCTTGACCGGGTCATTAATCTTCATTACATCGGAATAGTGGTTTTCCGCTTCGGTAGGTAGGGCTAAGGTGATGATCCCGCTTCCAGTAATAAATCCGGCAAAGATATAGCCAATCCCTCTTAAAGACTTGGCCTCTTCCTCCGTTAGAGCCTCATCGCTTTTAATCATCGAAAACAAAGCCGCGGTACCGAGACCCCCAGCTGTTAGGGTAACCCCGCCGATCAGGCGGGCCGTCTTCTTTTCCCGCGCTAAGTTACTCAGAAGATGTTCAGCCGTTAGACCGGTCTGATTTGAATAACTGGCCATCGCCGGTCCGGCAGTCAGTAACAAACAGAAGAAATATAATCATTCCCGTTTTGGTTGTGGGCTTCAATTGTTTCCCCTCCCTTTAAATAAGTTGTTCTCATTATACCATAGGAATACCGATTAAAACCATCTCCTCCTTGAATAGGACTCTGAACTTGTCCCGTCGGCAATCTTCCCGTTCCCGCCGCTGCACCACTTGCCCCAAAAGACCCACCGACTCTTCCGCCCTGGAAGATGAATTAAGGCACAACCCGATTAACTTCACTTCGCTGCTTGCGGCTGATTCAACCAACAATTAGACGGCTGATTTAGAAACATTAGCCCAAAAAGTCGTGACTTTGACCTCTTACCTTTCCTCTAGCGTCCGCATAGTTTGTAGTATCTAGCTTAATGGAGGAATCAAAAATGAGCATGAACATCAGTCAGGTTTTCTGTCCTGGCGGCACGGTTTATACCATTCGCGCCGGTGACACCCTCTTTGCCCTGGCGGGAAGGTTTAATACAACCGTCCAAGCAATTATCCAGGCTAATCCGGGTATAGATCCCAACTCTTTACAAGTTGGGCGGATGATCTGTATTCCTGTTGCTCCCACCCCAGGTCGTTGCCCCGGAGGATTCCTTTACAGAATCAGAGCTGGAGATACCTTTTTCAGCATTGCCCGTAGATTCGGCACTACAGTCAGCGCCTTAGAAGCCGCCAATCCCGGAGTCAATCCCAACCAACTACAGGTTGGACAAGAAATTTGTGTCCCGGCAGCGGCTCCAGGGCCAGGCCCTTGCCCCGGTGGTTTTCTCTACACAATCAGGGCCGGCGATACCTTCTTTTCTCTAGCTTCCCGCTTCAATGTTACTTTACAAGCTTTACTCTCGGCTAACCCGGGGGTTAATCCCAACAGTTTGCAGATTGGTCAACAGGTTTGTATTCCTGCTCCGGCGCCAACGCCTTCTCCCGGAACTTGCCCTGGTATTGTCTACATTATCAGATCCGGCGATACTTTATTTGCTTTAGCTCAACGCTTTAATACGACCGTCTCTGCCATTACGGCAGCCAATCCGGGCATTAACCCGGACAACCTGCAAGTTGGACAACAAGTTTGTATCCCGACCAGCTAAACACCGTCGCTCAGTCGACCTAAAGGAGCAAACAGGCTACAAAAAGGGACCGGGTACTTAACCCGGTCCTCATCTTTTTTTAGGACTTAAAAACCGCTTCCGAAGAGAAGAACATGACCTGCCGCGGTTTATTTTCTTATTTATCCGATGATTAGTCAAGTTCCAACCGCTTTATTCCAAAAGAACAAGCTTTTATGCCAAAATCTCGGTGCCTACCTTTCGTAGCTTGAATAATTTAATAGCAGGATTCATCAGTACTCAGTCCATGAGGAGGTGCCTAAATGTCTGAAAGCGCGGAAAGAGTTAATGAAAAAAACGTTGAAAAAGCTCAAGTGCCTGAGGTAAATCAACCGACATGTCCACCTGGTGGCTTTCTTTATACAGTACGGCCCGGTGATTCCCTGTTTAGTATCGCTAATCGTTTCGGAATCCCGCTCGACTGCTTACGACGCTTTAATCCACAGGTCTCCGGTGATCAAATCTTCCCGGGTCAGGTCCTTTGCATCCCGCCGGCTTCCGCCTGCG
>JAAYGU010000038.1 GCA_012727535.1 Bacillota bacterium | reverse complement strand
TTTTGAAGCCATCGTCTTTTATATCCCCGAAACGATCACACAGGGGGTCAAATACACCTCTGGGCGCGGGGAAAGAGTGATCGGGGTCTTGGAGCTAAATAATGACCTGATCCTGGAAGCAGAAGGGTTTCTGACCGATTCACCGCCGGATACACGTAAATGGTCCTTCCACGGCGGAAACTTGACGCTCACGAAAAAGTTCGGAAAATACCGGCAGAACAGTCTGTCCGGCGGTTTCCTCAAAGAATGGGCGACCCGCACACTCGAAGAAGGGCAGCTGCAAACAGAGGAGACTGAGGTTAATAGCAAGTTGTTATTACGCGAGGTGGGCATCAGCAGCACCGCCGAAGGGGCGCTGAACTCTACCGCTTATTCGTTAAATGATGGTCTCCGGCATCAGCTCCAGACACTAACCATAGGCGGCGCCCTGACCAAGTCCTTTTCCTCGACACTCCTTGCCGGGCTCGGTCTGCAGACCGAAACCAGCTGGCTTGACCAGAAATACCAGGCCTTTAATCTGGAAGGCGATGCTACGATCAAATGGGGAGTCTGGGGCAATACGCTGGTCATTGGTTCCTACCAATACCGTGGCGTGAACACCCCCCATAAGGCAGGTTTACAGACTGATGAGAGCAAAATCGCTCTTTCCTTACAACATTTCTTCTCTGATCACCTGAACTTACTACTGTGGGGAGATCATACCACGCAGCGCCATCTCTTCAATGGCCGAGACCGCTTATATTCTTTTACCGGCCTGGGAACCGGTCTAAACTATTACTGGCCCGACGACCAAGGGAAACTCTCCTGGGAGCTGAGCTACTGTTCGCCGGTTGGCTTCCGCCCAACTCCCCAATGGTCATCGCTGTTCAGTGTCCAAAAATATCTACCCTCCGCTCTACTGTTAAAGCTCGAACTGGAGCGGTTTTACGCTACTTTATGGGATGACGAGCCGGAACTACTCATCCGCTTCACCCTCAACCAGGCTCTTGGTTTTTCCGATGGCCAAATCAGGACCTACCGCTATTCGGAGGAAGATAATACCGCCATCATTCAGGGGATTGTCTACCTAGACGAAAACGGAAATGGCCAATTTGACGAGTGGGAGAAACGCCTCTCCGGAATCACCATGTTAATTGACGGGCGCAGCGCCACCACGAATGAAGAGGGGGAATATATCTTTAGCTTTGTCCCACCGGGGATCTACCGGGTCGACTTTAACCCCCGCTCCCTACCGGCCGATTACACACCGGTCACCGGCGAACAGGTCATCCGGATCCGCGAAAATGAAAACTTCTTTCTCGACTTTGGCGTGACGCTCAACGGCTCAATCAGCGGTCTGGTCTTCATCGATGCCAATGGAGACGGGGTCAGAAACGAAGGGGAGACTGTCCTCGGGATGGTTGAAGTGATCCTTGAACCCAACACCACCACCTTCACCGCTCAGGACGGAACTTTCTTCTTCGAAGGTATCCCGCTCGGCCCACACCGCCTCAGAATCTCCCCGGAAAGCCTCCCGCCCGGGCTAAAGATCGCGGTTGAAGAGGGGATTAATGTCCTCCTGACCGAAGAGGTTTTGACGGTCACCGATCTCCAACTTCCCTTGACCGAGCAGCTTACAGAGTAAATTGTAGATCAAAAAGCCGGAGCTTGAACCCCAAGCTCCGGCAGGAAGTTTCTTCCCGTTCTTCGTAAATAATTTTTTGGATCTCCTTAATTTGCTGGTCCCTATGCGCTTGGGAAATTCTCATCCTTTCTCCTTTCTTGACCAACAAACTATTGCCTGGCAGAACAAACTAGGAAGAAAAGTTAACGCAAGGCTTGATCCGCCGCTTTTAGTTGTTCGGTAATCCGGATCCCCTGCGGACAAACCTGTTCGCAAGCCCCGCACTCCACACATACCGAAGCGTCGTGGGCCTTCGCAATCAGCTCCTGATAGTGCCGGGAGGATTCATCATACTGTTCGAAGATCGACCCTTCATTGTAATGCCGAAAGATCCTTGGAATCGCCACCTCCTGCGGACAGGGGAGGCAATACCCACATTCGGTACAAGGCACTTTAGTTTTACTGGCATAGAGACTTATAACCTGTCGTACCAGGTCAAGTTCTTCCGGTGTCATACTATGCGACCGCGCCTCAGCAAAGATCCGGATATTCTCCTGGAGCTGAGCCATACTACTGACGCCGCTCAAAATTACCGTGACCTCCGGATAATTATACAGCCAGCGGAAGGCCCACTCCACCGGGGAACGTTTTACCGGTGCCGTCGCCCAGAGGTCTAAGACATCCGCCGGGATATTCTGGGCTAGTTTTCCCCCTTTGAGCGGCTCCATGATTACCACCGGAATCCCTCTCGTCCCAGCGTAGCGCAGCCCCTCCACTCCCGCTTGGAACTCTTCATCCAAAATGTTCAGCTGAATCTGGCACATATCCCAGGGATAGGCGTCAATCACTTCTTTGAAGACCTCCAGCTGATCGTGGAAGGAAAAACCAATATACTTAATCTTACCGGCTTTTCTTAACTCTTCTAAAAACTCAAGGATTTTTAACTCCTGAACCTTCTGCCACCGGTCAGCCTTCACGGCATGCAACAGATAAAAATCGACCGACTCCACCTGTAGCTTGGTTAGTTGCTCTTCAAAGATCCGCTCCGCATCCTCCAGGGTTTCTACCCGCCACAACGGTAATTTGGTGGCTAGTTTTGTTTTTTCCCGGTAACCGTCTTGTAAAGCCTGGCCAACGATCCGTTCGCTGGTACCGTCATGGTAACCATAAGCAGTATCAAGATAATTTACACCATGGTCCAGAGCATATCTAATCATCTTAATCGCTTCGGCTTCATCAACCTTTCGGCCTTCGGGGGTCTGCACCTCGGGTAACCGCATACACCCCATCCCAAAAACAGATGTTTGAAAACCTAGCTTTCCAAAATCTTTATACTGCATCTTTACTCCTTCCTTGAACATTATAAGCTGTTATTTTAATAAGAACTTGACTGAAGACAGGCAGCCTTCCGTCAATGCTCCAAATCAAATTACTTTAGTTAAAGACCATTTGATCATCTTAAAAATGAATACCCAACGCCAGTGTTATAGAAAACTGCTGCTCGTTCAGGAAATAGTTGCCATAAACAATCAGGTCCGAGAGGCCTACCCCAACCCCGAGCGAAGTCATCACCCGGTCGAAATCCAACCGCCGGGTCAGATCATCATAGAGCCCGGCGTCAAAGTAGAAGATCACCTCGGGCACGACCCCATACTCACTCCACCGGGGGAAATTGATCCGCAGTTCCAGGTTGTTGAGGGCCTTAATGTAACCGTCAAACCGGTCTTCTTCCACGCCGCGGAAACCACCGCCCAGTCCCCTGGTCGCTGCGGGATATTTACTATAACCGCCGAAGGTCGTCCGGGCCCGCACCGGAATGTAATTACCGGTCAGGTAATCATACATTACCCGGTCGGCCAGATAGATACTTACCTCCCGCCCTTCCTGTAAAGTAAGAAAGCCCATCACTGTACCGTTCAAGCGGGTATAATCCGCTCCTGTCGAGCCATTCCCCAAGAAAGGCGGGGCCGTTTCGACCGAAACCTCGGCGTACACCCCGTGTTTCAAGCACCGTTCCCGATTGACATCCACACCATCATAGACTAGCCCGGCGAGGAGTGAGTTTTGCCAACCCCCGTCCCGGTCGGGTAAATCCGACGCAAACAATAACGCCCCTGGATTTTTCTCCGTAAAATGATGGTCATAACGGCCGTTGAAAATCAGAACCAAATCGACCAGATTACGCCGGCGGGCCAGATCATAGAGTACCCCCTGCCGGAGGCCGGCACTCCAGGTGAGATTGGCGTTCCGGTATAACGCTAAATTTTCACCCTTTTGCGGCGGCGTATAAGCCTTGTTATCCGCTTCCCGGTAAAATCCGAAGGTTTGGTATCCACCGCCCGCACTAAAGAAATAATGCGTATCGACTCCGCTGAATAACGGCGCTCCCTGCCGACTATAAGCCAAGTCAAACCCCCAGATCCGAAGTTCAAGCCGGCTCTCCCAGCCTTCCTCCGCACCCTGCGCCGGGGCTGCCCGGAAAAGCACCAGGATCGCCAGGAGCATTACCAACCAGGTTTGTTTAATCCGCAAAATGATAACCTCCTTCAAACCAGTTATTTTCGAGGGGGCCACCCAGCGGAAACACCGGTCGCAATGGAACATCACTCTTAGGCGTTAAGCATGCCCTTCCCTCAAATTAAGAAGAGTATTTAAGTACCCTTTTATTACTTCGTGCCGTCCTTGTTATTTCCTTTTTCTTGTGCTTTTATGTCTCACTCTTTTTCGCTTCCAGAACAGCTTAATTAACAAAAAGCGCATTAGGCAAAGTGCCAGATTAAAGCCGGTGCCCTTGAGTACGCTCTAATGCAGCACCAAAGGAGCCCGGCCGGATTTTCTTTGTTTTGCCATTACAGCCGCCTGATTATTAAGCGTCCTTTCCGTGGAAAATAGAGAAGTAGATTTGGTTCAGGAGAAGAGCCTACGGTACAACAACCCTACACCAAAGGAGGTTTTAGCTTGCCAGCTACTCTGAGCCAAAAATTACGGATTAATGACCATCTGATCCCAGTCAAAAACCTGGATAAGGTCTTTTGGCCGTCGGAGGGCTTAACCAAGGGCGATGTAATGGAGTATTATATAAGTATTTGGCCTTATTTAGCCCCGCATCTTAAAGACCGCCCCCTATCCCTGGTCCGTTACCCGGAAGGAATCGAGGGCTCGTTTTTTTATCAAAAAAACTTCCCTGATCCCCCGCCCTGGGTGGAGACGCTGCCGCTCACTTCGAAAGACCGGCGCATTAACTATGTTATGGCCAACAACCTGGAGACCTTAGTCTGGGCGGTCAACCTGGGCTGTATTGAGGTTCATCCC
>JAAYGU010000037.1 GCA_012727535.1 Bacillota bacterium | reverse complement strand
AGAGAGCAATCGAAAAACCGAGAGCTTTAGGATAAACAAGGGATGGAAGTTGTTGAATCCTTTCTTCTTTCTTACCCTCGGGATTCGGCAACTTTTCTTTTTGCTTATTTTTATAAAATACTCACCTAGTGCAGAAGGTTTTTTGGTGTTTCTAAAAGATCAAGCCAGGATGTTTTCCAGGGAAGGATACCAATCTACAAATAGACAGGGATGAGCACATGAATAAAAAACTATTGATTGCCGAATTGATCTTGCTCAGTTTAATCTTCTTGTCTGCCGTTTACTTGGGTCAGATCATTCTTCGCCAAACTCCGGACGCCCATGCCTACTTAGTCTATGTTTTGTTAATATTATTAACTTTCTCTGTCTTAGTCTTAACTTATTTAATCTTCCGCGCTCAGCGGTCTGTTTCTCCTAAAGAACGAAACAATCAACTTTCACCACAAGGTCAGGAAGAATTGCACAAAACTTATGAGGGAACCCTTAAGGCGCTTATTTACGCTCTGGACTATCGGGAACATGAAACCTGGGGGCATTCAGTACGGGTAGCTGGTTATGCGACTGCGCTCGCCAAACAGATGGGACTTAAGGAAGCAGATTTACGCAAACTAACATGGGCTGGGTTTCTTCATGATATTGGCAAGATTGGTATCCCTGACGAAATCCTACGTAAAAAGGCCAAACTATTGCCTGAGGAGTGGGAAGCGATCAAGCGCCATCCCGAGTTGGGTTATGAGATTGTCAACCAGGTTGATTTCTTAAAAAACGCGGCGCGGATTATCTTATACCACCATGAACGCTATGATGGCCATGGTTATCCGCAAGGATTAAAGGGGGAGAGAATTCCCCTCACCGCCCGTATTTTTGCCGTGGCCGACGCTCTTGATGCCATGACCAGCGATCGTCCCTATCGTCCAGCGCGTACGATGGAAGAGGCCTTTCATGAAATTTTAAGTCTGACTGGGAAACAATTCTGTCCAAAATGTACGCAAGCCTTAGCAGCGATCGGGGTCGAGCAACTACGCCAGATTCAACTTCGTCTCCAGCGGAGTGGAGAGGTGACGGTTTTACAGAAAAGTTTGGAGACGATACCATGACCCATGAGGGTCTTAATTTTTCTATGTAGTACAGGGGGGAACGGGGGTAAAAGGTTTGTCCAAAAAATTGTGGGTGAAAGTGCTGGTGGCGGCGCTGATCTTGTTGCTAGCAATCATCCTCCTTTGGGGAATACGGACCCGCTTGCAGAAAAAACCCGTAGAGAAAAGTAGCTTTCTCTTTGGGACCTTAATTCGGATTACCGCTTATGGTCCCAATACCTCCTCCGCCCTGGAGGCGGCCTTTAGGGAAATGAGTAGGATCCATCAGTTAGTAGATGCGGAAGTAGGTGAACTAGCTCAGATTAACAAGAATGCTGGCCGCTCACCGGTTCCGGTCAATGCGGAGCTTTTCACTTTTTTAGAAGAGGTTTTTCAATTAGCCCAAGCCAGTGAGGGCTATTTCAATCCCGTGATTGGGGCTTTGGTTGACCTCTGGGATTTTGGTTACCAGGGGAAAGGAAGATTACCCTCCGTCCAGGAAATTCAGTCGGTCTTACCTTTAACCCAAAGCGCACTCGTCAAGTTCGATCCGGAGAAGCAAACCGTCTTTTTACCGCAGGCTGGGATGAAATTGGATCTAGGGGGCGTAGCGAAAGGATATGCTCTGGACCGGGCTTGGGAGATCTTAAGAGCCTCCGGGGTTCGTGGGGCGTTACTGAATGGCGGAGAAAGCAGCATCCGGGTCTTGGGGGAAAGACCGGGTGGGGGTCCCTGGCGGGTGGCGCTCTCTCATCCGCGTCACGCCGACTGGATTGGGATCATTAAACTCAACTCCGGACAGGCGATTGGGACCTCGGCCGACACCCAACGCTATTTTGAAGTCGATGGGCGCAGATATTCCCATCTACTCAACCCCTATACCGGATATCCTCCCGCCGATCTTTTCGCCGCGATCGTCATTGCCGAGACCGCTTTCGAAGCGGATCTATATTCGACAGCGGTTTTTGCTGCCGAAGGCCGCGAGCGGGAGGAGTATCTGGCGGAGCGGGGGCTCGAAGGGGTGTTGGTCGATGCCGGGCAGCAGATCATCATGACTCCGGCGGTGGAGAAGATGTTACTGGATTAAAAGATGGCCAGAGAGAGAAGCTAAGATATACGTTGATTTTGGGAAGGACATTTTTCTGTATGGGGTGCAAGTATTTTCGGCGGTAACCTTGTCAAGGGATCTAAACTGTGGTAAACTTAACTTATTAGAATGTCTTGGCAAAAGGAGTGGGTCTTTGCAGCCCACTCTTTCTCTTGACCACTATTTACTACCATAATGGGTAAAAGAAGGAGAATAACTGATGGGCCAAAGTTTAAAAACCATCCTTTGGGAACTGGCAGAGAAGGTTGGCGGTGAGCTTGGTTATGAGGTCGTAGAGGTTAGCTTGGCCAGAGAAGGGTCGAAGCGTCTTTTGCGGGTCTTTATTGACCATCCGGAGGGTATAGGGGTGGATGATTGTACGGACTTTAGCCGACGGTTCAGTGCGCTCCTGGATGAAGAGGATCCGATCCCTACCTCCTACTTACTGGAAGTTTCCTCGCCCGGGATCGAGCGGCCACTGACTAAGCCGGAACATTTTCAGAGGTTTAACGGTGAAGGGGTAGAGCTTAGACTATATTCCCCATATTTGGGGCGAAGAAAGTTTAAGGGAAGGATCGCGGGATGGTCCGACTCTGAAGACGGTGAGGTCGTCTTAGAGATGGACGGTGAACAAGTAAGTATCCCGTGGCCGTTGATTGCAAAAGCTCGTTTATCATACTTAGATTAAGGATGGTTTAAGGGAGGATATGCGGATGAACCGTGAGTTTGTAGAGGCGTTAAACCTTCTGGAAAAGGAGAAAGGAGTTTCCAAGCAAACTTTAATTTCGGCGATTGAAACGGCTTTATCCTCAGCCTATAAAAAGGACCAAAGAGGGAGCTCCGATATCAAGGTGGAATTGGATCAGGAGACCGGGGAGTTTCATATTTACGCTTATAAAAAAGTAGTCATGGAAGTGGCTGATGAAAATTCCGAGATTAATCTAGCAGAAGCCAAAGTGATCGATCCGCGTTATAATGTTGGCGATAAAGTCCCATTTGAGATATTTCCCAAAGATTTCGGCCGGATTGCCGCCCAAACGGCAAAACAGGTTGTTGTCCAGAAGATCCGGGAAGCGGAGCGGGATCTGATTTATAACGAATATTACGCCCGCCGGGGTGAGATTATTACCGGAGTCGTGCGACGGTTCGAACAGAAGACTGTCTATGTCGATTTAGGAAGAACAGAGGCCTTTATCCCCCCTCATGAGCAGATTCCCGGGGAACATTTTGAGCCAGGCCGAAGAATCAAGACTTATCTGGTCGATGTCAAGCGAGGGACGAAAAGTCCGCTCATTATTCTGTCACGGGCGAATAATGGATTGCTGAAAAGACTGCTCGAATTGGAAGTCCCTGAAATTCAGGAAGGAATCGTCGAGATTATGAGTGTGGCCCGAGAGCCGGGAGCCCGTTCCAAGGTTGCCGTCTATAGCCGCTTTGACAATGTTGATCCGGTCGGAGCGTGTGTTGGTGCGAAAGGCTCGCGGATACAAATGATCGTTCGTGAACTAAAAGGAGAAAAGATCGATGTCATCTTATGGGATGAGGAACCGGAGAAATTTATCACCAGGGCACTTAGCCCGGCGAAGGTGACGGAAGTAAAGCTGCTTCCTAGTAAGAAAAGTTCCATTGTGATTGTTCCGGATAACCAGTTATCCTTGGCCATCGGGAAAGAAGGACAAAACGCGCGGCTGGCCGCCCGTCTTACCGGCTGGCGTATTGATATAAAGAGTGAAACGCAGGCGGAAGAGGCGAGCGCCGAAATTGAGGCGTTGCTAGCCGAAGAAGAAAGCATTACCCCCCCGACGATGGATTGGGAAGAGCTCATTTCAACAGAGGATGGGGAAGAGTTTGTCGACGAGCCGTTCTTGGAAGAACCGGTAGATGAGGATGAGTTCATTTCCTCTCCGGCCGAGGATGTGGAGGAGATTGATGATCCTCATTTCTCTGAAGAACTTGAAGAAGAGTTGTTAGAAGAGGAAGAGTTTCTAGAAGAAGAGCCGAAGAAGAAAAAGACGAGAAAACGCAGTAAAAAGCGGGCACAAGAACTGATTGATGAACTGGAAGAGGGCTTTGATCTTTTCCTGGACGAAAGTGAAGAAACCACGCCGGAAGAGCAAGAAGTTCTGCCCAAAGAGCCGGAGATCATATTTACAGAAGAGGATACTTCCGGGTTCACGATTGGGCAACTGCTCTCTGACGAGTTAAAAAAGAAATTTGCCTTAAGTGAGCAAGAGAAGAACGAAGGGAAAGAAGGTCAGAAACAAAGGAGGAAAAGTTAATGGCGGCCCGTGTACGAAAAATTCCCCAACGGACCTGTATCGGTTGTCAGACGGTTAAGAATAAAAAGGAGTTAATCAGGATCGTCCGCACCCCGGAGCATGAGGTCCTGGTCGATGCTACTGGTAAAAAATCGGGGCGGGGTTGTTATATCTGCCCGCAGGCAAGTTGTCTGGAAAAAGCTTTTAAGGGGAATTATTTAGAAAATAAATTAGGAATTACTATTACTCCAGAGGTAAAGGAGCAATTGAAAGCAGATTTGGGAGCGAAGATTGCTCATGCAGAATATTCTTAATTTACTCGGTCTCACGCGTAAAGCCGGGAAATTGGCCTTAGGTTATACCGCCACCACCTTGGCGATTAAAAAAGGGCTAGTTCCTTTGGTGTTGATGGCGTCGGATACAGCACCGAACACCCGAGAAAAAATGGAACGGCTTTGCCATAAATATCGAGTTGACATATATTATCTGGTCGATCACGGCGAATTAGGGCGGGCTTTAGGTAAAAGTACGCAGAATGTGGTTGGGGTGATGTCAAAAGAATTGGCATCTGCCTTCAAAAAGCAGATTCTTTCCGCCCGGATGGAATAATCGGAGGTGGTTCAATGGCTAAAATGCGTGTTTATGAACTAAGTAAAGAATTAGGGATTCAAAGTAAAGATTTAATCATTATTCTTAATCAGATGGGTGCCGGGGTTAAAAACCATATGAGCACAGTGGATGAGGAATATATAACCCAAGTGCGTAGCTCTTTTAGCACGGCTGGAGCAACACCACAGAAGCAAAAAGCTCCCGCTCCAGAAAGTAAGAAACTTGCTGCAAAGCAAAAACCGGTTGAAGAAACGCAGACACCTGCCAAGTCGTCTTCTCCGTCACCGCAAAAAACAACGGAGGCTAAGAGGGAACAGACGAAAGGGGCAGAGCGGGTGACCGGAGCTGGAGCGGCAGCGCCGCGCTCCACCGAAAAACCCAAAACTTCTGCGGCTCGGCCTTCCGGTTCCGGAAGACCGCTGGCGGACCAAAAAGAGCGGCAGGCGGCTGCCCGTAAACAACCTTCCAGCTCTCAGTCTGTCCGTCCCTCTAGCCAACCGCAGAGCGGAGCAACCTCTCCCCAGGCCGGTACAACGCGACCAGCCGGTCTAGCGACGGGGGGGCCGACCAGAACAGGAAAGCAGGCGCCACCGGCAGCAAAGACACCGCAGGTGGGGCAAAAACCCACCCCTGGTACGGCCGGTCGGGGAAAACAGACAAGGCCATCCGGCGGGGATCAGGCCAGACGAGCCAGTGCGAAAGCGGCGCCAGGGACAAAAAAGGAGAAATTCGGCAAGAGACCTCAGCGTCAAACAAGGCAAAGGCGGTCCATGAAAAAACCGACAACCCCGACTACGAATGTTAAATCGGTTCAGATTCCAGAGAGTATAACCGTCAAAGAGTTTGCTCAGGCGATTGAGGTTTCGGCCGCTGAAGTAATTAAAAGGTTGATGGCCTTAGGGGTAATGGCCTCCATTAATAATGAGATTGATGCCGATACTGCTACCCTGGTCGGAGAGGAATTTGGTGTCACGGTCTTGACTGCTCCGACAGAGGAAGAGGCGCTGCAGGTTGAGGAGATTGTTGACAAACCCGAATCTTTAAAACCGCGGTGGCCGGTGGTGACCATCATGGGCCATGTTGACCATGGAAAAACTTCTTTACTGGACGCCATAAGGGAAACAAATGTGATTGCCTCTGAGGCGGGAGGGATTACTCAGCATATTGGGGCCTATCAAGTGGAGGTTGACGGTAAAAAGATTACCTTTTTAGATACTCCTGGCCACGAAGCTTTCACCGCCATGCGGGCCCGGGGTGCTCAAGTAACGGATATTGCGATATTAGTGGTCGCGGCGGACGACGGTGTAATGCCACAAACAGTGGAAGCGATTAACCATGGAAAAGCCGCTAATGTTCCTATTATTGAGGCAATTAATAAAATCGATAAGCCGACCGCTAACCCGGATCGGGTTAAACAAGAATTAACGCAGTATGGATTAGTCCCCGAAGACTGGGGAGGCGACACCATCTGTGTAGAGGTTTCCGCCAAAAAAAGGAGCGGCATTGATGAGCTATTGGAGATGATTTTACTCGTCGCGGAGCTGCGGGAGCTAAAAGCCAACCCTGACCGGCCGGCGAAAGGAACAGTGATTGAAGCTAAGCTCGATAAGGGGCGGGGGCCGGTCGCTACGGTTCTAGTGCAAAATGGCACATTGAATGTAGGCGATACGATTATTATCGGGGATGTTTCTGGTTAAATAAGGGTATTGGTTATTGATAAAGGGAAAAATGTTAAGAAAGCAGGGCCTTCACAACCGGTAGAAGTAGTAGGCCTTGATGACGTACCGGAAGCCGGAGATACTTTCTATGTTACCGATGAGAAGTATGCCCGGCAATTAGCCGATAAAAGACAACAATTCCGGCGCGAGCAGGAGTTGAAAAAGTACCAGCGGGTAAAATTGGAGGATCTCTTTTCACGGATTAAAGAAGGCGAGATGAAGGAGTTAAATATCGTCTTGAAAGCCGATGTCCATGGTTCGGTCGAGGCGATTCAGCAATCATTAGAACAGCTCTCCAATGACGAAGTTCGCGTGCGAGTGATTCATGGGGCCGTCGGTGCAATCAGTGAGAGCGATGTGATGTTAGCTTCGGCTTCGAATGCCATCATTTTTGGTTTCAATGTGCGTCCAGATCCGATCGCCAAACGGGTAGCCGAAAGGGAAGAGGTCGATCTGCGCATGTACCGCATCATCTATAATATAATTAATGATGTTAAAAAAGCGATGGAAGGAATGCTTGAACCCGAGTACCAAGAGGTGGTTCTTGGCCGGGCCGAAGTCCGTGCTACCTTTAGAGTACCGAAAGTAGGAACGGTCGCCGGCTGTCAGGTGATTGAGGGTAAAATAACGAGAAATAGTGAAGTAAGGGTACTCCGGGATCATGTCGTTATTTTTGAAGGAAAAATCGCCAGCCTTAAACGGTTCAAAGATGATGTGCGGGAAGTGTTGAGTGGTTTCGAATGTGGGATTGGTATCGAAAGGTTTAATGATATCAAAGAGGGGGATGTCATTGAAGCCTTTACTACTGAAGAGATTAAAAAGACCATTACTACTGAGGCGAATGCTTAATAGCGGAAACCATAAACTGCTATTAATTGATTGATGTGCCACCTGCCTGCACTAACCGAGTCGGCGGGGAGAGTATTTCGTATAAAAAACCCGCCTGCTCGTTCAGGCCCGTCACAAAAGCCACAGGTTAAACTGGAAAGATCGGTGATTATGTTAGTAATTAGGGAGGTGCCGGGATGTCGGAATTTCGGGCGGAACGTCTTGCCGTCCTGATCAAGGAGGAACTGGGGAAAATTCTACAGAGAGAACTGAAAGACCCCAGAATCGGATTTGCCTCGATCACGAATGTCCGGGTTTCTAGAGATATTAGTCATGCGAAGATTTATGTCAGTGTCTTTGGGGATAAAGCACAACAACAGGCTACGATGGAAGGTCTTGAGAGCGCTAAGGGTTTTATCCGTTCTGAGCTTGGGAAGAGAATTAGGTTACGCTCAGTACCGGAACTCCATTTTACCGCTGACACATCTTTAGAAGAAGGCTCTAAGGTTTTATCCCTGCTCAATCAGATTCAGAAGGAAGGAAGGGAAGACTAACTGTGAATTCTTCTTCTCGGCAAAAGGTTATTTCCATCTTAAAAAAGCATCGGCGCTTTACGGTAGGTTGTCATCTCCGCCCGGATGGCGATGCGATCGGCTCGTTATTAGCCATGGGGTTATCCCTGGAGCGCATTGGTAAGCAGGTCGAGATGGTTTTACCGGAAGGTGAACCGCAGACCTTTAATTTCTTACCCGGATTTGAGCAGATCCGAAGTACACCCACTTTCGAGCCAGAAGTGGTGATCAGTGTCGATTGCGCCGAACGTGCCCGCCTCCTTCTACCACCTGAAGTATTTGTGACAGAACCCATATTGGTCAACATTGATCATCATATCTCCAATACATATTTTGGCGATTTGAACATAGTCTTGCCGGAGGCAGCGGCGACCGGTGAGATTGTTTACCAGCTTCTTTGTGCCGGAGGTTTCCCGCTCGATGACCGGATCGCCATGGCAATTTACACGGCGGTGGCGACCGATACTGGGTTTTTCCGGTTTTCCAATACTACGGCGGAGACCCTTTCCTTGGCGGCACAGCTGGTGGAAACATACGGTATCTCGCCGTCCCAAATCGCCGAACGGGTTTATGAAGAAAAAAGCTTTGAATCCCTGCGGTTGCTGACGGAAGTACTTTCTACCCTCCAACTTTCTGAAGATCAACGTTTTTCCTGGATGATCTTAAGCCAGGAGATGCTCCAACGTTACCCGGTTGATCTGGAAGAGACCGAGAATTTTGTTAATTATGCCAGCTCGATCCGTGGAGTAGAAATCGGCTTATTTTTTAAGGAAGTTAAACCACAAGATATCAAGGTGAGTTGGCGTTCCAAAGCGACGGTTGATGTAAGCCGTCTGGCTGCTCATTTTGGCGGAGGCGGTCACGCTCGGGCCGCCGGTTGTTCGCTCAACGGTTCCATGGAAGCAGTAACGGAAGAAGTACTCTCCTTCGTCCAACAGTATTTTCAAGAAAAGGCCAATGCGGAGAAGGATGTTTTTGTATGAGTTTCAACGGTTTTTTAGTCATCGATAAACCGGCGGGTTATTCTTCACATCAAGTAGTAGCCAAAGTAAGAAAAATTTTAAATGAACGCCGGGTCGGACATACCGGAACTTTAGACCCGATGGCCACCGGAGTGCTGGTTGTGGCCGTCGGTTTTTGTACAAAGTTGATCCCGTTTCTTGATGAACAAAAAAAGGTTTACCAGGCTAAATTAGTTATAGGATTGACTACGGATACGCAAGATCTAAGCGGACGGGTTGTGTCAGCCCAACCCGAGACCGCGGTTACCCAGGAGATGATGCGGGCCGCCTTGTCTAATTTCACCGGGGAACTGGAGCAAACGCCTCCGATGTACTCGGCGGTTAAAGTTCAAGGCGAACCCTTATATAAATTAGCCCGTGCCGGGAAGGAGATTCCCCGCAAAAAGCGGAAAATAACCATTTTTCGTTTAGAAGTTGTCGACAATTTACGGCCGGTTTACGGTTTTCAAGAGGGCCCGTATTTACGGATCGAATGTTCGCGCGGGACTTATATCCGGACATTATGCCATGAGCTCGGTGCTTATCTAGGGTGTGGGGGCTGTATGGGCGACTTGGTGCGGCTTGCTTCCGGCCCTTTTCGCCTGGGAAAAGCCGTCAGTCTTGATGAGTTGCAGAAGGCAATGGAACAGGCCGAAGTGGCCAGTCTTCTTCTTTCCCCGGCTGAAGCATTGGCACATCTTCCGTTGGTCACCCTTGATCAGCAAAGTGCCAAGCTGGTGAGGCACGGGGGAAGAGTATACCTTCAGTCAAAAGACGCACTTCAAGAGTCGGAACTGGCTAGAGGAATGACCACGGACGGGCGTTTACTGGCCATCTTAAAATATGTCGGTGGAGAGAAGCCATACTGGCAACCGGTCCGTGTTTTAGACCAGTAGTTACCCACCGTGGCTGTGGTCCGTGCTAATGGAATAAGAAAGTAACAATTTAAGTAACGAGATGTATTTGCCGGATTTCCTTGTTCCGGTGAATTTCTTGGAGTAATAAGGTTAGTCATTCAGCGAGTGACGAGCGGCGAGTGCCGTGTCGTCGTAGGAGTAGCAGGGATGTGAGCTTACAATGCAATTTTGGTCTTCTTTTTCCACGCTCAAAGAAGATTTTGCCGATAAAGTTACAAGCGGGTTGGTTGTTACAGTCGGAAATTTTGACGGGGTGCACCGCGGTCACCAACAAATTATCCAGCGGGTCAAAGCAATTGGTAACGAATATGGCTGGTTTTCACTGATTGTTACTTTTCAGGAACATACCTCGCTTACCCTGAGCCACCAATCAACTCCGTTGTTGATGTCTTTAGAGGAAAAATGTAAATACCTTAAAAGGCTAGGGCTTGATGGTTGTTTAGCTCTAGACTTTACCCCAGAAATAGCACAGCTGACGGCCGAGCAGTTTTTAGAGCAGTTGGTTAGGGTCGGTACCAAAGCATTGATTGTTGGCCACGATTTTACTTTTGGTGCCGGCGGGGTCGGCGATACCCGTTTTCTGTTGGCTTACGCCCAAAAGAACAATCTTTATGGCGAGGTAGTTCCGCCGGTCAAGTATCAAGGCAAAATAGTTTCTAGCTCAAAGATTAGAAGCTTATTGACTGCCGGTCGGTTGGCGGAAGCAAACGGTATGTTGAATCGCCCCTTTAGTATATACGGGCAAGTACAACACGGAGAAGGACGGGGAAAACGTTTGGGGTTTCCGACCGCGAACATCAGTGTTCCCGAGTACCGTTTATTACCAAAATATGGGGTGTATTTTGTCCGGGTTTTATTGGAAGGAAAGGATTATTACGGATTGGCTAATGTTGGTTGCAAGCCAACGTTTAACCATAGTCGTCCACTGCTCGAGGTTTATATCTTTGATTTTTCCGCTGAAATATATGATCGATTTTTGACAGTTGAATTTTTGGAGTTTCTCCGCATTGAACAAAAATTTACCTCGCCCCAGGCACTACAGGTGCAAATGTTGAGAGATAAAAAGCGGGGGGAGGAGCTGATGGCAGTGTGGAGAGCGAAATAGCGCCTCCGGAGGTTTCCCACTTTTTTCATGGATCAGGCCTTAAATTATAACACCATCGTGTTTCTGTAGCTAGCCAGCATGAATGAATACTTGCTGCCGAAGCCGCGAGTGGGCTAAATGAAGCCCGGCTGCCAACAATCCGGCAATGATGCATGCTTCCCGGCGCGTTGGGATAAAAGCGTAGAATTGTAGAATAGGCGGAGCGTAACAAAGCTACAAAGGCAATCATTCAGGCGAGAGACGAAAGTGATGTATCTTCTAAGTAGGAAAGGTCGGCTAGGTTTAATCCGTATTTTTCCACCAGAGCCATGGCTTGGGCGGTAGCACCGACATCCTCTGGTTGGTGGGCATCAGAGTTGACGACGACGGTTAGGCCTTTGTAATCAGCGGCCAGTTCCCAAAAAGGTAATAACGGGTAAGGAGGACGGGTTCCCTGGGGGAATTCTTTGGGTTTTTTCCTAAACCCGCAGGCATTAATCTCCAGGGGAATCTGCAACTGGACGGCGGCTTCGATAATCCGGCGGGAACAGGCGATGGTATGTTCATCCCAAGACGGGTAAGCGCTTCCAAAGAGATCGGGATGGGCAATGAAAGTAAAAACTCCGCTGTCCATGGCTTCGATTAAATAATCAGTATAGGCGACGAGTTCTTCCGGAGTTTTGATGTAGGAGTGGGCGCCGATCCACTTCCCGTGTAAAGGAAAAAAATGGACGCCGGCGATTAAATAATTATAATCTCTTTTTCCCAGGAGCTCATCCCGGTAAAAGGGTAGGAGGTCTTTGTCATAGTCGCACTCCATTCCTTTTAGGATGGTCAGTTGGGGATAAGTTTGACGGGCTAAGGCAATCGCTTGCTCATAGTCATCAAGCTCTTCGAATTGCATCCGGATTTTATTCCACCGGTTATCGGGGAAAGGATTATGGTCGGTGACTCCTAATACTTTAAGTCCGCGTTGGACGGCGACGGTCGCATAGGCGCTTACATCGCCGACGGCGTGTTGGCAGCGGAAGGTATGAGTGTGATAATCTTTAAGCATTGCTTAACCTCCGTTTATCTGGTAAGTTTAATTCCTTATTTCTCTTCTTGCTCCGGGGCCTCTTTTCCTCCCGATGGTCCCCGGTTGGCTCTTGACCACCGCCAATTGCTCATTCGGCAAGCAGATCTTTTCTTTATAACGAACAAGAACACTAGGAGGTAGGAAATGGGTAAAATTAATGCGGCGATTGTCGGCTATGGAAATATTGGACGTTATTTACTCGAAGCGATCCAGGCAGCGGGTGATTTTTGCTTGGCCGGGGTGGTGCGTCGGCCGGAGTCGCTCAAGCAGCTTCCTCTTGAGCTAAGAGAGCTTCCGGTTAAGAGCTCCCTTTCCGAACTGGGCCAGGTTGATGTGGCCTTTTTAAGTTTACCGTCCCGCCTGGTTCCCCAGTATGCGCAGGAAATTCTGGCCATGGGCATTAATACGGTCGACAGTTATGATCTCCATGGTGTCTTGGCTGATTATCGTCGACAATTGGAGCCGATAGCCAAGGCGCACCAGGCCACCGCAGTCATTTCTGCCGGTTGGGATCCTGGTACCGACTCGATGATCCGCTGCATCCTGCAGTTTATGGCGCCGCAGGGGATTACCTATACCAATTTTGGCCCGGGGATGTCCATGGGGCATACGGTCGCTGTGAAAAATATCCCCGGTGTAAAGAATGCACTCGCGCTTACGATCCCAAAAGGCACCGGTTTACACCGGCGCATGGTCTATGTCGAACTGGAAGAAGGCGTAGACTTTGGGCAGGTGGAAACAGCGATTAAACAAGACCCTTACTTTTGCCACGATGAAACCGTGGTCAATCAAGTTCCTGAAGTGGATGCTTTGCTCGACCGGGGTCATGGTGTGCACCTGGAAAGAAAAGGGGTCTCCGGATTGACCCAGAACCAGCTCTTTGAGTTCAAGATGCGTATCAACAACCCCGCCCTCACTGCGCAAGTGATGGTGGCGGCAGGACGGGCCAGCATGAAACAAGTACCGGGTTGTTATACCATGATCGAAATTCCGATCATCGATTACCTAGAAGGTGACCGGGAAGCAATCATTAAA
This sequence comes from Bacillota bacterium, assembly GCA_012727535.1. GTDB lineage: Bacteria > Bacillota > UBA4882 > UBA10575 > UBA10575 > JAAYGU01. Next base: position 41,097 of record JAAYGU010000037.1, on the reverse strand, counting down.
AACCTGGTTTAGAAGAAAACTTTGCTCGGGCGGGGTGTTCCTTCTTGTGCTGCTTCGCCTATGGTTAAAGAAGTTTTCCTCTAGAAAAGCCCTTTTCCTACCGATAAACATATTACGTAAAGCCTAAAAAAGAACAACCTGCCGCTGGCAGGTTTGTTCATACCGGAAGGATGCGGAAAATGTCACTTGCGTCAAAAAAGAAGACGACCGGTAGTAACGAAGAGATAAAGCGACAAATGATGATGTACAAACTAGAAAATCGGTTATTGTCCAAAGGCTACAAATGCATTGCCGGAGTGGATGAAGCGGGAAGAGGTCCGCTGGCCGGACCGGTCTTAGCGGCAGCCGCTATTATTCCGCCGGGAATATTTATAGACGGACTGAATGATTCGAAGAAGCTGAGTGCTAAAAGGCGTGAGCTCATCTACGAACAAATGTTAGCTTTAAAGATCCCTTATGGACTGGGGGAGGCTTCGGTCGAGGAGATTGATCGCTATAATATTCTTAAAGCCTCTCAGCTGGCTATGATGCGCGCCGTTGAAAGCCTACCGGTTAAACCGGATTATCTCTTAATCGATGGTTACGCCTGGCCGGGTATTTCCCTTGCGCACCAGGGAGTGGTTGGCGGTGATACCTTGAGCCTTTCGATCGCAGCGGCCTCCATTTTAGCGAAGGTTACCAGAGACCGCATCATGCAAGAGTTAGACCGGGTCTATCCCGGTTATGGATTTGCCAAACATAAAGGCTATCCGACAGCTGAACATTTTGCGGCGATTGCACGCTTAGGGCCTTCGGTTGTCCACCGGCGCAGTTTTAATCTTCGTTACCCACCGGTTTTGCCTGGCCGGGAAGAGCTTGAAAGGCAGTAAACTATGGAAGGAAGAGAGTCCTGATGAACCCGTCTCTGAATCTACCGGCTATGTTCTCAACCCACCGTTTACTCAAAGGAATGTTAGTCGAGGGCAATGACGGGCAGGTCGTCTTAAAAACGGAGCAGGGTACGGTACCTGTTCAGCTCGAGGGTTTGGCGGTGCCTTTTGGTCGAGAAATAATTTTTCAGGTGATCCGGGAAGAACCTGGAAAGATCGTTCTCTCGCCGTATCACGTGGAAAGTCTCACCGAAAAGCTCCCGTTTTTAAAAGATTTGTTTGGTGAGAACCAACAGGCTGCTTTAGAAGTGCTCCAAGCGCTGACGAATGAAAATTTGCCTTTAACGCGAGAAATTTTTGCGGATATAAAAAGATGGATGCTAACCGCCGAAAAAGTTTGGGGGGTAAAAGTTCATCCCCAAGTCTTCGCTTTTTTAAGGGCAAAGGAGCTCCCGATTAACCCGCAAACAGCCTTATGGGCTCTGTATGCCCTTTTTCCCTTCGTTCAGCAAGAGTTATGGGGGATGACGGAAGAGGGACAACAACTGGCCCAGCGTTGGCTGGAAGTATGGCGGGGCAAGCAAACCCCGGTTCCCCCGCGAGGCGATGCGGCGAGAGCAGAAGCGTTAACTGACGAGGTGGCCGCGCGAATTGTTGAATTCCTGACCGGACTCCGAAAGGCTGTGAAGAAACCATTTGCGCTTTCTTCTTCCGGAAGGGAGGAGGAGCCAACATTGCGCCAGGCGGTTAGCTTTTTGGAGATGCATGCGCGGCATGATTTAAGCCTGCCTCATTTCCTGTTCTACCTCTTTTCTGCCGACGGCCAGCCGCAAGTCAGATGGGAGGGGCGGGGGGACCAGGCCGGAAAGGCCGAACCCTCCGGCGGCTTTTCTTTCCGTTTAATCTTCCAGTCGCCGACCCTTGGTACGGTTGAAATCATCGGGGCGAAGAACCCAGAAGGTTTGCAGTTGAAGGTCCGGGCAGAGAGTTCCCTTGCCTTACAGCGGTTGACAGCGCTGCAACCTTACCTCGAGAATAAAGGCTGGTTGATCAGTAATTTTCAATTTGAGTCCGGACCGGCCGACGATCATCGGGAGCGTTTTATCCCCTTACAGGTAGATGGGTGGTTGTAAGATGCAAGAGAAGATCAGCAAAGCAATTGCCCTGCGTTATGAGGAGAATAAGGATGTAGCCCCTGTCGTCTTGGCCAAAGGCCAGGGTACTCTGGCGGAAGCAATTTTACAGTTGGCCAGACAAGCCGAGGTTCCGACGGTTACTGCCCCGGAGTTGGTAAAACTCCTGGAAGGGGTAGAGGTAGGGGAGTATATTCCCCCTGAAGCCTACCTGTTAACCGCGGAGATCCTGGCTTTTCTCTGGCAATTGGAAGAAGATCTGAAGCGGGAAAAAGAGTGAGCCAGATATCATCCTGGTTCATTTTGATCTGATCGATCTTTAGTTTTTTGTTACCGTTCTAGAAAATAAAGGAAATAGTGGAGAGGAAGCGAAATAAACAAATGGAGAAATTGGGTTGAGGGTGGTTTCCTATGTTCCGGAAAACGTTGGGCAATTATGGTGAGCTACTTGCCAGGAACATCCTTGAAGAGCAAGGTTACCAAATCATTGAGACCCACTTCCAGACCCGCTATGGTGAGATAGACTTGATCGCAGAGCACCAGGGTGAACTGGTCTTTATCGAAGTGAAAACCCGAGTTGTAACGACCTTCGGCTCCGGGCTGGAGGCGATTACACGACGGAAAAAAAGAAGTCTGATCCGGACGGCACTCTGTTATCTCCAGAGCAAAAATTATCGCGACTATCCCTGTCGCTTTGATATTCTGGCTCTGACCTTAAATCAGCAAGGGGAACACCTCCGCCATGAATTAATTACCAATGCTTTCGGTGTGGAGGGGGGTAATTACTATTAATGCTGGCCAAAGTAGCCACTGCGACGGTACTCGGGATTGACGGGTTTCCCGTTGAAGTAGAAGTTGATCTCTCCAGGGGACTACCCTCCTTTGATCTGGTCGGTCTGGGAGATACGGCAGTCAAAGAAGCAAAAGAAAGAGTAAGAGCAGCAATTAAAAACTCCGGTTTTGAGTTTCCCGCCCACCGGATTGTGATTAATTTGGCTCCGGCCGCGCTTAAAAAAGAAGGAGGCGGGTTTGATCTACCGATTGCGCTCGGGATTCTCTGTGCCCAGGGGTTGCTCGACCAACAAGTTCTTAACCGCGGGATGGCAAGCGGCGAATTAGCCTTGGATGGGACAATCCGGACCGTGCGCGGCGTTTTATCGATGGCGCTTGCGGCGGCAAAGCAGGGTAAAGAATATATGTTGATTCCCAGCGGTAATTATGCGGAGGCTTGTGTGGTAAAAGGGATCAAGATTATTCCGGTTCAAGATCTAAAGGAGGCGGTCACCTTTCTCCAAACCGGCCGCGAACCGGAAAATCCTCCCCCGGTGGAGGAGATTGCGGCTGCTGTCTACAGCGAAGATTATGCCGATGTACGTGGCCAAGAAGCGGCCAAACGGGCTTTGGAGATTGCGGCGGCCGGGGGGCATAATATCCTACTGGTCGGTCCCCCAGGTTCGGGAAAAACCATGTTGGCCCGGAGATTACCTTCGATCTTACCCGAATTAAACTGGGAGGAAGCCCTGGAACTGACGAAGATTTATAGTATTGCCGGGTTGCTCCCTGCCGGAACATCGCTCTTGAAGGACCGGCCGTTTAGGAGTCCGCATCATACCACTACGCGAGTGGGGTTAATCGGGGGAGGAACCTATCCACGACCGGGTGAGGTCACTTTGGCCCATCATGGTGTCCTTTTTCTCGATGAGTTTCCAGAATTTCACCGCGAAGTCTTGGTGGTCTTGCGTCAACCACTCGAGGACGGGATGGTCACGCTTTCACGGGCTGCCCTTACCGTGGTGTATCCCAGCCGTTTTATGTTGATTGCAGCGATGAATCCTTGTTTATGCGGATATTATCGCGATCCGGTACAGCCTTGCCGCTGTACACCGTTAGAAATAAAAAGATACACTTCCCGGATTTCTGGGCCGCTGCTCGACCGCATTGATTTAATGGTCGAGGTGCCGCGTTTGAAGTATGAGGAGATGGCCACCGCTGGTCAGGGGGAATCTTCAACGGTCATCCGCCAGCGGGTCGTGTGCGCTCGTCGGATTCAGGAAGAAAGATATCAAGGTCGCGGAATCTATTGTAATGCACATATGCGGCCGAAGGAGAGCAAGTACTATTGCGCTCTGGATCCAGCAGGGAAGAGACTAATGGCGAGGGCGGTTCAGAGTTTCCGGCTCTCGGCCCGGGGTTATGAACGGCTACTGCGGGTCGCCCGGACCATTGCCGACTTGGAGGGTAAGGCGAAGATTGCCCCATCCCATCTTGCCGAAGCACTTCAGTACCGCGGCCTGGAGAGTGATTTTTATCGCCAGTGGCGCTGAAAAAAGGGATAATCTTTTTAGTTGCAAATAAAAGGTTATTTGGGTAATATATAATAAGATTCAGAAGCAAGTAGAAGGAGATCCAGATGAGAAACATACAATACCTTGATTATCGGGAAATCGTTACTGATTTACTCTGTACCCAACCGGACTTAAATAAATTGGATAGGGAAGAAATTTACAATTTACTGGAATATCCACCGGATCAAAAACTTGGTGACCTGGCTTTTCCCTGTTTTAAACTGAGTAAAATTTTGAGGAAAGATCCGCATGTGATTGCCCAAGAACTGCAGGAAAGCCTGCCTGCCTCTCCTTATCTCGAGGCCCCGGTGGCAACTGGGCCCTATTTGAATTTCCGTTTTGTGCCGGAGCAGTTAGGCAAGAAGGTATTACAGACGATTCTCGGGACCCGTGAACGTTATGGCGCTCGTTCCCTCGGCCAAGGCCAGAATATTGTGATTGATTTTTCCGCGCCCAATATCGCCAAACCTTTTCATGTCGGTCACCTGAGCAGTACGGTGATCGGGAATTCCCTTTACAAAATCTTTAATTTTTTGGGTTATAACTGTGTTGGCATCAACCACCTCGGGGACTGGGGAACGCAATTCGGTAAGTTAATCACGGCGTATAAAAAATGGGGTTCACAGGCGGCGGTGGAAAAGGGCTTAATCAAGGAACTGATGCGTTTATATGTTAAATTTCATGAAGAAGCGGAGAAGGATCCGACGTTAGATGAAGAAGCACGTGAGTGGTTTAATCGGATTGAAAATGGTGATCAGGAAGCCCTGGCCTTATGGAAATGGTTTAAAGAGATTAGTCTCGAAGAGTTTCAAAGAGTCTATGATCTTTTGGAGATTACGTTCGATTCGATGGCCGGGGAAAGTTTTTATAATGACCAATTACCAGCGGTGGTTAGTGAATTAAAAGATAAAAATCTGTTGGAAGAGAGTGAGGGCGCGCTCATTGTTGACCTAGAGCAGTTCGAGATGCCTCCGTGTTTAATTCTTAAGAAGGACGGTAGCTCTTTATATGCTACCCGTGATATTGCGGCGGCACTTTACCGTAAACGGACCTACGACTTTGTGAAGGCGCTTTATGTGACCGGCATCGCGCAAAGTCTCCATTTTCGACAATGGTTTAAAGTTATTGAACTGATGGGTTATGACTGGGCGAAGGATTTGATCCATGTTCCCTTTGGTTGGGTCAACTTAGCGGGGGAAAAGTTGTCTACCCGCAAAGGGAAAGTTGTTTTATTGGAGGAGTTATTGCAGACCGCGATCCAAAAAACACTGGAAATTATTAATGAAAAAAACCCCAACCTTGAGCATAAAGAAGAGGTTGCCCGAGAGGTGGGGGTCGGCGCTGTAGTGTTCGGCGCTTTGAGTGTTAACCGGATCAAAGATGTCACTTTTTCCTGGGAGGAGGCCTTGAACTTTGACGGAGAAACAGGCCCCTATCTTCAATATACCCATGCGCGTGCTTGTAGTATTCTGCGCAAGGTAGGTTTTAAGCCAGAAGAGCATCTAGAGTTCGAACCCAAAGTCTTGACCGACAAGGCCGCTTTAAACGTGATTAAAACTTTATATCTCTTTCCGGAAAAGATTATGGCCGCCGCCGCAGAATATGAGCCTTCGCTCATCAGTCGTTACCTGATCGATTTAGCACAACAGTTTAACCGGTTTTACCATGACTGCCCGGTACTGGTGGAAGAGCAAACACTACAAGAAGCAAGACTGGTTTTGGTATATGCCGTGAAAACCACCTTGGCGGTTGGTTTAGGCTTACTAGGAATTAAGGCCCCCGAACGCATGTAGGTATTTGTAGGATGGGACCTTCCGGAGGTTCAATCAGGTGGAAGGTTGTGGTACAATGAAGGAATTTATATGGATTGTTATATTGGTTGTTATTTTTACAATCCTTTTTTCCGGTTGCCGGCAAGCGCAGGAGGTCTTTTCATACCAAGGTATTGTGTTTGAAGGTTTTGACCCCTTGAAGCATCAACCTTCAGAAGAGTTTCGCAGATTTATTCGCCCGGAAAAGGTGGTGCTTTCTTCACGGGAGATCAAAAGTCTCCGCCGGTGTGTGGATCTTTTGAAACAAAAAAACTTAATGCATCTATTAGAGTATGCTGATCGTTTTGTGATCGTTAATTCGGCCTATTCTTTTGCCGATAAACCGCAAATGGTCGTCTACCTAGACAAAGAGAAAGTTACTTTGGATTTTTCCATTAGTGATGATTGGAAGAATAAGCTGTTAAATTCCAATCTAAGTCTAATGGAGAAAAGTAACCAATTTGCCTTTAAAGGTACTCCCGAACTACCAAATTTACTCCGGATTATCCTTCATGAGGTTGGTCATCTGGTCGAATACGATCAATTAAAGTTCAATTGGAAAGGGAAATTTATTGAGAATGAATTGAATAAAGACTTTGTCAATATTTCCTGGGACCAGTCGAATAATTGGAAGGATCGTGAAGGGTTTTCCGGAAAGGTACAAGGTATCCACTCTGTGGAAGGGCTGGTCACTTTTTTTCACTGGTTTAAACATGAATCTTCTTTCCTTAGTTTAAGCAGCAGTATGGGGATGAATGAGGATTTTGCCGAGGCTTTTGTCTATTATTTTCTAAATGGGTATTACAATTATAAAATTAGTTTTGTCCTCGATGGGACGGTTTTAATCGATGATTTGCAAACCAGTAATCTCTTGCGGGACAAGAAACTGGCTTTTATTGCCGGAGTCGTGGAGAAATGAACCAGATCCGGCATTATTTTATGAAGAACATCCTTTTAAGCAGGAGATTAAGAAAAAATGTAAAATTAAGATGAAGGAAGTGTTTTTAGAGGAGGCGAAAAGATGCCCCGTAAGATCTTTGTCCTTTGTTTGATGATCACAACTGTACTTGCGCTTTCCCAGCCTGGTTTCTCTGAAAAAAATACCATTTTGTTAAAAGCAGCAACACCGAGACCGGTGGCCTCGACTGAGGCCGTCGTCCTGAACACTTTCAAAGATTTGGTGGAAAAACGAACGCGGGGTCAGATTAAAATCGAGGTTTATACAGACGGAGCTTTGGGAGATGATGAGCAGCTCATTAAAGGATTGCAAAGAGGGACAGTTGATCTGGCGACCTGCGCCTCTTTTAAATATGCCGACTATGTTCCAGAGTTTATGATGCTGGAGGTGCCTTTTCTCTTCTTTTCAACCGACCATCTCCGGCAGATTTTAGGCGGAACACTGGGTGAGGTCTTAGCCGATCAGGCCTTACAGCTTAGGGGAGATACTGTTTTGGGCTATGTTGTGGGCAATCCAGTTAATGTAATCAGCAGTAAAGCAATTCCTAATTTATCCCGGGTGCAGAGTCTGCGGTTTCGGATGATGCTCCTGCCCACTCACTGGCAAATCTGGGAAAGATTAGGCATGCTCCTCGTGACCCTGGCTTATTCCGAATTGAGAATCGGGTTGCAGGTCGGCTTGGTCGACCTGGCCGAAACGAGTTTCAGCGAGTTTAAGCAGATGAGACTCTATGAAACAGCAAAATTTATTCTCCAAACGGAGCATTATTTTCCGGTAAGCCCATTATTCTTAAGCAAATTGGCGTGGGATAAAATACCCCGGTCTCACCGCGCACTCCTCCGCGATTGTGCACGGGAAGCAATTGATGTTGGGACGGACTATGCAATTCTAACCAATAGTGAAGTGGCGCGCGAATTGACCGGTAGATACTGGGTACGGATCTCTGAGTTTAGCTTTGCGGATAAGCAAGCTTGCCGTTTGAAAGTTGCGGAAGAACAAAAGAGGATCTTTTTCGGCTTTGGTCACGAAGCGGTCTGGGCGGAGATTACCAGCACCTTTGACCAGTATGAACCGGTTCCGGAAGAGGAGGAGGATAACGGCGTCTGAGCAGACGCCGTTTTATTTTATTCCTAATTTCCGGAGTAAAAGCTCATCCGGATCAATAATCACCGTCTCAAAGCGTTCGTAAAGCACATATCCGGGTGGTGCGCCCGCTGGTTTACGGACATGGCGTTTTTCCGTATAGTCCACTGGCACCTTACTGGAACCGCGGGCTTTACTAAAATAAACAGCCAGATTGGCAGCGGCCAATAACACTTCCGGTGGAACTGTTCGGCCCTGGGAGCGGATCAGTACATGGCTCCCGGGGATTTTTTGTGTGTGGAGCCAAAGATCGCCGGGGGAGGCTAGTTTCATGGTCAGCTGGTCATTTTGTTTATTGTTCCGACCAACGAGGATCTCCCAGCCCTCAGCCTTAAAAACGGTAGGTCGCTCAGGCGATGGTTTGCGGGTGCCGCGTTGGGGTCGTTTTTTTCCACTTATCAATCCGGCTTCGAACATTTCCAATTCGATCCCAGCCAATTCAGCGGAGGAAGTAGCCTGTTGGAGAGAGGTTTCTAAAGATTCGTAGTAGGCCAGTTCCATTTCCGTTTCTTGTAAATGTTTACGGATTTTGGCCTGTCCTTTCTTTGCTTTGCTGTATTTTTTATAGTAAAATTGGGAGTTTTCCACCGGATCTAAAGCCGGATTAAGTGGGATCAGGACTTGTTCACCGTCACGATAATAGTTCTCGGCCCATAACTCCTTTTGCCCACGTTTGATGCCGCCCAGATGAACTGTTATTAACTCCCCGAAGAGACGGAAGGTATCGGCATCTTCCGCCTGTTCTAGCTCCCGCTGTTGTTTGGTCAATTTCTTGCGGGCTCTAGTTTTCGCTTTGTTCAGGACCTTAATTAACCGGCCAGCTTGTTGTTGAAACTGCGCTTCTTCCTCTAAACGATGAAGGCTGGCCTCGATTGCCGAGCTGAGGTCAGCAACAGGCTGTAATTGATCGGCTGGTAAGTGTACAGGCTGGTAAGGGAAGAAATCCACTGGGTCTCCAGCGTCATTCAGGTATAAACAAGCCGGAGGAATCTCTTCCCGCTTTATTTCTTCCAAAGCAGTTAGAGTTGTATAGAGGCGCTGAACCGCTTCTGCCCCAATCGTATTGACGGTGGTGGACGGGGCTACATCCGCCTGGAGCAGAATTTCTTGTATAAGAGAAGGGGAGAGTCCGAACAGTTCTCGGGATAGAACGGTTGCAATCTTGGTGGCGGGCGGAGAGAACTGTATCATTCTTTCCCAGGCCGCTAAGGTAAGGTTGCCCGGATGATAACGGGCGGGGGCGGGTGGAGGTAGATAAGCGTTCCCAGGCATCAGAACACGCTGGCGGCCAGGGCGCTCGGGTAGCCGTTTCAGGGCGTCGATGATGGTCTCCTGTTGATCAAGGAGAATGAGGTTACTGCTTGGCCCCATGGCTTCAAAGACTAAAGAAAAAGTGGTCAATCCGATCTCCGGTTGGTATACTTCAACCCGGAAAATGATGATTCTTTCCCACTCTGGTTGCTCCAGGTCAATGATCCTTCCCCCTTGCAGGTATTTACGGAGTAACATACAGAAAGCTGGCGGCTGTGCAGGATTAACGGTTTTTGCCGTGAGCAAATGGGTACGGTAAAAACGGGGATGCACCGAGAGTAAAAGTTTAAGCTCTCTCCGGGGGAAAGGATGAAAAGCTTCGATGATTACTCTTTCTTTCTCCGGCTGAAAAATCTTTCCAATTCGACTATTGACTAAATGATTCTTCATTTCCTCGGTCAGATAATGGATGGCTAAAGCATCAAACGGCATGAAAATTCCTCCTCTTCCCGTTCTTTAGTATAGCATTGGCTGCTCGTGGTTGGCAATGTGTAAGACGGACATATTTCTCCTCCGCCCTGGCATAGGATTAAAGAGATCAACTGCAGGTGGGGTGAAGATCTTGGCTAAACCATGGTGGCAGATGACGCCGGAGGAACTATCGACACACTTTAAGACCTCCCTTTCATCAGGACTCCAACCGAGGGAAGCGCAAAAAAGACTAGAGAAGTTTGGGGAAAACCGGTTGGCAACTAAAGGAGAGCTCTCTCCCTGGAAATTGTTTTTTTCAGAGTTTGCCGATTTTATGGTTATGGTTCTTTTAGGCGCAGTTGTGATCTCAGTGGCTTTAGGTGAATGGGTTGACGCCTTTACGATTCTGGCCATTATTTTCTTGAATGCCCTTCTTGGTTTCATCCAAGAGTACCGGGCTGAACGTTCTTTAGAAGCCCTGCGCGAATTGTCCGCTCCCCAAGCCAGGGTGGTTAGGGCAGGGGCTTTAATCAACATTCCAGCCTGGCAGGTGGTACCGGGTGATTTACTCCACTTGGAAGCTGGAGATCGAGTCGCTGCCGACCTCCGCCTGCTCGAAGTGAGCGGATTGGAGGCCGATGAGTCAACACTGACCGGGGAATCAATTCCGGTTACAAAGAACAAAGAACCGGCTAAAGAGGAGCATTTGGAATTGGGCGATCGAAAAAATATGCTTCATGCCGGGACGACGGTGACGAGAGGACGGGGTACCGGCCTGGTCGTGGCTACTGGGATGAAGACCGAATTGGGAAAGATTGCTGGCCTCTTAGCCGAGAGTGAAGCAGGACTCACCCCCCTCCAACAGCGTTTAGACCAGTTGGGAAAGATTCTTGTCTATATTTGCCTTGTTGTCTGTATCCTGGTGGGGATGATCGGTCTCTGGCGCGGGGAGAACTTCCGGCTGATGTTTTTATCGGCGGTCAGTCTGGCCGTGGCCGCAATTCCGGAGGGATTGCCTGCGATTGTCACCATCGCGCTAGCCCTGGGGGTGCAACGGATGATTAAACGTTCGGTGATCATCCGGCGCCTACCGGCGGTAGAGACCTTAGGGTGCGCGACCGTGATCTGTTCGGATAAAACTGGAACTCTAACCCAGAACCAAATGACCGCGACCGCTTGTTATTTTAACGGTGAGGAGATAACCGTTACCGGTAATGGTTTCGACCCCACCGGCCAATTCATCCACCGCGGGAAAGCGGTCAATCCTCTGTCGCTAGCGGAGGGACTGGGCGATCCGGAAGGGATGAGGCTGCTATTGGCCTCTGGTTTCTATTGTAACAATTCCGAAGTGGTTAAAGATGAAGAATCCGCCCAATGGAGGTTGAGCGGAGATCCTACCGAAGGCGCCTTATTCACTTTGGGCTTAAAAGCCGGAATGAAGAAAGAAGGAGTAAAACGCCTTGCTGAGAATGAATTTTCGCCCGAACGTAAACGGATGAGTGTCTTGGTCGAAGAAGACGGGCAGTATCTACTCTATCTGAAAGGCGCGGCCGATTTGGTTTTAGAGCTCTCCACCAAACTGCGCCGGGCCGGGCGTGAAGTGCCCCTTGATTCCCGGGAAAAACAAACGATCCTAAAGCACGTAGAGAGGATGGCCAATCGTTCCTTACGGGTACTGGCGCTGGCTTACCGACCGCTATCGGCCCCACGGCAACTAACAGATCAGGATGAACAAGATTTGATCTTCCTCGGGTTAGTGGGGATGACAGACCCACCGCGCCCAGAAGCCAAAGACGCGATTGCCAGTTGCCGTCGGGCTGGGATTAGAACAGTCATGATTACTGGTGATTTTCCGGGAACCGCCCGCGCGATCGGGCGCGAGTTGGGTTTACTGCGCCCCGGCGGACTCGTACTCACCGGGACAGAGCTTGATCGCCTGTCGCCGGAAGAATTAACACGGGTGATAGGCCAAGTCGACATCTTTGCCCGCGTCAACCCTTACCACAAATTACTTATTGTCAAAGCTCTTAAGCAACGGGGAGAGGTAGTCGCTATGACTGGAGACGGTGTGAATGATGCGCCAGCGGTGAAGGAGGCCGATATCGGTGTGGCGATGGGCATGAGCGGGACGGATGTGACCAAAGAGGCTTCTGCCATGGTGATTACGGATGATAATTTTGCCAGTATTGTCGCGGCTATTGAGGAAGGTAGAGGAATTTATAGTAATATTAGAAAATTTATCCGCTATTTACTGGGTTGTAACATCGGTGAGATTCTAACGATGTTCATCGCGATTTTGGGGAAGATTCCTTTACCTTTGCTTCCAATCCAAATTCTCTGGATTAATTTAGTAACCGACGGTCTGCCCGCCGTAGCGCTGGGTGTTGAACCAGCCGAACAGGAGCTGATGCGGGAGAAACCACGGCCGCCGCAGGAGGGTATTTTTAGCCGGGGTTTGGGGTATCGCATCCTGATCCAGGGCCTAACGATTGGCGCTATCACTATTTTAGTTTTTATCCTGGCCTTACGGATGGGGAGCGGACTGCTGGTTGCCCGGACGATGGCATTTTGTACTCTCGTTTTTTCACAATTAAGCTATGTTTTTGCTTGCCGCTCCGAAACACTCCCATTAATTAAAATGAAGCTTTGGGGTAACCCCTACCTGTTGGGGGCGGTTGCGGTCTCTGGCTTGATGCAGTATATAGTGGTTTCTCATCCGTTCGCGATGAGGCTTTTTCATACAGCACGCTTAACTCCGCAGGCCTGGGGCATCGTGTTGCTCGGTGCCTTCTGCTCAGTTTTGGGGGCGGAGACCGTCTCCTTCATTGGCCGCACGGTGAAAAGAAAGTTATCTTAAGCACATAGTTTACTTGTTAAATGTGGCAAACTATTTCCAGGTTACAAAGAGGTGGAATAGTTTTGCCCTCCCTTATCTATATCCTGCTTTTACCCTTAGGCCTATTTTTTCCGGTAAGATTTCATCTTCATTACCACCAGGTCAATCAAGAGCGATATTTCCTGTTGGAAATGAAGTTACTCGGTATCTATATCTGGCGATACCAACTACCTGAGCAATCACAGGAAGTGCTGCCGACGGGAACGATGGTGGCGGCTAAAACGGCACAAGGACCAGGTCTGAAGGAAAAAAGCCGGCAAAAGATGGCGATGGATGTTGATCATATACTGACCCGGATTATGGATGTCGGGCAAGCTTTACAGAAATATGGACTAGGGGGGACGCTGTTTTACTTATTTTTGCCCAAAAAGTATCAACGCTGGGTAAGAGTGGCCGAAAGAATGGAAGGTAAAGGTCGGTTTACCCGTCTGGTGTGGCGGTCGGTCCTTGGGAAAAAAGATGCAGCTGCCACCAGTATCCAGACTGGTATCTTATGGAGCGGCAAAGGAGTGGTCGCCGGTTTTTTACAAAAGACCTACCCTTTTACCGAACAACCGCGGATTATGGTAGTTCCCAGTTTCTCCGGAACAACATGGGAAACACAGCTTGATAGTATATTTGAGATCAAGTTAGGACATATTATCTTTGCCGGTATGAAGGAATATATCATTGAAGCAGTAGGAGGAAGAAAAGATGCAGGGTCACCCGATTGAGGGGCTAATGAAGACAGCGATGGAAAGTATAAAAGATATGGTCGATGTGAATACGATCTTAGGTGATCCCGTAGAAACACCGGATGGAAGCGTGATTATTCCCGTCTCCAGAGTCTCATTCGGGTTTGCGGCCGGGGGTAGTGAATTTGCCCATGAGCACAAAAAAGAGAAAAAAGGATATGAAAATGGGGAGAAAACGGAGCTACCCTTTGGTGGAGGAAGTGGAGCGGGGATAACTTTAAACCCGGTAGCATTTTTAGTGGTCGGAAAAGAACAGACCCGCTTGTTACCGGTTGATAGTAATGTCTTAGTTGACCGGATTGTGGATGCTGCTCCACAAATTATTGATAAAGTACAAGACTTTGTGGGGAGTGTTGGTAAAAAGGAGCGTAAAGAAGTAGTAACACAAGTAACACAATAAAGATTAGTCTGACCCAAAGCCGCGACTGCGGCCTTTTTTCGGACCAATAAAACTAATCAATCATTAAGTAACGTGGGTATTGGTGAACAACCTGTTGTTCAGCGAGGAGCTTGCGGAGCAGGTTTCGGACGAGATCAGGACGGTACGGTTTTGTTAAAAAATCTGTCGCTCCGCATTTTAAAGCTTTCGTTATATAAAATTTCTGTTGCAGTGTAGAGCAGACCACGACCTTGGCTTTTGGATCAATCTTCAGCAACCGTTCCAAAGTAGTAAAACCATCCATTTCGGGCATTAAGAGGTCAAGCAGTACGACTGCCGGGTTTAATTGTACATATAAATCTAATGCTTCGCGGCCGTTGGTCGCTTGACCGACGATAGGAATACCAGCATCCTTAAGAATCGAAGATAAAATCAGACGCATAATTAACAGGTCATCGACGATTAATACTCCAGACCGTTTTCCTTGATTTTTAAATGAGATGACGGAGCCCACGGTATCCCTCCTCGATCGGCGCTTTTCTTCCCTCATAATTTTATTCGGTTAGGTATGATAAAACTTTAACAGGAGACTACGGTAAAATTTGACAATAAACAGTTAGAGGTGAAAAGTTATGAAAACAAAAGTAGAACCCGACCTCTGTATCGCTTGTGGTTTATGTATAAGTACCTGCCCGGATGTCTATGACTGGGGGGATGATGGAAAAGCCGTTGCCTTACAGGAAGAGGTACCGCAAGAGCAAGAAGAATGTGCTCAGGAAGCAACCGACGCCTGTCCGACCGAAGCGATTATCACCGAATAGCTTTTTTAGCTAAGTAAGAGGTACCAAAAAGTAGGGATCAGCCTGTAACGGGTTAGGGTAGAGTTGAACATCCGCATCTTTGAATAAAATGATAAACCGGTATCTTAATAGTTGCTCAGCATGGAGGAAAGAGCCAGGGATCAGTCCTAGATACTCTTCTGTCTCTGGGTCTCTTTCCATGGTAAGCTGCTGCTCTTTTTCATTCGCACCGGTATAGACAAGAATAACTTTATCTACCTCTTCCAGAGGCCGAGGGGAGATTTTCAGTGTTAAGTCCTGTTCGGCCGGTGCCACTGCTGGCGGAAATTGGAATAAGGATGGAGTAAGATCCTTTGTATTCATGGTAATGGTAAACGGTAGTTGTTTACTACCCATGGCCGCTTCGTGACCTTGTTTATCATAGGCGGTGATATAATACTTTACATACCGGCTTTCTTTTAGGTACGGTGCCGGGATGGTAGCAAAATAAAGGTTTTTGGTTTGGGGTGCCATCGAGAGCATATGGTACCCTTCTTCACTTTCTGTTTGGAAATTAAGGATCACTTGGCGCAACGGATGGCTGCCGGAGACCGAAGCACTGATTACCAGCGGCTCTTCGCGGACCGCTGCGGTGAGTGGGGTATGGGCGATCAAGGGACCAACCGGACTAATACTGAGCGCGGAGATGAACCAGTCTTGATGTGGTAAGCAATCAAAATTGACCAGTAAACTTCCGTCCTCAACCGTTAGTTCGTGCTGTAGATCGACTCTTTGCCCGGCCGTAATGATCAGTTCCTCAGCTAGCACGGTCTCATTGGCCACAAATTTCATCGGACCGTGCCGCCGCATCTCGGCGGACCGATCGCTCAAGGTAAGTTGCAACCGGTAAGTCCCGGGGTTTAAATCGACCCGGAAAGTAGCCGGTTTTCTGGACCAAACGAAATCTGCTACGAGTTGGTTTTCATAGGCTGTAGAAGTGTTTTTGGCGGGGAACTGGAAATGCTCTTCCAGCAACCGAGCACGGGGGGAAGAGACAACTTGAAGCGCGCTCGGGTCTAGCCAACCGTAACCCTTTTCTGGATCATAAACGATTCTGTTATCCACTGCGGTAAATCCTTGTTCGATATGAAAATCAGGAAAAACTGCGGTCAATTGAGTGTCTTCCGCGGATAGACATGGCAAACCTCCGAAGTCAAAGCCGATGATAAAATGACCGCGGAGCTGATACTCATCCCTTAAGGCTTTTACCCTTTTAACATCCTCCAATAAAAGGAGGCGTTTCTGGGCAGCAGCGGCTGGTAAGCGGTAGTCCGTCTTGGTTTCGTCAATCTGCTCAGCGCTCCTGATGTTTTTTTCCCAAAACCGGTTAGCTGAGGATAGTAGGTTGAGCGCCTTATTTAAAGAGGTAAGGTCAGAGGTCTCTGTAATGAAGGAGAGCTCAATGGCGGCTTCTAACTTTCGGCTATGATAAAACGCAAAGTTAGCCAAATGTTCCGCTTCTGCTAGGGTCTCTTGCCATTCTTGCAGAAAAACCCCATCTCTTTGGGGTGAATCATCCCGCAGAGTGGCAACTTGATGACTAATTTCTTCACCTAATTGCCGGAGGGAGGCAGCAATAGTCGCCGGAGAAATTTTATCTGTGGTGACACCTGCTGTCACCGTCCGGGTATACTCCGGAATCGTCGCGAAAAAAACGGGGTCACTCACCGGAATCCTCAAATAATAATCGAGTAACCCGCCGGTATATTGTTCCGGGGTTGGTTCTTGGTGCTGGTGAATGATATTGAAGAGTGGTACCACTTTGCTGATTAACTGGTAGAGCTCAACCAGAGCATTCCCCTTCTCCCCAAAACGGCGGTGAAATTCGCGAACAAGTACATCTCCCGCTGTCCTAAGGTTATAAGCGAGACGGCCAAATAAATGGTAAAAAAACCAGTGACGTTCATAGTTTTCCGGAGAAGCGTCTTGAACGCACCATTCTTGCCCGCTCCTATCTAACCCGGGAGGAATCAGGTCTAGGCCGCTGATCAATGAGGCGTTTAAAGCATGAAGCAATTGCCGGACATAATCAGGATCTCCCCAGCGCAAACTGGTGGCGGAGTATAATTGATAATTGGTGGCTGTGGCGGGAGGGAAATAATTCGGGAGCGTGCGTAAGTAAGGTAACCCGAACTGTTTTCCCCAGCAATTATTGATAAGAATGATCTTTATTTCCATCTCCTCTAACAGGTTGAAAAGTTCCGGTGTGGTTTGTGCGGAATCAAGTTTCAGGGTAAGATTATTGCCAGTTTCAGAGATCGCCCGCCCGATCGTGTTGCTACAAAAATCCGCCGAGAGAGGTCCCTCGGTAAATTTAACTTCCAAACCCTTGAGTTCAGGACAAGAAAAAAGCAGTTGTTTGAGGGCCAAGAAGAGATAAGATTCGATATTTTCCTGGTTTAATCCGTAGTATATCTCCGCAAGATTTGTATTTCCAGGGTAGTTCCAGCAACCGAGATAAAGGTCTAACCCGGCTTCCGTAGCCAGTTCGACAAAATGCTGGAGAGCTTCTAGATTTTTCTGTCGAGAAGGGGAGGAGAAGGGCGGGGGCTGAACCTCCGGATGTTCTGGGAGGTCAACCAGGTAAAGAAGGGTGGAGATGAAAGAGGGCGCTTCTAAAGCTAACGTAATGGAATTAAAGCGCTTCCGAATCAACAGATCAAAATAACCCTGCCAGTATGTTGGAGAAAAGTTCCATCCTTTTTTTAATTCTTCAACCGATAAAAAGTGAACAACACCCCGTCGTTTCAGCAATGGTCTTTCTTGGCTGGGTTGATAAAGTGCCGGGAGGGATTGCGCGTTGATTCTCTCTGCCAACTCATAAAGGGCATAATTCAATCCTCTGGTATCATAGGCGCAGGCCAAGAGGGTTGTTTTATCTTTGATCGTTATTTCTGTAATCATAGTGGCCTCAGGCTCTTAAGGTAGCTCTAGTTGGCCACTTTCGACCAGTTCTTGAAGTACTCTGCTCTTTTCGTAAGTGCCAATCATCAGATCGGCCGCCGGAATTTGATCCGTATAAAGGCAGCAGATCACAGGGATATTTTGTTGGGAAAAACTTTCCCTCAGATAATCCATCGCGCGTTGGGTGCTTAGTTCTAAACCGTTAGGATTAAGAATTGCAATTCTAATCGCCAAGATGTGCACCTCTCAAACTTAAAGTTTGGGTTAAAATCTATTTCTCTTCTAAACTTTTTTTTCCTCTTTAATTAGTACTTTTTAGCGAAAACATTAATAATTAAGGAAAATGTAAAGTACCATCTCTGCTTTTGGTCGAAATTAAGAAGGCGGATTTTTGCTTTGCTTGCTCACTTTAGATAATTCTTAGTAACATGGCTTGTTCTAGAAATCTAAAAACTCCCATATAACTTTGATAGAGGGAAAATAAGGGGAGAGCCATGGTGCACAGTGCAGAAAAAGAATTAAATCCGATTACTGTGGAAACGGAAGGCTCCGTCGAGGCGCGGGAAAACTTTGGCGAACAACCGGCTCCAACACTCAAGGAAGAGGATCCGGCGCTCCGTTGGGATTTAGTGATCCTTCGACAAATTCTCATCTGTATCTTTATCATCATTCTTTTGGGACTGGTGGAAAGAATCCCCAAGATCGGTTCTGGGATGGTCGAACGGTTTCGGTATGTCTTAACCTATGGCGAGGCGCATCATTCGCAACAAAAACTTTATTCGTTTGCCCAAAAACAATGGGAAAAGGTGAAAGACGAAGTATCTTCCTGGTTTGCGATCGAGGTGCAAGAAGCAATTGCTCCCCCGAGTGGTACCGTTCGGTTTGTCTCTCCCATCTATTACTTTGAACGCCGGGACTTTCTCCCTGAGCGTGTACGTTTTGTCCTTCCGGTAAATTCGCGGGTTTACGCTTCCGCTCCGGGTACCGTGGTCGAGATCAATCCTGGGACGGAAGGCTGGCGGCTCAAGATTGAGCACGGGACGGGGTGGGACAGCATCTATTACCCCTGTCCGGAGGTTCTTGTGACCAGAGGAGAATGGGTTAATGCCTATCAAGAACTGGGGAGCTCCGGTCGGGTGTTTTTTTGGGAGGTCACTCATTATTCCCAACCGGTTAATCCCCGTCCGCTTCTCGAATATCATCAAGGTTTGTGGCGCTGATGCTCAAGATAAAGCTTAATCCCTGGTTTTTTTTCTTACTATTTATCTCTGGAGTGACCGGTAAAATCCTCAGTCTGGTTGTGGGGTTCCTCTCGGTTTTACTCCATGAAACCGCTCACCTGTTGACTGCTTTGGGTTTTGGTTATCATTCCCTAGCGATTGAACTTTTTCCCTTCGGCGGCGTAGCGAAAATGGACTATGCTTTGTTCAACGATCCGGTTGCAGAGGGGATTACCGCTTTAGCCGGACCGGTAGAAAGTATACTCCTGGCCCTGCTCGGTAAGGCCTTTGCTCCCTATTTACAAATCCCGGAGATTTCCGAGGCATTGATTACGATTAATTGTGGCTTAGCGCTTTTTAATCTCCTTCCGCTTTTCCCCCTTGATGGGGGGAGAATGCTCCGGGCCTTCTTAGCCAGCAAATTGGGGTATAAGAAAGCCACTGTTCTTGTGACCACCTTAACACGCCGGGTAATAATTGTTTCCGGATTCCCCTTAATTATTCTGACTTTACGGGGAGTGGTCCCGCCCCACTTCCCGTTTTTACTTTTCTTTCTTTTTGTGGCTGCCCGCCAGGATAATTTCTTCTATGCTTATCTCACCCAAAAAGATTATAAAACCCGGTTGCTGGAGGAAAAAGGATTACTCGCCTCCAAGGTTTGGGTCGTGGAACCGGGACGCAAAGTCGGGGAGATCATCCCTTTCTTATCCGGGAAAAACTATCACCTCTTCATTTTGACCGACAAAAATGGTAAGATTGTGGGGGAAGTAACCGAAGAACAATTATTTATGCTCATGAAGGAAGAAAATGCCTTCCATATTAGGTTTGCTCAGGTGGGAAGCCAGCAGAAAAAGGGCCAACTCCTTCCGAGGTAAGGACAATAAAAGAATTGCTATCTGTTGGGCGCTTTTATTCAGAATCAGGTCTCAGTTCTAAATTAATAATAGTAAAGCCGGAGTGTCATCGGAAAAAGAGAAAGCCGAAAAGATCTGAATTTAACGTGAAAAAGAGGTAGGTTGAGAAGATGAAAGATCAATACGAACTACTGTTGGAAAAGGTGGAGAAGCCGGCTCGTTATGCGGGGGGTGAGTTAAACACTACGGTTAAACCTTGGGCACAAGCACGTCTCCGGGTTGCCCTCGCCTTCCCCGATTTATACGAGATTGGCCTTTCGCATTTGGGGTTACGCCTCTTATATCACCGAATTAATGAAGTCCAGGGTTATCTGGCCGAACGGGTTTATGCCCCGGCGTTGGACATGGAAGAGGAATTACAGAAAGCAAACTTGCCCCTTTTTTCACTGGAAACCAGGCATGGTTTGGGAGAATTTGACCTCGTCGGCTTTACGCTTCAGTATGAATTAAGTTATACGAATATCTTGAATATGATGCGTTTAGCGGGAATACCTTTAAGAAGGGAGCAGAGGGGCGAGGCGCATCCTTTGATCATCGGGGGAGGGCCGGGTAGTTTTAACCCCGAACCCTTAGCCGATTTTTTTGATCTGTTCCTCTTGGGAGAGGGCGAAGAGGCGTTCCTTGAAATTTTGGACCGCATCGCTGATGGGAAGGAGCGTGGGGACGACCGAGCGGCGATCAAGCGTGCGCTGCTGCAGATTCCTGGGGTGTATCTCCCCGAGTATTATCAGGTTGACTATACTCCGGAGGGAAGGATTGCCGCTGTCCATCCGCACCCGCCGGCACCTTCGGTCGTGCAGAAACGGATCATTCACGACCTTGATCAGTATCTTCCCTCGCAGGAATTGGTCCCGTGGATGGAACCAGTTCATGATCGGTTGATGGTTGAGCTGTTCCGCGGCTGTACGCGCGGCTGCCGTTTTTGTCAAGCCGGGATGGTTTACCGACCGGTCCGGGAACGCTCACCGGCTTTCATTAAAGAACGACTAACCGACTTGATCAAAAAGACCGGCTATGAAGAGATCTCCCTTACTTCGCTCAGTAGTGCCGATTATACCAAAATTGAAGAATTGACCGGTGCGCTGACTGATTGTTTTGCTCCCCAAGGGGTGAGGATCTCCTTACCTTCTTTGCGGATCGATTCTTTCTCGCCGGAACTGGCGGCCAAGTTTGTAAGCGGTCGAAAGGGCAGTTTAACTTTTGCCCCGGAAGCTGGGACCGAACGTCTCCGCCGCGTAATCAACAAAAACCTTTCCGATCAGCAGATTTTCGAAACTCTGGAAGCAGCCTTTGCGGGAGGGTGGCAGCGGATTAAATTGTACTTTATGCTTGGCCTGCCGACGGAGACCGACGAAGATTTAGCCGGAATTGTTCGTTTGGCGAAAGAAGCCCTAAAGATGGGGCGGCGGATCCATGCGCGTGCCGCGAACCGGGTGCAGGTTAGCGTTAGTGTTTCTACTTTTATTCCGAAGCCACACACCCCTTTTCAGTGGCGAGCGCAGATTTCCAGTGAAGAGACCCTCCGTAAGCAGCGCTTCTTACAAGAGGAACTAAGGGGTAAAGGTTTGAAGTTATCTTGGCACCAGGTCACTTTAAGTCAACTGGAGGGAATCTTGGCCCGGGGAGACCGCCGCTTAGCACTCAGCTTAGAAAAGGCAGTAGAACTTGGTTGTAAATTTGATGCCTGGTCGGAAACTTTTCGCTGGGACTTATGGCAAGAAGCTCTAAGCTTTGCCGGCTTAAAACCGGAGGATTATACCAGGGCGCGTTCTTATGAAGAGATTCTTCCCTGGGAACACCTGAGTGCCGGGGTGAGTAAGGAGTACCTAATCACCGAAGACCAGCGCGCGGAAGAGGGGAAGCCCACGCCGGATTGTCGTGGGCGCATAGACTGCAAGACCTGCGGAGTATGTCCGACCCTTAGAGCTAGGCCCATTATGGCTGGAGGTGAAAAAGATTAAATACCGTATTCAATATAGTAAGACCGACGCCGCCCGCTTTACTTCCCATTTGGATGTGGCAAGAGCAATCAGCCGAACCCTGCGGCGGGCAGGCTTGCCGGTGGCTTTTTCTTTAGGGTTTAACCCGGCACCACGCCTTTCCTTTGGTCCACCCCTTCCTTTGGGGCTTGAAAGTGAAGCCGAGTTTTTTGATCTGGAGTTAACCGCTGACTTAGCGGCAGAGGCGGTTTTTCAAGCATTAAAGGAGACTTTGCCTCCTGGGCTGAAGGTGATTAAAGTCCAAAGGTTGATCGGTAAGACCAGCTCCCTGATGGCCGGGATCAAGGCGCTTTCCTATCAGTTTCTGCTCCAGCCCCACGCGGAACTCGGCCAGCTACAGGTTAAATCGTTACTTGAACAATTATGGACAAAAAGCGAATTACCAGTCATGAAAAGGACAAAAAGTGGGGAGCAAGTTGTTAATATCCGACCGTTGTGGCTGGACTACCGCTTGGATTTCGAGCCAGAAGGCTTGGTTTTTCTAACGATCAAGGTGGAATTTGGTCCGCGGGGGACCATTCGCCCGGATGATTTTTGTACGTTTCTAGCCCAAGATTTTCAGATTAGGCGGGTGATCAGGAAGGCGGCCTTCTTTGAAGAGAAGGTTATTTAGGAAGTGTTGTTGGGATGGGAAAAAAATTTTTAATTAATGTTAGTCCTACTGAGACCCGGATGGCGGTCTTAGAGGAAGGAAAATTAGTGGAGTTGTCCATTGAGAGTTTTTCCATACACCGGCAGATCGGCAATATTTACCGGGGGAAAGTGGAAAATGTTCTTCCCGGGATGCAAGCGGCTTTTATCGATATCGGTATGGAAAAGAACGCCTTTTTGTATATTGATGATCTCCAAACCGATCGGGGCGGAGAGGGAGAGGGAGTAAAGAACCCGGCCTCGATCAGCGAACTGCTCCGCGAGGGGCAAGAGATTATCGTCCAAATGGTTAAAGAGCCGATGGGTAATAAAGGCGCGCGGGTGGTTACCAATCTGACCATTCCCGGACGTTATTTGGTCTTGATGCCGACCGTTGATTATATTGGAATTTCACGGCGGATCGAGGATGAAAAAGAGCGGGAAAGATTAAAAAAGCTGGCCGCTGGTTTAAAGCCAAAAGGGATGGGATTGATTATCCGCACAGCCGCCGAGGGCATTGAAGAAGATGAGTTACTGGCCGACCGGGAGTTTGTGCTTAACCTTTGGCAGAAAATCTTAAAGAAGGCGAGGAAAGGTCCGGTTCCTTCTTTACTCTTTCATGATCATGATCTGCTCTATCGTATCCTTCGTGATCTTTTCACCGAGGAGATTGACGGGTTGATAATTGACGACCTGGCGACTTATGAAAAAGCCTTGGAATTACTAAATATTTTCGGTGCTCATCTACGGAGACGGGTAAAGTTATTCACCGGCAACTCACTTTTTACTGTTTACGGGGTTGAACAGCAAATAGAAGAAGCTTTGCAACGTAAGATCTGGTTGGAAACAGGTGCTTATCTGGTTTTTGACCAAACTGAAGCCCTGACGGTCGTTGATGTTAACACCGGTAAATTTACTGGATCAACTTGTCTGGAAGATACGGTACTCAACACTAATTTAACGGCGGCCAAAGAGATTGCCCGGCAATTAAGGTTGAGAAATATCGGTGGCATTATTATTATTGATTTTATTGATATGGCAGATGAAGATAGTAGAAAACAGGTTCTAGAGTGCTTCGCGGCCGAGTTGCAGAAAGATAAGGTTAAAACTAATATCCTTGGCTTTACCGCGTTGGGACTTTTAGAGCTAACCCGCAAAAAAACCCGGCCCAGCCTGCGGGAGCAATTACAACAGGCCTGTTCGTGTTGTAACGGGACAGGTTATAAATACTCCTTAAAAACCCAAGCCGCCCGTGCCGAACGGCGCATCATCGAGCTGGGAGAGGAAAACGCCAGGGAGCAAGCGCTCCTCTTGGGAGTGAACCCGGCCCTAGCCGCGCTCCTCATCGGTCCCGGCGGCAATCGCCTGACTTTGCTGGAGAAAGCCTGTAAAAAGATGCTTTTTATCCGCGGGAAAGAAGATATTCCCCTGCCTGAAGTCAGAGTACTGGCGGCGGGCGACAAAGAAAAGGTAAAAATGGCGGCTCTTCCAGTGAAGGAGGGAGATGAACTGCAGATCGAAGTGGTGGAAACGCATGCGAACAATCCGGCCGACGGGATTGCCCGCATTGAAGGATATATTATCGATATTGAAGGCGCTGGACAACTGGTTGGGCAGCAAGTTAAGGTTAGAATCGAAAAAATGTTTAAGACTTATGCCAAAGCTGTCTTATGTGATTGACATTAAACCTATTGGGTGTTAATATATAAAATGTGGTTTTTGGACCTGTTTCAACCGCGCGGTTTTGGTTTTTAAAATCCGTTCTGGTACCAACACCGGCGAGTCTAGGCGGGGGAGGTGGAAAGAATGTATGCCATCGTGGAAACTGGCGGAAAGCAATACCGAGTTGCCGTTGGTGATCAGTTTAATGTGGAGAAGATCCCCGGTGAGGTAGGCACCCAAGTTGAACTCGATCGGGTCCTCCTGATCGGTGGAGAAGAGATCAAAATCGGTAACCCTCTGGTGGAAGGCGCCAAGGTGAAAGCGGAAATTATCAAACAAGATAAAGCCCGTAAAATCTTAGTCTTCCATTATAAACCGAAGAAGAATATCCGTAAGCGAAAAGGGCATCGCCAACCGTATACACGACTCCGTGTGCTGGCCATTGAGAGCTAAGTATGACTAAAGTGCAGATGATCAGGGCGAACGGTCGCTTTATTGGTTTTAAGGCCAAGGGGCATACCGGGTATGCAGCAGCCGGAAAGGATATTGTGTGTGCCGGGGTCTCGACTCTGGTGCAGACTCCCGTTCTGGGCTTTGAGAAACTTGTGGGGCTCAAACTCCACCTCGAGAAGGAGCGAAAGAGCGGTTATCTTGCCTGCTATTTGCCCTCCGCCTTAGATCAGGAGCAACTTGCACAGGCAGATCTCCTTTTAAACCTCATGTATCTGGGGTTACAACAAATAGCATCGGGATACCAAAAATATGTGGGTATATCCATCAAGGAGGTGGAGAAGAGTGAGGTTTGATTTACAATATTTTGCGCAGAAAAAGGGAATGGGCAGTACTCGGAACGGCCGTGACAGCCGGGCGCAACGCCTAGGGGTGAAGCGGTTTGCCGGACAACAGGTGCGGGCCGGCAGTATCTTGGTCCGTCAGCGGGGTACAAAGTTCCATCCAGGAAATAATGTTGGAATCGGTAAAGACGATACTCTCTTTGCATTAATCGATGGTTATGTTGTTTTTGAACGCAAAGGAAAGAGAGATAAAAAGGTTAGCGTTTATTCCGAACCGGTATCCATTGCTCGTTAAACCGCCGCGGGGCGGTTTTTTTTAAAACCCATTTTACCCAATAATCTTTAGGGATCTTGTGTTGAGGGAAGAGAGGATATTTTCTGATCCCAGTAGAATAATAATATGACTAGATGTAAAGAGCGGCAACGGAACTGCTGTCCAAGCTTTGTCCGTAGTGATAAGGGGAAAAGGTCAAAGGTGAACAGAGATGTTTATTGATGAAGTAACGATTAAGGTGATCGCCGGTAAGGGCGGGGACGGGGCGGTGAGTTTCCGTCGAGAGAAATTTGTGCCGATGGGTGGCCCCGATGGCGGCGACGGCGGCGACGGCGGAAATATCTATTTAGAAGCGGATGAAGGATATAACACGCTCAGCCACCTACGCTATAAAAAACTGCACAAGGCTCCCTCCGGTGAGCCGGGCCGGGGGAGTAAATGTTATGGAAAAACTGGACAAGATCTCATTATTAAAGTGCCGGTCGGGACCATCGTTCGTAAGAACGGTTTAATTATCGGAGATCTCACTTCTCATCAGGAAAGATGCTTGGTAGCGAAAGGCGGACGGGGTGGACGGGGCAACGCCAAGTTTGCTGGGCCTCGAAATCAAACCCCACGCTTTGCCGAACGGGGCGAGAGCGGCGAGGAAGCGCTTTTGGAGTTGGAATTAAAAGTCTTAGCGGATGTAGGTTTAATTGGTTTTCCGAATGCCGGCAAATCTACTCTACTCTCGAGAATTTCCGCAGCCCGGCCTAAAGTGGCTGATTACCCCTTTACCACTTTAAGTCCGGTCCTTGGCGTGGTGGAGCTTGAAGAGCGGGGTTTTGTCGTTGCTGATCTACCGGGTTTGATCGCCGGTGCGCACCAGGGTGCGGGTTTAGGTTTCGCCTTTCTGAAGCATGTGGAAAGGACGCGTCTCCTTGTTCATCTGGTCGATTTATCGGCGGATCATCCTTGGGAAGAATTTACCGCTATCAATAATGAACTTTCCAGTTATAGTCAAGAACTGATCGGAAAGCCTCAGATTGTGGTGGGCACGAAAATTGATCTGCCGGAGGCGGCGGCGAAACAAAAGGAATTCATGGAGAAAATTACGAGTCAAGGTTATGAAGTTATCTGCATCTCCGCGGTGACCGGGGAAAATATTAAGCAATTACTCTATTTAATCTCTGCACAGCTGGAGAAATTACCCCGTGTCACGAAAATAGGAATCAGTAACGAGAGTTCACTTCTAGACGTAGAACCCGACTTTTCCATACAGCGCGAAGAAGATGGTGCTTTCCGGATTACCGGCGAGCAATTACTGAAAAGGGTCTCACGCTTCAACCCAGATCAGGATGAGGCGTTGTTGCGTTTGGATCAACTACTGAAGCGCCTTGGTGTATTGGCAGCCCTGGAGAAGGAGGGGGTAAAGGAGGGTGATTTGATCCGGATCGGTCATTACGAATTTATCTATCGACTTTAATTAATACTTAATTTTTCTAGCTCGAACTGTAATAACCGGATGAGGAGTTGGTCAAAGAGCGGTTTTGGTAATGAGCTCATTCCCCTGAAGGACTAGTCGTATTTTATTTTCGTTTAGGAGGTTTAAAGGGATGTCCTGCTTAGATTGCGGGAATTGCAAAGGGGATGCCGACCTTTATTTCTGCCCAGCCAAAAACGAATTTATCATTCGTGAAAAAACAGTGGTTCGGGAGCGCGCCACGCGTTGGAAAAAAGGAGATCCTCATTATGAATTCCACCGCCGTCAACAGCGGAAAGACCGGGAAGAACAGAAAATTAGCTAACAACATCAATGACACTGTTCCTACAGTGTCATTCTTATTACCGGGTAGTCGCCCACTACAGCAAGGAGTGGCAGGTGGAAGGCTTCGCATCGCTCCGTTGCTTGCTGACATCGAGTCGAGTTAGAATCTCCGCCGGTGCCGAATGATGTTCCTTGTTCCGGTAAATTTCTGTGAGTATTCTAAAGCTCAGCTCCGCTTAAAAGCGGGTAACCGCTTTAATCACCAGTGACCAGCGACGAGCTGCGAGAAATGAACGCCAATTGTTGCTAAGTGCTAGCAATGATGGGTCGTTATGGTATAATAGGATCGCGAATGGAACGGGTAATAATTGTTTTGTGGAAACACAGAGATTGACCGGGAGGTATGGGGTTGTTAGATAATCGGGCCAAGCTGAAAGAAGCCAAGCGAATAGTAGTGAAAGTAGGGACTAGTACTTTAACTTATGCCTCGGGACGACTAAACCTCAAGCAGTTGGAGAAACTCGTCCGCCAATTGGCCGATCTTTATAATGCCGGATTAGAAGTAATCTTGGTTACTTCCGGCGCGGTCGGTGCCGGGGTCGGGCGCTTAGGACTGAAAGCCAAGCCGCGTACGATCCCTGAACGGCAAGCCGTGGCTGCCGTTGGGCAGGGTCTGCTGATGCAGGTCTACACCAAGTTGTTCTCTGAATATGGTATTAACACGGCGCAGATCTTATTAACACGGGAGGATATGAGCGACCGTCGGCGCTATTTAAACGCGCGAAATACCCTTTTGATGTTGGTTGATGAATACCGTGTCGTGCCGGTGATTAACGAAAATGATACCGTCGCCACCGAAGAACTGCAGCTACGTTTCGGTGATAATGATACTTTAGCGGCTCTGGTGGCGGGACTGGTTGGCGCCGATCTTTTGCTCTTACTCTCCGATATTGATGGTTTATTTACCGGTGATCCCCATAAAGACACCCAGGCTACTTTAATTCCGGAAGTTAAAGAGATCTCCCCGTCGATCTGGGCAGTCGCCGGCGAAGCCGGTACGGACCGCGGGACAGGTGGCATGATTACCAAGCTTGAAGCCGCCCGCATTGCCACTCGTTCCGGGATCATGATGGTCTTAGCCTCCGGAGAAGAACCGAACTGCATCACCAGGATTATGGAAGGAGAAGCGATCGGCACCGTTTTTCTTCCTAATCAGGAGGCTTTAGTCCAACGGGAGCGCTGGATTGCCTTTGCCGGGCAGCCCCAAGGGGCCGTGGTGATCGATCCGGGAGCAGTGACTGCTTTACTACAAGGGAAGAAAAGCTTACTGCCCTCCGGCGTGAGTGGGGTACAGGGTAGATTCGAAGTTGGCGATATTATTCGAGTCCTTGATCAGACTGGAACGGAGATTGCCCGTGGGCTAAGTAATTTCAGTTCCGAGGAGATCGAAAAGATCAAGGGTGTTAATACAGCCCGTTTACCAGAAGTTTTAGGGTATAAGACTTATGAGGAAGTAATCCACCGGAATAATCTGGTCTGCCAGGAATGAAAGGGGTGTGCGGATTGTCGAGCGCAGCGTATGTTCAGGAGTTAGGAAAAAGAGCCAGTGTGGTGAAGAACACCCTGGCTGGGCTGAATAGTGCTAGCAAAAATCAGGCATTACTTGCGATTGCTGAAGAACTAACAGCTAATTCCGCAATGCTGTTGGCGGCCAACCAAGAAGATGTGGCCGCCGGTCAAGAGCAAGGCCTCTCGGCCCACTTTTTAGAACGGTTGACCCTGAATGAGCAGCGGATTGAAAATATGGTGATTAGCCTGCGGGAACTGGTCAACTTGCCAGATCCAATTGGGAACGTGGAAAAAATGTGGCGGCGTCCTAACGGCTTAGAGATTGGGCAGATGCGTGTCCCCTTAGGGGTAGTCGCGATGATTTATGAATCAAGACCCAATGTCACCGTCGATGCGGCCGCTTTATGCTTGAAAACGGGAAACGCCGTGATTCTCCGGGGCGGAGCGGAAGCACTCCGGACCAATCAGATTCTAGTCGAGCTGATCAGAGCGGGGCTAACGCGCGCGGGCGTACCCGCTGATGCTGTCCAGTTGGTCTCTACTCCAAAGCGGGAGGCTGTTCTCTCCCTTATGCGGATGAATGACTATGTGGATGTCCTCATTCCCCGCGGCGGCGCGGGTTTAATCAAAACGGTGGTGGAGAATGCTACCGTACCGGTGATCGAAACTGGAGTCGGCAACTGCCATATCTTTGTCGATGCTTCTGCGGAGATCGAGATGGCCCGCCGGATCGTTTTCAACGCGAAAACGCAACGTCCCTCCGTCTGTAATGCCGTTGAAACCCTACTGGTGCACCAGGAAGTGGCCCCGGAGTTTCTTCCGCTGTGTGGAGCGGAGCTCAAAACGGCCGGGGTGGAGATTCGTGGTTGCGAGGTCACACGGAAATATCTTCCCTGGGCGAAAGCAGCAACGGCTGAAGATTGGGTTACTGAATATCTAGACTTAATCTTAGCAGTTAAGGTTGTCTCTGACACGGAGGAGGCCTTAGCCCACATTCGAAGGTATGGAACGCGACATTCAGAGGGGATTGTCACCTCCGATTACCAGCAAGCACGGGATTTTTTACAATCAGTTGATGCCGCCGCTGTGTATGTGAATGCTTCTACCCGCTTCACCGACGGTTTTGAGTTCGGATTCGGCGCCGAATTGGGGATTTCCACGCAAAAACTCCACGCGCGCGGACCAATGGGCCTGGAGGCGCTCACGACCTTAAAATACATTATTTTCGGCAATGGGCAGCTGCGAACATGAAAGCACTCGGCATTTATGGAGGAAGCTTCGACCCTATTCATCTCGGCCATCTTTTACTGGCCGAAGCAGCCCGGGAGGAACTCGGTCTTGAGCAGGTGATTTTTGTTCCGGCCGGCCAATCACCGCTTAAAACCCATTCACCCTTGGTAACGGGCGAACAGCGGTTGAAGCTGATTAAGCTGGCGATCGGGGATCACCCCTTTTTCACCTGGTCCGATGTTGAGTTAAAGCGGAAACCACCCTCCTATACAGTTGATACCCTTCAGTATTTCCGCGCTCGCTATCCGGACCGGGAATTGTACATGTTACTGGGGCAAGATGCTCTATGCGACCTTGAGCGGTGGCATCGTTTCCGTGACCTTTTTCAACTGGCTAGACTCGCAGTGGGGGCACGGCCGGGCTTTCCACCGGAGCTGCCGCCAGCGCTCCGTCAATATGAACGTCCCTCCGCGCACAGCCGGGGAATTGTTTTTTTCACTAACCCGTTGATTGAGATCTCTTCCCGACAAATCCGGGCGCGGCTCCGTGAAGGTAGATCTGTACGTTACCAGCTTCCTTCACTGGTTTTGGCTTACATTACCGAAAAAAAACTCTATCAGACCCATAGTTAGAGATTCTCTTCTTCATCTCGTTTCGATAATATTTTCAATCTGCGGGCAAACTACAGAAAGGGGCCGACAAAGATGCTCAGATTCATGGCCGGAAACGAGGTGATGCGATAGTGAGTAAAACCCTTTATGTTGGCAATCTACCCTGGGCTACTACTGATAAAGACCTGGCTGAATTTTTCTCCAGTGCGACGGAAGTACTAGCGAGTAGGGTAATCATAGACCGGGCAACCGGACGCTCAAAGGGTTTTGGGTTTGTTGAAGTTCCTGAAGAAAGCGCGGAACAAGTGATCGCGGATATGAACGGGAAGGAGCTGGGTGGTAGAGAAATCATTGTCAATGAGGCCAAGCCGCTTAATACTACAAGTTAAAAACAGGGTGCAGGCCTGCACCCTGTTTTATTATAAAGGCAACTGCTTGTTTTTCTAATCTTTCAAAGGTTGAGGCAGGAAAAGGGGCGTAAATATGGAAAAAGAATAAAAAGAAGAATCAAGCTTGGGGGTAGGAGATGGACCTTGAACAGATCAAGAAAAGATTAAAAGCAAAGCTATCCCCGGATCGTTTTCAACATTCGCTTAGAGTAATGGAGTTAGCAAGGAAGCTAGCGACCCTCTACCAAATCCCGGTTACACCGGTGGCCGTTGCCGGGCTTTTGCATGATGTGGCCAGAGAGATTCCTCATCCGGAACTACTAAAACTAGCTGATCGCTATCGGTTGCCATTGTCGGAAGTGGAACGACGGGTTCCCGTAATGCTCCATGGACGGGTCGGGGCGCTCCAGCTTAAAAAGGAATGGGGGATCGAACATGCGGAGATTCTGGAAGCGGTCGCTCTTCATGTCACCGGTGCTCCCGAAATGAATAAGATAAGTCAGATTATTATGATTGCTGACTTTGCCGAACCGGGAAGAGGACATTTTACTTCTCGGATTGCCCGGGAACTGGCCTTGGTCGATCGTTTAACCGCTGTCCGGTATATTTTTGACCAAAAAATAAAGTATATTATTGACTCCGGGTTTTTACTCCATCCTTTAACGATTGAAGCACGCAACTGGTTTTTACTGGAAGAGACTTAAATGGTTTGGCCTGTATTGTAAACTACTTTAATACGGCAAGTTCAGCGAAGAAAGTGATGCCAATGTACGGAGGTTTGATTAATGGATGAGACTCAGGTGTTGTTAGCTGCTTGGGCCGCAGTCAACGAAACAAAAGGAGAAAACCCCCTGCTTCTGGATCTGCGGGAATTGACCGTCATTACAGATTATTTTTTGATTGCTAGTGCCCGGAATGCGGTTCATCTACAAGCTTTAGCCGATGCCGTCCTCGATAAACTGGAAGAACAAGAGTTGACGCCCAAGCGGATTGAAGGCTACCGTGAAGCGCGGTGGATTCTCTTGGACTATGGTTTTATGGTTGTTCACCTGATGACACCAGAGGAGAGAGAATTTTATCGTTTAGAGCAATTATGGCATGGGGCAAAAATCACCACACTAACCCTAGCTTGACATTTTTTAACCCCTAGTTTATACTCATTAGAAGGAATTATTTTAAAATTTAATTTACCTAACAACTGATGATGGGGAGTAGTAGATTGTTCTCGGGATGAAGAGAGCCGGTAGTTGGTGCGAACCGGACCCGGAAGGCGGTTGAACTCACCCCTGAGGTTTAGGGATGATTTATTCTGCGTAGTCCCTAACCCCCCTTGGGTTATAAAGGAAAAGAGGGTTTTCCGCGTGAAAACCGAACAGGGTGGTACCGCGACCGTTAATCGCCCCTGGTCATTCGTTGACCAGGGGTATCATATTGAAGGAGGGATCTTTATTGACCAAATATGAACGATATCAACCACATAAAATTGAGCCCTTCTGGCGCCAAAAATGGGAGGAAAGTGCTCTTTACCGTGCGGTGATCGACCACAGTAAACCAAAGCATTATGCTTTGACCATGCTTCCTTATCCCAGCGGTGATCTGCATATTGGCCATTGGTATGCCATGGCTCCGTCTGATGCCCGCGCCCGTTTTATGCGGATGCAGGGTTACAATGTCTTATTCCCAATGGGTTTCGATGCTTTTGGCCTGCCGGCAGAGAATGCTGCGCTCCAGCGGAAAATCCACCCCCATAACTGGACCATGTCGAATATTGAAAGAATGCGTGAGCAATTAAAAACGATGGGGGCAATGTTTGATTGGGAGCGGGAGATTATCTCCTGTCTACCTGATTACTATAAATGGAGCCAGTGGTTGTTCCTACAATTTTATAAAAAGGGGTTGGCCTACAAAAAATTATCCCCTGTTGATTATTGCCCGAAATGTAATACCACTTTAGCCCGGGAGCAAGTCTGGGGAGAAGACCGTCATTGTGAACGCTGTGAGACACCGGTCATCAAAAAAGAACTGGAGCAGTGGTTCCTAAAGATCACGGAGTACGCTGAAGAACTGTTGGATTTCTCCCAGATTGATTGGCCGGAGAAAGTGATCACCATGCAGCAAAACTGGATCGGGAAGAGTGAAGGAGCGGAAGTTACCTTCAAACTTGAAGAAGGCCAGGAATTGAAGGTCTTTACCACCCGTCCAGATACTTTATGGGGTGTTACCTTTATGGTGCTGGCCCCCGAACATCCATTGGTAGAATCTTTAACAACTCCCGAACAGCGCGCCGAGGTTCAAGCCTACCAATACCAGGCTTCCCGGCAGAGCGAGATCGAACGGCTGGCTGTCGATAAAGAAAAAACCGGCGTTTTTACCGGAAGTTACGCGATCAATCCAGTGAACGGGGAGCGCATTCCGGTTTGGATTGCCGATTATGTGATGATGAGTTATGGTACCGGCGCGGTCATGGCGGTTCCGGCCCATGATGAACGTGACTTTGCCTTTGCCCAAAAATATAATCTCCCCATTAAAGTCGTGATCAGTCCGGCCGGGAAAGATTTAGGGGAACTGACTGCCGCTTATACTGAAATTGATGACGGAATCATGGTTAACTCAGGGCCTTTTACCAATACGCCAGCGCGGGAAGGTCAGCAAAAGGTGATCGCATGGCTTGAAGAACGCGGTCAGGGGAAAAAAGCAGTGAATTACCGGTTGCGGGATTGGTTGATTAGTCGGCAACGTTACTGGGGGGCGCCGATTCCCATTATTTACTGTGACCAATGTGGTGTCGTCCCCGTACCCGAAGAGGAGCTGCCGGTGCTTTTACCGGAAGATGCCGAGTTCTTGCCGACCGGTGAATCGCCGCTTAAGCACCATGAAAAGTTCTTGCATACAACCTGTCCCCAGTGCGGCGGAGCCGCGCAGCGGGAGACCGATACCATGGATACCTTTATCTGCTCTTCCTGGTATCAATATGCTTATCTAAGCCCATATTACCAAGGTTCGACTCCCTTTGACCCGGAAGAAGGAGCATATTGGCTACCGGTCGATCAGTATACCGGAGGGATCGAACATGCTTGTATGCATCTGATTTACACCCGCTTTTTCACTAAAGTAATGAGAGATTTGGGCCTGGTGAATTTTGACGAACCAATGCTCTCTTTACGTAACCAAGGAATTATCCTTGGGGAAGATAGTGAAAAGATGAGTAAGTCACGGGGCAACGTGATTGCTCCGGATGATCTGGTCGGCGCCTATGGCACCGACGCTGTTCGGGTTTACCTCATGTTCGGCTGGCGTTGGGAACTCGGCGGTCCCTGGGACAGCCATGGCATTGAAGGTTGTTACCGTTTTCTCAACCGTGTTTGGGAGTTGCTCCTCACTCCGGTGGAAGCTAAGCCGCAGCCGGCAGCGGAAAAAATCAAGACTTTAGAGCGGAAAGTCCATCAAACTATTAAAAAAGCAACTGCCGAATTACAGAATTTTTCCTTTAACACCTATATTGCTTCTCTGATGGAACTCTCTAATTTACTGGCGAAGTTAAAACCGGATCTCTGGGGGAGTAAAGAGTGGATTGAAAGCAGTAAGATCTTCACCTTACTCCTGGCTCCGGCTTGCCCGCATCTCTCGGAAGAGCTCTGGACAAGATTGGGCGAAGAGTATTCGGTCCATAATCAACGTTGGCCCCAATGGGATGAGAACCTGGTGACCGAAGAGAGTGTGGAGATTGTAGTACAGATCAACGGCAAAATTAAAGATCGTCTCGTCATTCCAGTCGAGGCGGAAGAAGAGTTGATTCAGGAAAAAGCGCTGGCGCTACCCGGGATTCAAGCGGTGCTCGCGGGTAAAACCCCGCGTAAAATGATTTACGTTAAGGGTCGGTTATTGAATATCGTCCTTTAATCATGAGGCAAGGGGAGTAGACCGCCCGGTTTTGGTGGAAATGATTAAAGTATCGAAAATAGCCGCGCTGTACGCGGCTATTTTCTTTCCAAAGTCCCTTTATTTTTCATCGTATAAACGCCTATTTTAACGGGGAATTTATCATTAAAAGCAATTTAGCTGCGGTTTTAATGGAGGAAGATATGATGCCACCCCGTTATAAAAAACTTTTTTCCTGGTTTCTTCTGCTCTTACTCGGGCTGTTTATGCTGTTTATCCTTCCCCAAATGATTAAGGTACAACTTTATCCCACTAATTTACGACTGGTCCCCGGACAACAGCTTCAATTTTCGCTGAAAAAACCCTTCAGTATTTATCTAGCCGCCGACCGGCCCGACGGGATTACCGGCATCAACGGCCGAACAAAAATCGAAAAAGGCCAGAGCGGCCATTGTTCGGAAGTAATGGTCACGTCGGAAAGGGAAGGCAACGGATATATCGAAATCCGGTTTTTAGGTTTGCCCATTCGCCGGGTGAATTTTGAAATCGTCAAGATGCCGGAGATTATCCCCGGGGGACACGCAATTGGGGTCTTGGTGGCGGCCAAAGGCGTAATCGTTTCGGGGCATCTTCCGGTCCGGGATGACCAAGGTCGTGAATTTTATCCGGCCAAAGAGGCCGGAATTAAAGTAGGGGATTTAATCATTGCTATTAATGGTCAGACGATCCGGCGCCTAAGTGAGCTTGACTCACTGATTAAAAGCGAAGCAGAAAAGAGTTCGACCTTGATGTTGAGAGTGGTCCGCGGGGGAAAAACTCTGGACTTGGAAATAACGCCGGTAAAAAAAGTGGATCGAGAACGAGGAATCATCAGTTATCTCTTGGGCTTGTATGTTGAAGATCCGGCGGCTGGCGTTGGTACACTTACTTACTATAACCCTCAATCACGTCAATATGGAGCTTTGGGCCATAAAATCTTGGGCTTTGGTCATAGTGAAGTTTCTCTCGTTAATGGGAAAATTGTCGCGGCCCGCATTACCGGGATTACCCATGGTAACCGTGGCGAACCAGGAGAGAAAATTGGGATCTTCTCCGGTCATTCGGACATTATTGGGGATATCTTTGCCAATACTGAAATCGGCATTTTTGGGACCTTGTACACCGATCTCAACAACCTCTATTACCCACAACCGATTCCCGTCTCCACGATTAGTGAAGTAAAATCAGGACCGGCAGAGATTCTGACTGTTCTCTCCGGGGACGTGATTCGTCGCTTTTCGATTGAAATTCAAAAGGTATATCACCAGAGTAATTTACGGGATAAAGGAATGGTGATTAAAGTAACCGATCCAGAACTGTTGCTTAAAACCGGGGGTATTATTCAAGGAATGAGCGGGAGTCCCATTATTCAAAATGGAAAACTGGTTGGCGCGGTGACCCATGTGTTTGTCAATGATCCAACCCGCGGGTATGGGGTCTTTGCCGAATGGATGCTCCAAATGGAAAAGAATCTGCAAAAGCGGAGTGAAAGAGATGCATCTTGAAGAAATAGCGGTGACGAAGAGGGTTTTTTCATAATTTAACGAATTTTAAACATTAATGAAGGACGAACGGAGGCGGACTGGTTGACGTTATCAAGGAAGATTAGGATTGGGATCGGAGAAGACAATCTGGAGTTTTCTCAAATTCTCAAAAATTTTCTAGACTCGAATCATGATCTTCAAGTTGTCGCGGTAGCCAACGACGGGCTTCAGACTTTAGAAATGGTGAGAACAACCAGTATCGATGTACTGCTTTTAGATATGATTATGCCAAAATTAGATGGAATTGCTGTGCTAGAACAGATCAAAAAGATGAATAATAAACCTAAGGTCATCATTTTATCAGCCTTTGGCCATGAAGAATTGACGAGAATGGCTGTTGATTTAGGCGCTGATTACTTCATCATCAAACCATTTGATTTCCAAGTTTTAGCCCAACGGATCCGCGAAATCTGCGGAGCAAGAGCACCTCAGTCGGTTAGTGTTTTCACCTCAGATTCTTCCAGGCAAGAGATTGAGCTCGAAAAGGAGATTACTGATATTCTTCAAAGATTGAAAATTCCCCCGCATTTTAAAGGATTTAACTATTTGCGTCGGGCGATTTTAATGTGCATTAAAGAACCGTCTTTAGTCAATGAAGTAACCAAGAAGCTTTATCCGCGGATCGCCGCCGAGTTTAACTCGACGCCAAACCGTGTGGAACGTTCAATGCGCTTTGCGATCGAAACAGCCTGGAATCGGGGGGAAATCGATTATCTCCATGAGCTAATGGGTTATCTGGTTGATGAAAAAAAAGGCAAACCAACCAATGTCTGTTTTATTGCTAAAATTTCCGATAAAATCCGTTTGAACTTTAAATTGAGGAATTGAAGAATATGAAGAAAGTAAGTTCAGGGATGTAAGAGGGAACAAATTGGTTATTCGCGGGACAGCAAGAAAGGACGTAAAAACGAAGAATTTAGTAAAGCGGTTACAGCCGGGGGAGATTGCCGTGATCGATCATCCTGATCTCGACCAGATAGCGGCTGAATCGCTCATCCAAGCTAAAGTCCGGCTGGTGATCAATGCAAGTCCCTCCATCTCCGGGCGTTATCCCAACCTCGGCCCGGACTTACTGACCAATGCCGGTATCCCAATTTTAGATCAGGTTGGCAAAGAGTGTTTTGACGCCTTGCCGGAAGGTGCAGTTATCGTAGTAAAGGAGAATCAGATCCTTTATGACGAGGCAATATTGGGAACCGGCACCCTCTTAACGCCTCAAGCCATTCAACTCCTCTCCGACCAGGCTAAAGAGAATTTACATCTTGAGCTTGATCGTTTTATCCAAAATACGCTCGAATATGTCCGGCGCGAGAAAGATTTAATCATCGGAGAATTGCCGATTCCCCAAATTAAAACCAAGCTCAAAAAGCGCCACGTCTTAGTGGTCGTCAGAGGTCAGAACTATCGGGAAGATTTAAAAATCATTTATTCCTATATCCGCGAGGTCAAGCCGGTGCTGATCGGGGTGGATGGGGGAGCAGATGCGCTGCTGGAGTTTGGACTGAAGCCTGATCTAATTATTGGAGATATGGATAGTGTCTCTGATCGGGCCCTGTTATCCGGCGCGGAATTGGTCGTCCATGCCTATCAGGATGGTCGTGCTCCCGGACTTAAGCGCCTTAATGAGCTTAATTTGCCGGCAGTGGTCTTCCCGGCCCCCGGCACCAGTGAGGATATTGCCTTAATCTTGGCTTACGAACAAGGGGCCTATTTAATCGTGGCGGTGGGTACCCATTCCAACATGATTGATTTTCTGGAAAAAGGACGGAAAGGTATGGGTAGCACCTTTTTGGTTAGGCTAAAAGTAGGTTCGATTCTAGTCGATGCCAGAGGTGTGAGTAGACTATACCGTAGTAAAGTTCAGACCGGGCAGATCATCTTGATCTGTTTAGCTGCTTTTATCCCCCTAATTTTGGTCTTATCCCTCAACCGGGTGACTTGGGATTGGCTCCGTCTTCTCTGGTTACGCTTGCGTCTCTTGATCAAGCTGTAGGAGCGACAAAGATGATGATTGATTTTCGCTATTATATATCTTCCCTGGCTGCTGTTTTTTTGGCCTTGGGGATTGGGATTGTGATTGGCGGTGCCTTAATGGGGAATGAGGAGATCGTCAAGGGCCAGGAGAAGCTAATTTTAAGTTTAGAACAGGAATTTGACCAATTACGCGCCGAGAAGAAGTTATTGCAGGATGGCCTAAAGGCAAGTGCGGTCGAATTAGAAGTTTTGCGCCAGTTTAACCGAGAAATCCTGCCGTTGGTCATCCAAGATTTGCTGACCGAACGGAAGATCGGTATCATCAAGACCAACCATACGATTGAACCCGAATTAACAGCTGAAGTGGTCAAAGTACTGACCCAGGCTGGTGCTCAGGTGCCGTTTACAATTAATTTCGGTGAATGGCCGGATCTTTCTTTACAGGGCCCGGCCTTAGCCTCCCTGTTCGGATTGGAAGTTAATAATACCTGGTTGGCACAACTCTTCACCACTCTGGTCAGCGAGCTTGTCCGTGGAGAAACGGCACTGATCTCTGCTTTACAAACCAATAATTTAGCGCAGATTAACGGCCGGGCGGGAGCAGCAATCGACACCATCATCTTGCTAGGCGGCAGCTATGAAGAACGCCAGGTTAGGGTGGATGAGTTTGACACCCACCTCGTTAAAGCTGCCAAAGAGCAAGGATTGAACATTGTTGGGGTCGAACCCCTCTCCGTCACTTGTTCATACGTCAAAAAATACAAAAACCTCAACTTGGTCACGGTTGATAATATTGATACCCTTCCCGGACAAGTTGCCCTGATCTTGGCCTTAGCCTCTGGAGAAAAAGGCGATTATGGGGTGAAAGAATCAGCCCATGCTTTACTTCCTAAATTTCCGCTCAAACCGTCACTGAGGACCGTACAGTAAGTTGAGGAGGGCGCAAGCTTGTTAGAAGGAGCAGCAACCGTACTGATTCCGGCTTTTAATGAGGAAAAAACGATTGCAGAAACGGTACAAGCCGTGCAAAAG
Organism: Bacillota bacterium; assembly: GCA_012727535.1. Taxonomy (GTDB): domain Bacteria; phylum Bacillota; class UBA4882; order UBA10575; family UBA10575; genus JAAYGU01. The sequence goes on along the minus strand of JAAYGU010000037.1, from coordinate 1,856 downwards.
ATTCCCGGTGTCGTCCGGATTGTAGTCATTGATGACGGTTCCCACGACCAGACCGCGCAGCGGGCGGAAGAAGCCGGGGCTATTGTACTCAAAACACCCAAGAATTTAGGGAAAGGAGGCGCTTTAAATCTTGGCCTGACTGAGGTAGTCGGCGATTTTTTACTGTTGCTCGATGCCGATCTAGGCCAGACTGCTCGCGAAGGGAGGAAACTCCTGGAATCAGTGGTGAAAGGACAAGCTGATTTAGTAATCGGCCGGTTCCCGGAGAAGAAACGAAAAAGTGGATTTGGCCTGGTCTTGTGGTTAGCGCGTCGGCTGATCCGAAGTTATACCGGTTTGCGCCTGTCGGCACCCCTCTCCGGACAAAGAGCCTTAAACAAAAAAGCAATCGCTGCTTTAAACGGTAAATTTGCTGAAGGGTTCGGTGTAGAGGTCGCGATGATTATTGATCTGGCGCGACAAGGTTTGATTATCAGAGAAATTCCGGTGGAGATGGACCACCGGCAAACCAGAAAAGATCTACCCGGGTTTATCCACCGCGGAAAGCAGTTGGTTGATATTCTCGGCGTAATTATAAAACGCTTGCTGTAGGTGAAGGCTTTGGCTTTAGGATTTTTCTTCCTTGGTTTTCTCCTGACGAAACTGGTAGTCAAGTTCATCGAAAAGTTGCTGCGCAAAGCCGGGATGGTCAAGCAGAATTACCGGGCGGAAACAGTTCCGGCGGCTTTGGGTTTAGTTTTTCCCTTGGTCTTTCCGCTCCTGGCGATGCTCCCTCAGTTCTTAAAACTCCTGGGGCTAACGGTCGGTTTTACTCCAGGGGAATTTTTTGCCTTTCTTTTTTATACGACTGGTTTCGGTCTCTTGGGATTGGCCGACGACCTGCTGAAGAATGACGACGAAAAGGGCTTACAGGGGCATCTCAGTCTGCTCCGGCACGGGGAATTAACCTCAGGCGGTCTAAAAGCCCTTTTTGGTCTCTTCTTCAGCATAATTTTTGCGGTGGGGATTGGCTTTACACAGCGGGAAGAGTGGTGGTTGCTGTTCCCCCGAATCCTACTAGGGGCTTTAGCGCCCAATATTTTAAATCTCTTTGATTTAAGACCTGGGCGTGCTCTCAAAGTCTTTCTTGGCGGATTAATCATCTTCTTGCCGGTGTTCTTGCTCACCAAAAAAGATACCTCAACCCTTTATCTGATCTTTCTGTTACTGGGTTCGGTGGTGGCTTATTTCCCCTATGATCTTCAAGCCCGCGGGATGTTGGGAGACACCGGTGCCAATTATCTAGGAGCAGTCTTAGCTGGGCTCGTCATCTTAGAGCGGAACACCATCGTGCTCTTGCTTCTTCTCTTAATTTTTATTACACTACAATTAATTGCGGAAAAAATTTCTTTTACGAAATTGATAGAGAAAAACGCAGTTCTAAAATTCATTGATGATTTGGGGCGAGAATAATGCGGATCGGTTTACATCTGTCGATCAGTAAAGGTTTAACACATGTCGTAACGGAAGCGGAGGAATTAGGCTGTGAAGCGTTGCAAATTTTTGCCGGCAACCCACGGGGTTGGGCCAAAAAGCCCCTGGACCCAAAAGCGGTCGCGGCCTTCAAAGCTCGGGTGAAGACGGCTGGTTTGGGCCCAATTGTGGTGCATCTTTCCTACCTTCCTAATCCGGCGGCACCAGAGGGTGAATTATACGAAAAATCAATCAGATCGTTGGTGGAAGAATACCGGCGCGCAGTAGAGCTCGGCGCCGATTTTCTCGTTGTTCACCCCGGAAAAGCCGGAGAACAAAGCCTAGCCACTGCCATTTCCCAAGCGGCCCAAGGAATTCGACAGGTCCTAGAGCAGGTGCCGGGT
>JAAYGU010000036.1 GCA_012727535.1 Bacillota bacterium | reverse complement strand
TCGTCGGATTACTCATTCTTTTAGCCACGATCATCTTTGGGGATGGGAGAAGCCTCTAAAAGAGGTTTTTTTTTACGCAGTTAACTGGAAAAAATTGACGGGTAGGTGATTTTTTCCCGAAAGCCCTTGACAAATCATCAGATTTGGGGCATTATGGATCATACAGAGGCGAAAGTGGAGCGAAATGGAGTGAAGTGGAGAGGAAGAGGTGAAGGCGCTTGTTTATGGGGGAATACCAGCATTCGCTGGATGATAAAGGGCGACTTATCATCCCCTCGAAGCTACGGGAAGGATTGGGAGAGAAATTCATTCTGACACGTGGGCTTGATCATTCCCTCTTCGTTTATCCACTCACCGAATGGAGTCATATGGAAGAAAAAATGAAAACTCTGCCGACGACACAGGCTGATGCCCGTGCTTTCGTCCGCATGTTTTTTTCCGGAGCGGTCGAATGTGAACCGGACAAGCAGTGGCGAATTTCCATTCCTCAGAATCTCCGGGAGCATGCCCGGATCAATAAAGACCTTTATGTTCTGGGAGTTTCAACCCGGGTTGAGATTTGGGCGAAGGAAGTCTGGGAAGAATACTCTTCAAAGGTGGAAGAGTCGTATGAAGCCTTGGCCGAAAAGATCGTGGGCATTGGACTCTGAGCAATTCGCTTAATACCAATAATTCAGATTGAGCACAAAGAAGGTAATTAATGTCAGAATTTAGTCACCAGCCGGTGATGCCGGCCGAAGTAATTAAATTCCTGAATCCTCAGCCGGGGGAGGTTATCCTGGACGGAACCATCGGCTTGGGGGGTCATTCTGCGTTAATTGCGGAGCGGCTAGGGGCGTCCGGAGTTCTCTTCGGGATTGATCAGGATGAAAACGCTTTACAAATAGCCCGCCGCAAGCTTGCTAACTTTCCGGGGCGATTGCTCCTGCGCCATGGTAATTTCTGCGAGATGTCGAGTTTTCTCCAGGAAGAGTCCATCCCGGAAGTAGACGGGATACTGCTCGACCTTGGAGTCTCTTCACTCCAACTGGATAGTGGAGAACGCGGTTTTTCCTACCAGCAAGATGCCTTGCTTGATATGAGAATGAACCCGGCCCAGGAGTTTACGGCAGCCGATCTGGTGAATACCTATTCGCTGTCCGAATTGACCCGTGTGCTTCGAGAGTATGGGGAAGAACGGTGGGCTAATCGAATTGCCCGTTTTATTGTCGACCAACGAAAGAAAGCTCCGTTCAGGACGACCGGAGAATTAGTCTCCGTGGTCAAGGCGGCGATTCCCGCCAGGGCACGCCGGGAAGGACCGCATCCGGCCCGCCGTACCTTTCAGGCGATCAGAATTGCCGTTAACCGGGAATTGGAGGTTCTCCAGGCTGGTTTAGAACAAGGGATTTCTTGTTTGAAGCCGCAGGGCCGAATCGTGGTGATCAGTTTCCATTCGCTGGAAGACCGGATCGTTAAACAGACTTTTAAAAACAAAGCCCAGGCCTGCCGCTGTCCTTCCGGTTTTCCCATTTGCGCGTGTGGGGGACGACCGGAAATAAAGATTCTAACCCCGCGTCCAGTTATCCCTACGGATGAAGAGAGAGAGAAAAATCCCAGAAGTCGAAGTGCAAAGCTTAGAGCGGCATATAAACTGGTATAGGGCAGGAAGGGAGAGCATAAAAATGGTAACAGCTAAGGCCAGAGATTTTACACCCGAACCGCTACCCGAGGTACGGTCCAGGGAAGTTAAAAAAGTTGTTATCAATAAAAAGAAGCTCCGCCGGTTGCTTTGGATCGGAGGTTTCATTCTCCTTCTGACGATGGCCAACGCAATCATTCAAGCTCTTTTGGCCCAACAACAGTTTCAATTAGCAGAGCTCCAGTCCGAATTGAAAAAGATTGATCGCCGGATTGGTTGGCTCCAATGTGAACTGGCCGATCATCTTTCACTACAATATATTGAGCAACTTGCTTTGAATAATCAGGAGCAATTGGCGTACTTAGGAGATCTGGATGAACCAAGTTTTCCTCAACTTCATCTTCCTCCTAATCCCGTCTTACCTCCTTCCCTCTTAGAGCTAGAGGAGTATTTACCGGAAGGAAATATGGTAGCCAGGATTACTGATTGGCTGTCTGGATTAGGGCGTACCTTGGCCGGGGTTGATTGGAGCAACTGAATTGCATTAGGGGGTGTCCTCGGTGCAAGGGTTAAACCGATTAGTGATTAGAAAACGTACGACCTTACTTCTATTAGGCATTTTTGGCATAATGGGAGTATTAATAGGTCGGCTTTTCTTTATTCAGGGGATTAAGGCTGGCTATTACCAAAAAATAGCCGAAGAGCAGCGGCTTCGTGATATTCGCGTCGAGCCGATGCGCGGGACAATTTTTGACCGGAACTTGAATACCCTTGCTTTTAGTTTTGATACGGAATCGATCTATGCCATCCCTTATCAGGTAAAAAACCCGAAAGCTGATGCTGAGGTTATTGCGGAAAAATTAAAACTCTCCGTCAATGATGTCTATAATCGTTTGATTAAAAAGACTTCCTTCGTGTGGTTAAAGATGAAACCACTGCCGGAAGAGGTGCAAGGGATTATGGAAGCCCGGATCCCAGGGGTAGAAGTAGCCCAAAAGGCGCAACGCTTTTACCTGCGGGGAAGTTTGGCCGCTCATTTGCTGGGGATTACCGGAATTGATAATCAAGGGTTGGAAGGAATCGAGAATTATTATGATCAATATCTGCGCGGAATCCCCGGGAGTGAACAGGCCGAGTATGATTCGAGGGGCAATTATATTCCCTTGGGTGAGAGGCGTTTCATTCAAGCGCAGAATGGTTACAGTTTGGTCTTAACCATCGATCAAGTTATTCAATACATTGCAGAGCGTGAAATCGAAAAAGCGGTCTTGGAGAATGGAGCCAAACGGGGCGCCGTTATTCTGATGGATCCGATGACTGGTGAGATTTTAGCATTGGCCAATTACCCGACCTTTGATCCCAACCACTATGCTTCCTATCCGAGTGCGGTGCGGCGCAACTGGGTGTTGGTCGACCAGTTTGAACCGGGTTCCACTTTTAAAATTGTGACGGCGGCGGCGGCGATGGAAGAGGGGGTAGTCCACAGGAGTTCCCAGTTTTTTGATCCCGGTTTTCTTGTGGTGGAAGACCGCCGCCTACGTTGCTGGCGGGCGGGGGGACACGGCAGTCAAACTTTTACCGAAGCGGTCGAAAACTCCTGCAACCCGGTCTTTTCCACTCTAGCGCTACGATTGGGGACAGATAAATTTCTTCATTACCTAGAGGCCTTTGGGTTCGGGCAACAAACCGGTGTGGACTTCCCGGGTGAAGCCAAAGGCATTATTCCCCCTCGTTCACGGATTAAAAATGTGGAATTGGCAACAATCGGTTTCGGCCAGGGGATCTCAGTTACCCCTTTACAGTTATTAAATGCGCTGTCGGCGGTGGCGAATGGGGGCGAACTGCTGCAACCGCGTTTAGTTAAGGAGATCAGATCGTCTGATGGAAAAGAAGTGCTTAACAGGTTTGAGCCCAAAAAGATCCGTCGGGTCCTTTCGGAAAAAACGGCCGCAGAATTAAGTCTGATTCTGCAATCGGCGGTGGAGAACGGTTCAGGTAACCGGGCACGGATTGAGGGTTATTCCGTGGCCGGGAAGACCGGAACAGCCCAAAAACCGCAAGGCGGGATCTACGGGCAGGAGAGAATTGCCTCTTTCATCGGATTCGCCCCGGTGGAAGCGCCAAGAGTGGCCGGGATTATCATATTAGATGAGCCACAAGGGCCGGTTAAATACGGGGGTGTGATCGCGGCGCCTTTTTTTTCAACGATTGTCGGGGAAACACTTAAATATTTAGGTGTGAAGCCCCAAAGGAAAGGGGAAGGAATGGAGCAACCAAGTGGCGAAAGTTCTGTTGTTGTCCCCAATATTTTGCGCCTCCCGCGTGCGGAAGCGCTTAGGATCTTAGGCCAAACCAACCTGACCTATCGCGAACTTGGGACGGGTGAATATGTGATTGCGCAAAGTCCCAAAGCGGGAGTGACGGTCAAACCCAAGACCACGATTCTCTTGTATTATGATGAAGCGTCACGCTATCGAAAGGAACTTTCCACAGTCTTAGTTCCAGATTTGACCGGTCTTTCTTTACCTGAGGTGGAGAAGAGACTGACGGAGATGGGCTTGCAACTCGCTACCAATGGTTCCGGGATTGCTATGCGGCAGAACCCGGCTCCCGGGAGCAGGTTGACGATCGGGGCTACTGTGACGGTCTATTTTGTGGAAGCCGGTAAAACTAAAGTGGAATAAAATGCTAAATAGCGTAAAGAATAACTGTATAATTAGTTTGTTCATTTTTTGTGAAAGGTGAGGCCGATGAAGTTAAAAACCATATTGGAAGGGATCCCCGTGCTGGATGTAACCGGAGATCTCGAAACCGAAATCTCCGCTGTGGTTTTGAATTCGCAACAAGTTACCCCAGGGACTCTTTTTATCGCCCTCCAGGGAAGTCGGCACGATGGACATCAGTTTGTCGCCGAAGCGATTGCGCGGGGTGCCGCTGCCGTCATGGTGGAGAGGACCGTTGACGTTAAGCCGGGCGTGGTCAGAGTAATCGTGGAAGATACCCAGGCCGCCCAGGCGCTGGTCGGGAAGAATTTTTATCAGGACCCGGCCTCAAAACTGAAGCTGATCGGGGTTACCGGGACGAAAGGAAAAACGACCACAACATATCTAATCCGTTCACTCCTGAACACCGCCGGTTTGAAGACCGGCCTGATCGGTACGATCGCAAATATAATTAATGAGCGGAAGCTTCCGGCCCGGAACTCGACACCGGTGGCCTTAGAGTTGCAACAATTACTGGCAGAGATGGTCAAGGCGGGAATGGAATACGTGGTGATGGAGGTTTCTTCACATGGGATTGCGCTGAACCGGATTGCGGGTTTATCTTTTCTCCGTGGTATCTTCACTAACATCTCCCGGGATCATCTGGACTTTCACCACACCTTTGACGAATACTTCAGGACAAAAACACAGTTTTTCCAGGACCTTCCGCCGGACGGTCTGGCAATCGTCAATCTCGATGATCAGGGTGGCCAACAGATTGCCGCTGACTGCCGGTCGCTTCTCAGTTACGGCCTTACCCCGGAGGCCCAAATCCGGGCGGAGCAGGTGGTTAGCACAATGCACGAAACGCAGTTTACGTTGGTTACTCCGGCCGGGAGGATCCCGGTTACTCTTAATTTACTTGGCCACTTTAATGTGTACAATGCCCTTGCAGCAGCGGCGCTCGGTTATTCCTTGGGTTTGGAACTGGACGTGCTCCGTCAAGGGCTGAACCGTTTGACCGGTGTCCCGGGCCGTTTTGAGCTTGTCCCCGGCGGAAAAGGATATAAGGTAGTTGTGGATTATGCTCATAGCCCGGATAGCCTCGAAAATGTCTTATTGACCGCCCAATCATTGGCGAAAAACCGGGTCATCACTGTCTTTGGTTGCGGCGGTAACCGCGATCAGGGGAAACGGCCAATAATGGGGCGGATTGCCGCCCGGCTGAGTAGTCACTCGATCATTACCAATGATAACCCCCGCCGGGAAGCTCCCCAGGCCATTGCGGACCAAATCAAAGAAGGTTTTGAGGAAGAAGGTCAATCGTCAAGTTATGAAGTAATTCTGGACCGGGCGGCCGCGATCAAAAAAGCGGTGTCGTTGGCGCAGGAAGGCGATCTGGTGCTGATTGCCGGGAAAGGTCACGAAACTTACCAGGATTTCGGAGAGTATAAGGTTCATTTTGATGATAAAGAAATTGCCGCCTTAGCGATGAAGGAGAAAGAAGATGCCTAAGTTTACTTTGGAAGAGCTCTTGAAGGCGACCGGCGGAAGGTTGTTGCAGGCGCCAACAGGGGTCCAGATCAGTGGTGTTAGTATTGATAGCAGAACCATCTTGCCAGATGAGGTCTTCATTGCCCTCCGGGGCGAAAAGTTTGACGGCCACGATTTTCTGGCACCGGCGGTTTCCCGAGGCGCCTCTGCTTTAGTGGTTGAGCAGGAAATACCGGTTGCTTCATTCCCAGGGGTGGCGGTTATTTTAGTCCCGAACACGCTGGAAGCTTTGGGTCATTTGGCCCGCTATCATCGGCAACGTTACTCAATTCCTCTGATTAGCATCACCGGGAGCAACGGGAAGACAACCACGAAGGAACTGATCGCTGCTGTCTTAGCAGAAAAATTAAACGTCGTGAAGACAGAGAAAAACTATAACAACGAAATCGGGCTTCCGCTGAGCTTGTTAAGGATTGATGCTACCACCCAAGCGGCAGTGCTGGAGATGGGAATGCGCGGTCGGGGAGAGATTGCTTATTTAGCCGGGTTGGCCCAACCAACGATCGGTGTGATTACCAATGTGGGGGTTTCCCACCTTGAACTCCTGGGGAGTCAGGAGGCGATCGCAGAAGCAAAAGCGGAGTTGATCCAGGCTTTGCCGGCAAACGGGACGGCGGTTCTAAACCGGGATGATCCGTTGGTGGCCAAGATGGCCGACGCCTGCCAAGGGGAGACCCTGTTCTATAGTCTACAAGCCGTTCACCAAAACCCCAAGCCCGACCTTTTTGTCGTTGACGTAGTGACCAATCCCCACGGTGAACAAGTAAAAGTGGACGGCCGGTGGGGCAAGTTTGATTATTTCCTTCCGCTCTTGGGGCGGCATAATATTGCCAATAGCCTGGCCGCGGTGCTGGTTGGGTTAAAACTGGGATTAACCCTGGAGGAAATCAGTAATGGTTTAAAAAAGGCCGGGATGATAGAGAAACGTCTGCGTCGCTTCGAGAGTAAGGGGATTATCATTCTGGATGATACCTATAATGCCAGTCCGGCTTCGGTCCAGGTGGCGTTAGAAGTATTAAGTCAGGTGGCGGCACAGGGACGGAAAATTGCTGTTCTTGGGGACATGCTTGAATTAGGGGAGCTCAGCACTGAAGCTCATTATCAGATCGGAGTATTAGTGGCGGAGTACGGCTGCGCCGCCCTATTCGCTTTCGGGCCAGAGAGTGAAGCAACCAAGCGGGCGGCCGAAAATCATGGGGTCACAGCCCGCCATTTCTTCGACAAAACAGAGCTCTGGACGGAACTGAATTCTTATTTAATCCCTGGCGACGTTGTTTTGGTCAAAGGCTCCCGCGGGATGCGAATGGAAGAAATCGTAGAAAAAATGATATGCGGAAGGTGAGGTGGGCGGAGAATGAGAATTCCGTGGATTGCCCTGCTGGTGGCGGGGGCAACAGCCTTTTTTGTGGTCATGCTCTTTGGCCCGGCTACCATTAGATCTCTTTCCAAACTAAAACTAGGCCAAACTATTCGAGAGGATGGGCCAAAAACCCACCTGGCGAAAGCAGGAACACCGACGATGGGCGGGATTCTAGTTTTAATCGGCATCGTGGCCGGGGTACTGGCCGGGGCGGGGCGTTCTTGGTCTAATAACTTACGGTGGGCACTTCTTATTACTTTGTGTTATGGGGCTTTAGGACTGGTTGATGACCTATTGAATATTATCAAGCACCGCTCTTTGGGGTTAAAAGCCCGCTATAAATTAATGGGGCAGGTATTTTTCGGGGGGTTGTTGGCCCTTTATGTGATCCAATCGGGCGGGATGGAGACTTTAGCCGTGCCGTATTTCTCGGTCCATCTTGCTCTAATTAATCCGGTGATTACCTTTTTGTTTATTGTTTTTACCATGGTCGCCATGTCGAATGCCGTTAATTTAACGGATGGGCTTGATGGTTTAGCGGCCGGAACGTCGATCATTGCCGGTCTGGCGATGGGAATCTTGGCCGTATTCCAGGGTGAGTATGGGTTGGGTATCTTTGCGGCTGCTCTAGTCGGGGCTTGTCTTGGGTTTGTGTGGTTTAATGCCCCGCCCGCTCAAGTGATTATGGGTGATACCGGTTCATTAAGCCTTGGTGCTGCCCTGGGGGCAATTGGGCTCTTATCCCGCACTGCACTTTTTCTCCCGATTATCGGTGGTATTTTTGTGGCGGAAAATCTCTCAGTCATCATCCAAGTATTCTTTTTCCGCACGATCGGGAAGCGGGTTCTACGGATGAGCCCACTGCATCACCATTATGAATTAGGTGGTATGCTCGAAAGTAAAATAGTGATTAGATTTTGGATTGTCGGGATCTTACTGGCATTATTAGGTTTAGCCGGGTATAAAATAGGATAGAAAAAGATGGTACGATTGATTAGTTTGGGGTGGAGAAATGAGGAGTGGAAAACCGGATCCTTTTATCTTTCTCTCGGTTATAATGCTGCTCATCATCGGAGTGGTGATGGTGACGAGCGCCAGTTATCCGCGGGCTTTAAGCGCTAGTGGGGGGACTGATCCCTTCGGTGTTGGTAAACGGCAACTAGTCTATGCTCTGCTGGCTTTGGTTTTCATGTCGGTCATGATCAGATTTGATTACCATCATTTCCGCCGACTGACCGTTTTGTTTGCTGTTTTAACCCCTGTCTTGCTGGTTTTGGTCCTATTCTTTGGGGAGGAGATCAACGGTGCCAGACGCTGGTTTAATCTGGGCCTCTTAAACTTTCAGCCTTCGGAACTGGCCAAGTTGACGCTGGTCTTTGTGTTAGCTCATTACTTTACCGAGATTGGTCCGGAGATTCGCCAATTTTCGACCGGTGTCCTGATTCCCCTGGTTTATCTGGGTCTGATCTGTGGCTTGGTTATGCTAGAACCAGATTTAGGAACTACGATCATGATCTTTATTATCTTTTTTGCCATGCTCTTTGCTGCCGGTGTCCGTCTAAGTCATCTGTTATTCCTGGGTTTACTGGCCGTGGGCGCGGCAGCGGTGTTAATTATTAAAGAACCTTACCGGATGGAGCGGCTTTTTTCCTTTATTGATCCGACCAAAGATCCAAGAGGTTCGGGCTGGCAAATTCTCCAGTCCTTAATGGCTTTGGGTTCAGGAGGAATTTTTGGCTTAGGATTAGGGCGGAGTCGACAAAAGTTCTTTTATTTACCGGAGCCGCATACCGATTATATTTTTTCGATTATCGGGGAAGAGCTCGGTTTGCTGGGCACGCTTCTGATTCTTATCATCTTTTTCTTTTTGGGTTGGCGGGGATATAAAACCGCTTTGTCCACCACCGACACCTATGGAAGTCTACTGGCGGTAGGGATTACTTCGTGGATAGTATTTCAAGCATTAATGAATATTGCGGTGGTGACCTCAACCATCCCGGCAACCGGCATCACCCTTCCGTTGATTAGTTATGGCGGTTCTTCGTTAGGAATTACTCTGATGTCTTTGGGTATTTTAATGAATATCTCCTGTGAGCGGAGGGAAAGGCTCTAGTGCTTCATATCTTTCTAGTTGATTTAACGTGGACAAGCCTGTTGTCACTAAGCGAATGTCTTATGCATAAAATACCTACGTCGATGGTGGTTATTTCGAGGAGCGGAATGTTACCATAGGTGTGAAGGTGATCATTTTTTGTCTGGTATTTCTGGTACGTCGGCGAGGATGGAGGTGACACGGGTGGAACAATTGCATATTGTCGGCGGTCACCGGCTCAGTGGGAAAGTTAGGATTAGCGGCGCTAAAAATGCTGTTTTAAAGCTGATGGCGGCAGCTCTCTTGGTAGAAAACGAATGTATAATCAGGAATGTCCCGTTAATTAAAGATGTATTAACCATGATTGAGGTTTTAAGAAGTCTGGGTGCCGAAATAACTTGGGAAGATGAAGCGGTATTACGGATTAAACCGAAGAAAGACCTCAACTATACCGCTCCCGATGAATTAGTCCGAGAGATGCGTGCTTCCGTCCAAGTAATGGGACCACTACTGACCAAAATCGGCAAAGTTAAACTTTTTCAACCAGGTGGTTGTGTAATCGGGCAAAGACCAATCGATCTACACCTTAAGGGCTTTCAAGCCTTAGGGGCGGAAGTGGTCGAAGAACATGGTTACGTCTATGCTGATGCACGTAAATTGAAAGGCGTCGATATTCACCTTGATTTTCCGAGTGTCGGGGCGACAGAGAATATTATGGCTGCGGCGATTTTAGCCGAAGGGACGACCGTCATTAAAAACGCTGCTAAAGAGCCGGAGATTATTGAAGAACAAAACTTTTATAACCGCTTGGGAGCGCGGATCCGGGGGGCCGGTACCGATACCATACGTATTGAAGGCGTGCCGAAATTACGCTCAGTTCCGGTTGATTATACGGTGATTCCTGACCGGATTGAAGCTGGAACCTATATTTTAGCCGCCGCGATCACTGGAGGTGACGTGACGCTGGTTGATGTGATCCCGGAACATTGTGAGGCGCTCACCTCTAAATTAAAAGAGGCCGGGGTGCAGATCACCACTGATGGTGATATGATCCGCGTTGTTTCTAATACTAGATTAAAAGCGATCGACACCACCGTCCTTCCTTATCCGGGGTTTCCGACCGATTTGCAACCACAAATGACTGCGGTGATGACTTTGGCGGACGGGACCAGTTTGATTACCGAGAATGTGTTTGGCGGTCGTTTTCGCTATGTTGATGAACTGGTCCGGATGGGTGCTAATATAAGGGTGGAAGGGAGAAGCGCGATTATCAAAGGGGTAAATCGGTTAACCGGCGCCGTAGTACTTGCTCCAGATTTGCGGGCAGGCGCCGCCCTAGTCCTGGCCGGGCTGGTGGCGGAAGGAAATACGGTTATTGAAGGAGTCCATTATATCGACCGCGGTTATGAAAGACTGGAAGAAAAACTAACAGCCTTGGGAGCGGAAATTACCAGAATCTAATCTGAGATTCTCCATGGGGTAGCGCAGAGCGTCTTGAAGAAAAGAAAAAAATGGCACTTAATTTTTCGTCCCTCTGTACAGAGTAAATTTAAGGAATATTTTTCTGAGAAAGCCGTAACATTTAAGGAGAACTATTATTGATGGGGAGGGGCAAAAATTGGAAAAGAAAAAATCGCTCAAAGCTATTACTTCCATCTTAACCAAAGTAGCCGGTTTGGTATTCTTTGCCTTTCTGGCGATCTCTTTAGGAGTGATTTTTGGTACCCTATTTAAAGATTGGGTAAGTGAAGATCCTTTGTCACCGGTGCAAGGACTCACAGAAACATATCCTTATCATGAGCCACTAACTGTTCAAGTGCCGAAACAAGAAGAGCCAAAACAGGAAGAAACCAGTAGTATTTATTCCGATTATTATTACCCATCCGATACCTCGATTAAGTTCAAGGTTCAAGTAGGACCATATCATGTGCGCGAGGAAGCTTTACAAGTTGCACAGTCCTTGCAGAATGATGGCTATCCGGTCTTTGTTAGCAGGGGAACCCCATGTTATGTTCAGGTTGGCGCTTTTTCCAATCCCAACAATGCGGGCAATCTCGAATCAGAACTATTAAGTAAAGGTTTTCCCGCCTATATTGTACAGGACTAATCTTTTCTGAGACTGAGTCAATCGCCACTTTGTTGCGCGTTGCAGCGATGATTCTGTTTTAAAAAGCAGGAATTTGAAACAGAATTGTCGTATTTTTTTTTAGCTTCTTTTATATGGTGCTGATTTGGTCTGTGGCTTTTTTTGTTGCCGAGGCCATATTTAAAGCCACTGTAAGGAGGAGATAAGGAAATGAACTTAAAAGATGTTCAACGGCTCTTGCAGGCAGAAGTTTTAACCGGGGAAGAGCTTTTAGACCGCATTGAAATCGAGATGGTTTGTGGTTCCGATCTGATCAGTGATGTGCTGGCTTTTACGAAAGAAAAAACCCTTCTCCTTACTGGCTTAACTAATCCCCAGATTATTAGAACTGCGGAAATGATCGAGCTGAGCGGGATCGTTTTTGTACGGGGGAAAAAGCCCGGTGATGATGTGATTAAGCTGGCAGAAGAGCACCATTTCCCCTTGCTGTTAACGAAATTTCCCCTCTATGAAACTTGCGGCATTCTGTACTCTGCTGGTTTGAAAGGCTGTAGTGAACTGGACACGGTTGGTCGGGGGTGAAAAGATGGATCGGGCCGGAATGAGTTTGGAGATTCCGGTGGAAGGTAATAATTTTTCCGCGGCTGGGGAAGCGGCTAGCAGAGTCAAAAAAACTCTTTTACGGCTGGGAATCGATTCGCAGCTCGTTCGAAGGGTGGCGATTGCCACCTACGAAGCAGAGATGAATATGGTGATCCATTCCGATGGGGGAAAAATTATTTTACAAGTTGACGAAGAAGAGATTAAAGTACAGGCGGTAGACCAGGGTAGAGGCATTTCGGATCTGGAGTTGGCGATGAAGGAAGGGTATTCAACCGCACCCGACGAGGTTAGGGAGATGGGGTTTGGCGCGGGGATGGGATTACCAAATATTAAAAAATGTGCCGATCGGTTAGAGATCAAGTCGGTAGTAAATGAAGGAACGACGGTGGTAATGGGCTTTAAGTACCAGCCATAAGTATTTTTCCAGGCAAACCGGGGTGTTAAGGGGTGAGTTTGATGGATACTCGTTACCATTCGGTAGTGCTGGATGAGGAGAAGTGTAAAGGCTGTACCAATTGTATTAAGCGCTGTCCGACCGAGGCGATTAGAGTCCGGGGCGGTAAAGCATTTATTTTAACTGAACGTTGCATTGACTGTGGCGAATGCATTAGAATCTGTGAGAATCATGCGAAGAAAGCACTGGCTGACGAGTTCGCCGTCCTTGACCAGTACGAATACCGGGTCGCGCTGCCCGCCCCTAGCCTCTATGCACAATTTAAAGCCGTAAAACCGGGGAGCATCATTGCCGCTTTGTACCATTTAGGTTTTGATGAGGTTTATGAAGTAGCTTATGCCGCAGAATTAACGACTTTTGCGATTCGCTCTTATCTTAAACAGTATCTTAAGAATAATCCGCGGGATAAAGCACCGTTAATCTCTGCCTCCTGTCCGGCGGTCACCCGTTTGCTCCAAGTCCGGTTTCCGAGCTTAATTCTAAATTTAATTCCGATTGACCCACCATATCTCACGGCAGCAAAGTGTTTTTTGCGGGAGAAACTTCCGTTGCTTAATCTGCCCCGTGAAAAGGTGGGTATCTTTTTTATCAGCCCCTGTCCGGCGAAGATCACCGAGATTAAAACCGCCCACGAAAAGGTGGTCGACGGAGCGTTTTCTTTTAATACGATCTTTCGCCAGTTAAATCACTGTTTGCGTCAGAAACTGCAGGCGGTAAATCAGCAAGGTAGCGGTGTCGGGATCGGCTGGGCTAGAGCCGGCGGCGAAAACCTTGCGGTACAGGTGGAGAATGCAATGGCGGTCGATGGGATTCATAATGTCGTGGCTTTACTGGAAGAGATTGAGATGGGTAAGTTGAATGAGATTGATTATGTAGAGGCGATGGCTTGTCCCGAAGGCTGCGTCGGAGGCGCTTTAACCATCGAGAATCCTTTTGTGGCCCGAGTGACCCTCCGCAAACTGGCTGATTATTATGGGGACAGGGAGCTTCCGCCGGCGGTTTGTAAAAAGGGGGAAGCCCTACAGAAACAAGACCCGCACTTTTTCACCCACCAGCGACCACTCCCGGCTAAACCAATCTTGCAACTAGACTCCGATCTCAGTACAGCGATCAAAAAAATGAGCCAACTGGAGAAGATCCTTAATAAATTACCGGGCATCGATTGTGGTGCTTGCGGCTCGCCGACCTGCCGGTCTTTAGCGGAGGATATTGTTCAGGAAAAATCGCAACTGACCGACTGTATCATCATTCTCCGGGAACAATTGGAAGAGTTAGCGCAGAAACTATTGAGTTTAGCACAGATTAGACCACCGGCGATGGGCTCGCTCGTGGAGAAGGAGGGAAAAAATGACCCTTAAGGAACTCGTGGATTGTATTGAGGGTGTAGTGGTTAATGGCCAAGAACGGTTGGAAGAGAAGTTTGACGGGGTTTTTATCTCTGATTTACTCAGTGACGTGATGGGTCACGCGCATGAAGGTAATGTTTGGTTGACGATTCAAACCCATAACAATGTGGTGGCGGTTGCTCTCTTACTTAACCTAGCGGCGATTGTTTTTACGGCGGGTAATGCACCAGACGCCGCTACCATCGAAAAAGGGAAAGAAGAGGGGGTCGTCTTGTTAGCAACCAAACTAAGCACCTTTGAAGCCGCTGGGCGGATCTATCAAAAGTTACAATGAAGTCGAAACTCACCTCTTACCCAGCTGATCTGCATATCCATACGATTCTTTCCCCATGTGCGGGACGGGAGATGAGACCAGAGAACATTTGGAGACAAGCCGAGAAAATGGGGATCAAGATTTTAGGAATCACCGATCATAACTCCACCGCCAATCTGCCGGCTTTTCTTCATTCCGCCCCTCCTGGGCTCTGGAATTCCCGGAATGGAAGTGCAGACGAAAGAGGAGATCCATTTGATCTGCTTGTTTCCGGAATTAGAGCCGGCGATGGAGTGGGGGAGGATCGTCCGTCAGCACCTGCCGCCCGTTAAAAACCGGCCGGATTATTTTGGTCCGCAACAAATTCTCTCCGCCACCGGCGAAATTGCAGGGGAGGAGCCGATTTTACTCCTGAATTCTATCTCCCTTTCCCTCGAGGCGACCATCAAGGCTGTACACAAATTGGGAGGGGTGATTTATCCGGCCCATATCGACCGGCCCTCATTCAGTATTCTTTCCCAACTTGGGTTTCCCCCATCCAACTTGGAGCTGAGATTATTGGAGGTTTCCGGGCGGGCGGATCTTCCGCGCTTAACTGCAGAGTTGGCGGGTTACTCCTTGATCAGGGCTTCGGATGCGCACTTTTTACCAGAGGTTGGTTCACATCCTTCTTATTTGAAGCTGGCCGCGCCCCGGTGGGAAGAGTTAATTTACGCTTTTAACGGCCTTTATCATCGTTTATTAATAACAAATTAACCCTTTTGTAATGAGACATAACTCTTTGCTTAGTTGCAACAATCATTGAAAAATGGTAATCTAAAACAGAAAGTTAATATCTACACTGTGAGGAGGCAATTGTCGATGTCAGAACCCTGTTGCCAGATTACCGATGAAAAATATCTCAAACTGGATGAGGTCATTAACCAGTACAAAGGGAAAGCAGGAGGGCTTATTCCTGTTCTTCATCAGGCACAGTTAATCTTCGGGTATCTGCCGAAAGATGTTCAAATCAGGGTGGCGGAAGGTTTAGGGATCCCCCTCAGTGAAGTCTACAGTGTAATCACCTTTTATTCCTTGTTTTCGCTTCAACCACGTGGTAAACATACGATTGGCGTCTGCTTGGGAACAGCTTGTTATGTTAAAGGGGCGGCAGAAATACTGCAGGCTCTGGAAGAAAACTTAGGGGTTAAAGTAGGTGAGTCTACCGAGGACGGATTATTCTCCCTCATGCAAACTCGTTGTATCGGAGCTTGCGGTCTGGCACCGGTCTTGACGATCGGGGAGGATGTCTATGGTCGCTTAACCCCGGAAATGCTCCCGGATATCCTTAAACGTTATGAACAATAATAATATTATGACAATAGCCACAGACAAGGATATGCGGTTTTTCTTTGACAAGCTTTGTGAATTCCGGGACAAAGTTTGGTGATTTAACTGAGAGATTTTTCCTTGTATATCTTGGATTTAACCCAAAATTCTTTAAGAGCGGGGGCCACCTGGGTTAAGATTTTCATTGATGAACGTGAGCAAGATGGCCTCTTAGTGGTTGAGATCGAAGATAATGGAAAAGGGATGTCCGGCGCAGAATTGGAAAGAGTCTTAGACCCTTTTTATACGACGCGGACGACGCGCCGCATCGGGCTTGGGTTACCGCTTTTTGCTGCCATGGTCAAACGCTGTACCGGTGAATTTAAGATTACTTCGACGCCGGATAAAGGGACGAAAATAGCGGCGTTGATGGCCCTAAAACATTGGGACAAGCCACCCTTGGGGGATATGGCTAGCAGTTTAGTGACCTTAATTGCCGGAAACCCTGGGGTTGATTTCGTTTACCAGCATCGGCGGGGGGCAAATGAATATCTCCTTGAAACTAAGAAAATTAAAGCTGTCTTGGAAGATGTTCCGATTAATCACCCAACCGTACTGGATTATATAAAGAAGGAGATCGAAAAAGGTTTATTCCAGATCGAGCCATGGAAATAAAGAGGAAATTAAAGAAGAAGGGAATGAAGATGGAGATGTTTCGTTCTCATGTTTTAATCTGTGGTGGAGCAGGCTGTCTTTCTACGGGTTGTAAAGCAGTTCTGGCACAATTTCTGGCTGAACTGAAAGCCCATAGTCTGGAAGAAGAGGTTAAGGTAGTAGAGACCGGCTGTATCGGAACCTGCGATCTGGGGCCGGTGATTGTAGTTTATCCGGAAGGGGTCTTTTATCAGAAAGTTAAAGTTGATGATGTCAAAGAGATTGTAGAAGAACATTTACTTAAGGGACGGTACGTAACCCGCTTATTGTACGAGCGTCCGGTCTCCGGGGAACAGATTCCCCATTATGGTGATATTGATTTTTTCCGGCGACAAAAGCGGATCGCTTTACGCAATGTTGGTTTGATTGATCCGGAGAGTATTGAAGAGTATATCGCTCAGGATGGTTATTTTGCCCTCGGAAAGATCTTAACGGAATATACACCGGAGCAAGTGATTGAGGAACTGAAAGCATCTGGCTTACGGGGAAGAGGGGGAGCTGGTTTTCCCACCGGCTTAAAATGGGAATTCACCAGGAATGCTCCTGGCAATCCCAAGTATGTGGTCTGCAATGCGGATGAGGGTGACCCGGGCGCTTTTATGGACCGCAGTGTTTTGGAAGGCGATCCCCACTCGGTCATCGAAGCGATGGCGATTGCTGCCTATGCGATCGGTGCCAAGCAAGGTTATGTTTATGTCCGCGCTGAATATCCCTTGGCGGTGGAGCGGTTAAGTCACGCCATGGACCAAGCCCGCCAATATGGTATGTTAGGTGAGAACATTTTAAATACCGGTTTTTCCTTTGATTTAGAGATTCGCGTTGGCGCCGGAGCTTTTGTCTGCGGTGAAGAGACAGCCCTGATTGCGTCGATCGAAGGAAAACGGGGTGAACCAAACCCGAAACCACCGTTTCCAGCTACCTCCGGCTTATGGGGTAAACCAACTCTGATTAATAATGTTGAGACCTATGCCAATATTCCCGCGATCTTTCAGCGGGGTGCGGAATGGTTTGCACAAATTGGGACGGAAAAGAGCAAAGGCACCAAAGTGTTCGCGCTGGCTGGAAAGGTTAGAAACACCGGACTGGTTGAAGTGCCGATGGGAACAACCCTCCGTGAGATTATTTTTGACTTGGGTGGGGGAATCCCAGAGGGGAAAAAGTTCAAAGCCGCGCAAACAGGTGGTCCCTCCGGTGGTTGCCTGACGGAAAAAGATCTTGATTTACCGATTGATTTTGAGTCTTTAAAGGCCGCGGGTTCAATGATGGGCTCCGGCGGACTAATCGTGATGGATGAAGATAACTGCATGGTGGATGTCGCCCGCTTCTTTCTTGAGTTCACTCAGGACGAATCTTGCGGTAAATGTACACCTTGCCGGGTTGGTACAAAAAGAATGTTGGAGATTCTAACGCGAATCACCAAGGGTGAGGGGCGAGAAGAGGATCTTGGACTCCTTGAAGAGCTGGCGGAGAATATTCAAGCAACCGCGCTGTGTGGCTTAGGGCAATCCGCTCCTAACCCCGTACTGAGTACGATCAAGAATTTCCGGGACGAATATATTGCCCATATTCGTGATAAAGAATGTCCGGCCAAAGTTTGTCGGGCGTTAATGAAATACACGATTACAAGTGAGTTATGTAAAGGGTGCGGGTTGTGTGCTCGCTACTGTCCGGAAAAGGCGATCACTGGTGAACCGAAAAAACCGTATACTATTGACCAGTCTCTCTGCATCAAGTGCGGTAACTGTCTGGATAAATGTCCGTTTAATGCGATTGAGCTAAAGTAAGATTTAATTAAGCAATTTGACTGTTTTGGTCGGTCAGTTCGGGTAAAAGCTTCTACTATCACCTCCTCGACTTCCTTGTCATATCATGTACCAGAAGAAAACCGTCCTTAAAGAAAAGAGTACAGTCGACGGAACGGAGA
This sequence comes from Bacillota bacterium, assembly GCA_012727535.1. Classification (GTDB taxonomy): domain Bacteria; phylum Bacillota; class UBA4882; order UBA10575; family UBA10575; genus JAAYGU01. The sequence continues at coordinate 114 of JAAYGU010000036.1, read as the reverse complement.
GGAGGAAGGGCAGATGGCCCAAGTACCGATTTCGCATCGACCCAATCTCCTTGACCAGTTGAGTCCCAGAGAACGTGAGATCTTACCGTTGGTGGCTCAAGGAAAGGATAATCG
>JAAYGU010000035.1 GCA_012727535.1 Bacillota bacterium | reverse complement strand
TCATTGCCCAATCCATAGAAACGGGCTCCTAGCACCGGACTCGGTCCTAAAAGGGAAGCGCCCATCAGGCCACCTCCACTGCCCAGATCGAGCAGGATCAACGCCGCCGTGGAGATTAAAAGCCACCGGTAAGCCTGAAGCGTCGTCCGTCCAATTTTCCGGTACAACAGCCAAAGACTGGCCATTCCTCCAGCCAGCAGGAAGGAGAGCAGAACAATGTTACGGAGCCGGAAAGGAGCCACCAGCATTAAAGTAAGGGGGAAAGCCGCCAGCCCCGGCAGGATCGATTGCATGGACAAAGTAAGTTTGGACCGGGAAATAAAGGGAGAAAGAATGGCCAGCACAGAAAAGAAGAGCACCAGACCGATGTAGAACCGGAGGATGATCTTCCGCTGCGCTAAATTGCTCAACCAATCATCCCGTTTCGCCATAAGTTCCTGCCAGTCCCCCGGTTCAATCGTTAGAAGGCTTTCAATCTCCTGGTTTTTCCCGGTTAAATAACTGAGCAGTCCAGCCGTAAAGTCTCCCATGGTCAGCAACCCTTTTTTCCGCGTCGAGCGGGAAGATAAGATACCGGCTTTTCCCTTTTTTTCGTAAACAAGCAGCGGCAAGAAGGGATCACCGCCGGTCGCTAAGGAAGAAGGACCGGTTAACAGGAGACATAACGCCGTCCCCTCCGGGAGTCCGGCCAAAAGCTTTCCTACCAGCGCATCGATCCGCTGCAAACTTTCCCTTCTGAGCCGGGCAAAACGTTCATCACTCAGCATCCGCCGGTAGCCTTCTAGTCTATCCAGATCACCGGGGCTCACCATGACTAAGTGAGCCACCGGGAGTAGTCGGTAGATTTCATCCGCGAGCAGACGGTAATCAGTCCGGTAACGAAAAGGGAACTCATGATCGGTCAGGAACAATTCACGGCCAGCGAGCTCCCAATCGATCTTGCCTTGCCTGTCGGCCAGCATTAAACGGATGTACTGATTGGCTTTCCAGGGTAAATCGGAGTTCCCCAAGAGGGCAGTTTTCTTTCCCGCTCGGTGTAAAGCCGAACCAATCAACCCCTGGTCCGTAGCAAAAGCCGCACTGCTTAGCAACAAGTCGCGACCAGAGCTTAATGTGGTATAGACCTTCTCCGGCGTCAAAGCCCCCTCAATCCGGGTTGAGACTAAACCAACCCCACCGTTGGCAAGTAACCAGCGAAAATTGGGGCAGCTAGCAGCCGTTAGATCAGAAAAATCAACCCGGGCTAAATTAAGCAAGATCATCCGGGCTTCCGGCGCTTGTCCCTCGGCGGCTACCCCGGTCGGCCGGAGCAAGAGCAAGAACACCAACAACAGCCACCAACGGCGTTTTTTTTGACCAGAAGTAAACTTGGCCAATTTCATGCTTTTTACTTGATCATAAATGAACTTTAGCTTAACTGTCAATCTAAACACCATTTACGATCTTTTTCTTCCAGTAATATCTGAGGATCACCTGCAGGATCGCCCCAATGGGCACGGCAAATACAATCCCGCTGAAACCGAACAACTCGCCGCCAATTAAAACTAAGAAAACTACCCCCAACGGGTGCAAGCCCACTTTTCCCCCAATAATGCGGGGGAGAATCACCATCGACTCTAACTGGTTAACCACAAAGAAGAGGAGCACTACATAGAGCGCTTTCCATAAACTAACCTGTGCCGCCAGCAGAACCGCAGGGAATGCCCCCAGTACTGGACCAAAATAGGGGATGATATTAAAGATTCCGCCCAGGACCCCGATTAAAATTGCCAAATCCACCTTTAAAAAGAGTAATCCGACGGTCAACATGATCCCTACCAGTAAAGAAGAGAGTGCTTGCGCCCGTAAATAACCGGTCACGACACTAATGATCTCCGCTACTACTTCTTGTTCCTCCCGGAACAACAGTTTACTCCAGTGAAAGACCCTTCTTCGAAGTCTATCCATATCGCGGCTAAAATTAAAAGCCAAAACTGGAGTTAAGAATAAATACAGAATCTGAGAGAAAAAAGTGAGTAATAAGGAGCCTAAACGGAGAAGAAATTCCCGGAGGACTTCCTCTCCCCGGTATAAGGCCTCGTCGGCCACCTCCCGCACACTCGGCGGCAGACTAAATCTTTTATACTCCTTATTGATCATGTTAAACCATTTCTGGAGATCACTAACATAAACCGGTAGTTTAGTCAGTGCTTTATTCAAATCTTCCACCAAACCAGGGAGAAAGACCACTATCAAAACGGCACCAAGAACAAATAATAAGAAAAACACGGTAATCACCGCAGCCAGTCGCGTAGCTCCCTTTAATTCAAACCATTTAACTAGCGGCTCGATCAAAAAGGCAAGGAAGAAAGCAAGAAAAAAAGTGATGATGACCCGGGGAAAAAAGATTAATGAACCAACAAACAGCAATAAAACGATGATCAGGATGATCCAAGGCTGAATTTTTGCGCGCATCGCTCTCCCTCAGTTATCTTCTTTACCACCATAACACCAATCCCCGTCTTCTCCTCTACACAGCCTCTACCCGGGCAGAACAGGGTACCCTTTTGGCCAAAAGCCCGTAATCTTGTTTTTCCTTCAAGAAATAAAATGGCCGGTCGGCCATTTTACTTTATGAATCAGCGTTTTATCGCACCCGTCGGCGCGAAGATAACCACTTTTGCACGAATCCCAATCGCCCAACCTGCTCCAGCGCCATCACTGCTTTTGATAATAAAGCCTTTCTTCTCTTAGAGAGCATTCTTCTTCTTCCCAGGCTTATTACTACGCTGGCTACCGCTCCAAATAAACTCCCCCTTAATAACCGGCGTAATCTCCTGTTCACGCGGCCGCCTCCTTTGCCTTATACTTCGCACCAAGTCTTCTAAAACTAGTATTTCCTGCCGAGAAGAAGATTTACCCGGTTTAAGATCTGGTAATCCAGTATAAATTTTTGACGCCAACCACCTAGAAAATACTCCCAGTCACCTGTCACTCGTCGCTCGAATTAGTGACAGCCTTGCAAGCCTTCCCCCAGCCGGGGCTGAAGGGTTATCCCGTAACTAGCTAGGATTTATTGGCAGCCATACTCCATTGAGTTGACTCGCCCCTAACCTAACCGGAACACCTCCACCTCCCGGTAAAGCGGACCTTCTGGCGTTAACCGGCTTTCCATGAGCGCAAACGCCTCGACCAACATTCCACCGTCTACTCCCTGTTCGAGCCGTTCCCGCTGGAAGCGTGCCCTTGGCGTTTTCACGCGCCCTAGGGTTAGATGCGGGATGAAGGGGCGATCCGGCCCCGGGATCCCCACCTGATTACAGGCGGTACTAACCTCTTGCGCCAAAGCGGCCAGGTTGGTCTTCCCGGCCTGCACCCCCAGCCAGAGAACCCGCGGCGCCTTCCAGGAAGGAAAGGCCCCTCCCCCGCCGAGTGTTAACGTAAAACTGGCCTGCCGCGCCGCCACGGTCCCCAACAAAGGAGAGAGTTTGGCGACTAACCCGGGGGATTGCTCCCCTAAAAAAAAGAGGGTAAAATGGGCTTGACGACTGTCAATCCATTTAACCCCATGGCTATCCGCCGCATTGGCACGCACAAACTCGTCAATCAACTGCTGCAGTTGACTGGATAAGTTCACTGCGATAAACAACCTCATCACTCATTCCTACCTTCCTTCTGGTTTTCCTCCACCTACCGGGTGGTTAATGACCTTCCTTTCTAAACTAAACTTCCCGTGAAGATTATAAACACGGATTAAATCCACCGCCGCTAAGCGGTATTCCCCTTCGGTTCCGTTAAAACGCAGAAGAGCTAGACTATAGGGCGGAGCATCATTGGTCAACGCTCTGAGTCCGGCCGCCCCGGTCGTACCGGCGTTCACCACAATACTGGCACCGCTTTCACTGACCCCTGCTTGATGAGTATGCCCGTGCAATATTACCGGAACCCGCCCTTCGACCAGTGCTGCTACCTTCTGGTTATGCACCGCCAGGAGGTCTATTTTCCTTCCGGTACTCTCCAGAAAGGCGGCCAGCTTTTCTGCGGCGGCCGCCTGCTGCTCATCGCCGAGCATTAATTTTGCCGAGTCGTTCGCCGCCGGATCGGCCCATCCCATAATCGTCAAGCCGTTCGTCTCGTAGATTCTTTCCGTCATCACGATCACATTTTTATATTTTCTCAGGCGGGCAATCACCTCTGGTGAATCATGGTTCCCCGGAATAAACAAGTATTTTACTCCCAGATTATTAATCTGGCGGTTAATCTCCGCCTCCAGTTTTGTTCCGTAATCCGTCAAGTCACCGGTATCAATCACTAAATCGACCCCAAACCCGTCAATTACTCTCCGGATGATTTCGACCGCTGCCGGATTATTATGAAGATCGGAAACATGTAAGACCTTGAGCTCCCCATCCACTTGGGCTAAAGGAGAAAGCGTATCAACCTGTGCAAAAACGGAGTTTAAATTGCCGGCAACTAGTGATAATTTCTCACTAAACTCCGGCAGATGGGTCAACCCTTGGTCAATGAGACTGAGGAGCCAAGGAGCCGCCTCCAAAGCACCTTCATAACGGGGATTATTTAAAGCGTACTCATCAAAGGTAAACAGGACTACGCTCATCAAGAGGAGAACCGTCAACCCCCCCACCACTGTCAGCCGCCACAAGCGCGCAAAACGGCGTTCGCCGAAGAGTAAGGCTGTTGCTAGCCCAGCCGCCCCCCCAACCAGGCATAATTTCACCAAAAATAAAGAGAGGCTTTTTCTGACTAATTGCAGAAAACGTTCAAGGTATTGACCGGTCTGGGTAACCCCCAACAGCTCATGCTGGAGTAAAGACAGGTCAATCCGGTCAAGGGTTGCCGACAAAATAACCGGTCCGCGATGGGTGAAGGCTTTGATCTCCCCCAAAGGCGGGATCACTAATCTCGACTCCCCCGGCCAGCCCCAGTCAAAATTGAGGCGTAAAGTAAAAGGCCCAAAATAAGCCTTCATCTCCCCAAAGACCGAGAGCAATCCGGCAAAGAGCAGTAAAGCAATGAGCATCAATAGAAGCAGCCGCCCGGTCAATCGGCGGCGGAGGTCCAACTTCGTCTCTTGTTCCGGTTTTATTTGCATCGAAAACACCTTGCCCTTTACCACCTTTAGCGGGGGGACTGCTGCGCTCTCCCCCCGTTATCCTTTAAGCGGTCTTCTGTAAAATAGTGCGAAACTCCTCCCCAGAGATCTTCTCTTTAGTGAAAAGAAGTTCTGCTGCTTGCTTCAAGGAATCAAGTTTTGCCGTCAGGATCCCCCTGGCTCTTTCTTCTTGCTGCTTCAGGATCTGGGTGAAAACTTCATTAATCTTGTCTTTCGGCGTATACTCTTCATCGATAATGCCTAGAGGAGAGAGACCGCTCCTAATAATCTCCCTACTCAACCTGGCTGCTTGTTCAAAATCATTAGTGGCGCCGGTACTCCTCGCACCGTAAATCGCCTCTTCAGCCAGCGCACCACCGAGAAAGACGGCAATCTGGTCCTCTAAATACTCCTTGGTATATAAATAGCGTTCTTGGCGGCCACTGGGACGCATAAACCCTAAGGCTTTACCCAGCGGGGTTACCGTAAGGTGAGCAACTGAATTCGGCCTTTCCGTCTCGCTAATCAGCGCATGCCCGG
>JAAYGU010000034.1 GCA_012727535.1 Bacillota bacterium | reverse complement strand
GGGGTAGCCCAGTTGGTTAGAGCGCTACGTTGACATCGTAGAGGTCAGCGGTTCGAGTCCGCTCCTCCCCACCATAAATGAAGGAAACAGCAGGAGTTACCTGCTTTTTTTGTTTAAGTCCGCCTTTCAAAATCTCCCGTTTTTATATAATTTTTGCTTAAGTAAAGTACTTGTAAAGTAGAGGGGCTTATGCTATAATGTGAATAAATGGCGGACAGAGGTGACCAGAATAATAGAAGGGGAGGGGTTTTATGATCCTTTCCGCAGAATTTTTCTGGAGACTTTTTGAGATTACTGGTTCGATCACTGCTTACCTGTTATATAAGGAATTTATAAATCTCAATTAGAACAAAGAAGAATAAAGACGAAGAAAGAAAAAGCGACCGCTATGAACGGTACAGGGAGGAATGATTAATTGAGAACATTCCCCGGGATTACGGTTGAGTTCCTTCTGGAGTTGCCGGCTGAAATTTAGAGTAGGCTGTGCCGGTTTTCCACCGTTAACGGAAAGGATATTTGAATGCCTGTCAAATATCGTCGAGTTGAGTCTGTATGACTAAAATGGGTGGTACCGCGGAAGAAGCCTTTCGTCCCTACTGGGTCGGAAGGTTTTTGTTTTATCTTTGTATAACATTAGCAGAAGCCTCAACATAGATAGGCGCGCTTGAATTGGAGGGAGGTTAACAAATGCAGGAAGAACTAAAGCAAATCTTAGTAGAAGGCCTGCAGGAGGCTGGGGCGGCGGCAACCTCGCAGGAGTTGTCGGCGGTCCGTCTTAAATATTTTGGGAAGAAAGGTTTAATCACCCAATACTCCAGGCGTTTGGGGATGCTTTCTCCAGAAGAGCGTCCACGCTTCGGTAAGATCATTAATGAAGTCCGTCAAGAGCTGGAAGAGTATCTAACCACCCGCGAACAAGAACTCCTCGCCCTTGAAGAACAGCGCAAACTGGAAAGCGAACGCTTGGACGTTGAACTTCCGGGACGCAGACCAAGACGGGGCCATCCGCACCCCTTACAACTGATTATCCAGGAGATAACCACGACTTTCTTAGGGATGGGCTTCTCGGTGGCCGAAGGTCCGGAAGTCGAATTGGATTATTATAATTTTGAAGCCCTTAATATACCACCGGAGCATCCGGCGCGGGAAATGCATGATTCCTTATATATTACCGATAAAATTCTCTTACGGACCCATACTTCTCCTGTTCAGGTCCGTACGATGGAGAAAGTTTGCCCGCAACCAGTTCGGATTATCGTGCCCGGGAGAGTGTACCGGCGTGATGCCCTGGATGCGACCCATTCGCCGATCTTCCACCAAATTGAAGGGCTATTAGTGGACAAACATATTACCTTCAGCGATTTAAAGGGTATTTTAACGGTCTTTGTCCAGAAGTTCTTCGGGGAGGACCGGACTGTTCGGCTCCGGCCGAGTTTCTTTCCGTTCACTGAACCAAGTACCGAAGTTGATGTCTCCTGTGGCTGTCAGGGCCGGGGCTGCCGGATCTGTAAAAATACCGGGTGGCTTGAGATTTTAGGCGCTGGCTCGGTGCATCCTAAGGTCTTGGCGATGGCGAATTATGATCCTGAGCTCTATTCCGGTTTTGCCTTTGGGATGGGCGTGGAGCGCATCGCGATGCTCCGTTACGGGATTACCGACATCCGCCATTTTTACGAAAACGATCTCCGTTTTCTCAGTCAATTTAGTTAGGGGAGGGAACTGTAGTGCGTGTCTCATATAACTGGTTACGCGAATATGTACCAATCGATTTAAGCCCGGCCGAGCTTGGGGAGAAACTAACCATGGCTGGGTTGGAAGTGGAAGAGATTATTGATTTTGGGGCGTCCTACCGCTCCCTTAAAATAGGTAAAATTCTCGAGATTGAGCCCCACCCGCAGGCGGACCGGTTGTTGCTCTGCCGACTCCAACTGGCCGACGGGGAGGTGACAGTGGTCACCGCCGCTCAGAATCTGAGAAGAGGAGATCTAGTTCCGGTTGCGCTCCCCGGTGTGACCCTTCCGGACGGACGAAAGATTGAAATTGCTGAGTTCCATGGGGTCCGCTCGCAAGGGATGCTCTGTTCGGAGGAAGAACTGGGACTGGCCCGTAAGTCCACTGGGATTATGGTATTGCCGGAGGGTACCGCTTTGCAAGCCAACCTGGACACCGTGCTTGGTTTGGATGATCATGTTTTGGTGCTCGAACTGACACCCAACCGGGCAGATTGCTATGGGATGTTGGGGATCGCCCGGGAAGTGGCGGCGATCACCGGTGTCGAGGTTAAGTTGCCCGATTTACGGGTAGAGGAAGCAACAGAACCAATCGAAGAGTTCGTTAGTATTGAGGTACAGGATGAGGAGCTTGCCCCTAGATATGCCGGGCGTGTCTTGCTCGATCTCAAACTGGGCGAATCTCCTTTATGGTTAAAAGCTAGGCTACTAGCGGCTGGCATGAGACCGATTAATAACATGGTAGATCTTACAAACTATGTAATGTTAGAGTTGAATCAACCTTTGCATGCCTTTGACCTTCAACAAATGAAGGACCAAAAGGTGGTCGTCCGGTCGGCCAGGGAGAAGGAAGTGATTACCACCCTCGACGACCAGGAAAGGACACTCACCCGCGGCCAGTTGGTGATTGCTGATGCTGTTCAGGCGCAGTGTATTGCCGGGGTGATGGGTAGTGGCCAAAGTGAGGTTGCCGAGGCGACGAAGACTGTCTTCTTGGAATCGGCTTATTTTTCGCCGGTGAGTATCCGCCGTACTGCGCAGTTTTTTGCCCTCCGTTCTGAAGCCGCGATCCGTTTCGGAAAAGGATTGGATCCGGAGACGGTTCCCTTAGCTTTGGACCGGGTGGCCCATTTGGCACAGAAATTGGGGATTGCCCGGGTGGCCAAAGGAGTAATCGATCTGAATTCACGTCCGTTCACTCCCAGGAAAATACGGTTCCGTCCCGAGAGAATCAATGGTCTCTTGGGGACGAAGCTGGACAGTACGGAGATGTTTGAGATCTTTAAACGCCTTAATTTTAAGTTGGAAGAGCAGCCGGACGGCACTTGTGATCTGCTTCCCCCATCCTACCGACTGGATATTGAAGGAGAAGCCGACCTCGCAGAAGAGGTGGCCAGGATCTATGGCTATGACCGGATTCCCGCTACTTATCCGGCCGCTAAGGTGATTGGCCAACTGACTCCACGGCAGGAATTTACGGAAGCTACGCGCCAACTGTTATTAGGCTGCGGTCTGAGCGAGATCAAAACCTATAGTTTTCATGGAGAGAGTATGTTTGAGCGGCTTAACATCCCGGCCGACCACCCCTTAAGAGAAGCAGTCCGGATGATGGTTCCGCTTAGTGAAGAAGGATCTTTAATGCGTACGACTTTGCTCACCGGGGTAATTGAAGCCTTGAGTTATAATGCCAGGCGGAATCAGCATGATCTGCAAGTCTTTGAGATTGCTCATGTTTATCATCCGACGACTGCTGATGCCTTGCCGGAGGAGCCTGAGCATCTGGCCGGCGGTCTCAGCGGGAAGATGTTTACACCGGCCTGGAACCAAAATGACCGGGAGGTTGATTTTTATGATGGAAAGGGGTTGCTGGAAACAATTTTCACCGCCCTCCGGGTGGAAAAGGTCACCTTCCGCCGGGGCGAACACCCAGTCCTGCATCCCGGACGGACCGCCATTTTGGAATATGCCGGGGAACCGCTGGGTATCGTGGGAGAGATTCATCCGCAGATCAAGGTCGAGTTTGACCTGGTTGCACCGGTAGTACTCTTTGAAATAAACCTGGAAAAACTATGGCAAGCAGCGTGCAAAGAAGTTGTTCAAGTTAAAGCTTTACCTAAATTCCCACCCATACTGCGGGATCTAGCCTTAGTTTTACCGGAGAAGGTGAAGGTGGAAGAGGTAATGGCGGTTTTCCACGAAAACGGCCAAGAAAAGCTGGAAGCGGTACAACTCTTTGATGTCTATCAAGGGGACAAAATTCCGGCCGGTTACCGTAGTATCGCCTTTTCCTTGACGTTTAGGCTGGAAGAGCGTACCTTGAAGGATGATGAGGTCAATGCGATTATGGAGCGGATCATCGAGGCGGCTACCAGTAAGTTTGGGGCGCAGGTTCGTACAGCCTAGCCTGTGGTAAAGAAAAGGGAGCTGTTCCGGTTCGAGTAATAATTACCCCCTCCATTTCATAATCTTTCCTGAAAGGAGGGGGTAATTATTTTTGCGGAAGTGCAGAACAAAAAGAGAGAACAATTGGCTTTATTCTCTTTACTAATCTTACAATTGCTTGTTTTATGGTTAAACTCCGGATTAGAGCCCTTGCTCTTTGGGGCTCATCATTCCTCCGCGCTGCTTTTTCGTTTGTTCTTTTGCCTACTGGTTTGGCTTGCCCGATTTTACTTTTTTCCGCAGTGTCGTGATACCCGGATGCTCTTGCTTGGTTTTGCCGGTACCTTTCTGTTTCTGGTCGTTTTTAACCATTGTCTAATAATGAGCAAAATTCCTGGGTTGACTTATACATTAAGATTATTTGACCAGGGGATTAATGCTGTTTATTTAGGAGTAGTTTTTGAAATTACCGCGGTGATTGTTTGGGAGGTGAGCAGTAACCCGCGGCCTTTCGGGTTTGCTCTGCACTCTTATGCCCAAAGAAGGAAAGCAGGAGAAGAAGTTTTATCATCCTTAATGAAACTGGGCTTTTTCTATTCGGCGCTGTTGATTTTGGCCTTCAATCGTCTCAGTATGTACACCCATCTGTCCTGGGAACTCTTTAGTAGGGTGGCTGGGGCGCTCTTGGTCGGAAGCCTCTCTTTCTTACTGGCCAGTTTTCGGTATCGGCTCCGGAGCCAAGTCAGTCCGGCTTTGGACGAGCTCGAACGGCAGTTGGAATACTTGTTGACCCGCTCGGCGCCGAGTGAAGGAGTCCGGGGAGATGAACTCTTCTATCTGCAAAACTGCCGTGAGCTGTTACTCAATTCCCCCATGCTCAGGTGGCAACCGGAAGACCTGATGATGGTCGTGGGCAGTCTCCTCTTGTTTGTCGCGCAACCAGCCATCACCCAATTAGTAGGCTAAAGCTTCGGCGGCGCACGTAGAAATTCATGAAAGAAGGAGTTTTCTTTTTTTTTGTCAAATATTAATAAGATAAAGTTTTGTAGGTGGTGTCGTCTTTGGTTACCAAAAAGGCGGAGAAACCGGTTCTGAATCGAGTGACCATTAAAATCATGGGCGACGAATATAACGTGGTGGGGGCGGAATCAGCCGAGTACATCGATGAATTAGTCAAACAGATTGAAGCAAAGATTGATTCGATCCAAAAAGCCCACGGCGATGCTAAGTTGTCCAAAACTCAGCTGGCGATTCTGGTTGCTTTGCAGTTGGCGGATGAAATGGTTAAACTCCGCATAGAACATGAGAACCTGGTAAGATTAATACAAGAGGCAAAATAGCCTTTTTTTAGCATGGCTGGATGAAAACAGCAATGAATTTAGCCTTTTTAGATTGGGCAATCCTTATTTCCCTGCTAATTTTTATTTTCCGCGGTTTCAGAAGTGGAATTGTGCAGCAAATTTTGGGATTGCTAGGGTCGATTGCCGCCTTGGTCTTGGCCTTTTACTTTTACGGACGGCTGGGAATACTGATGGCGGATTGGCTGAAGGTCTCGGAGAACCTGGGAAGTATTTTAGGGTTCATCCTGATTATGGTGGCGGTCAGTGCCATGGTGGCTCTAACCACCAGAAAATGGAAGAGGCTTACCGGCAACTCGGCCCTCTCTACTCTCGACAGTTTAGCCGGTGCATTTTTTGGTGCCCTTAAAGTCTTGATTGTTTGGGTTTTGATCTTGTCGTTTCTTTCCTCTTTGCAGTGGGATTTTATTCAGAAACCTTTAGTCGAGTCTACTTTGGCCGAGGATGTTCTAAAAATGGCCCCCTTTTTTTATTTTCTACAGGAACGAGCTCTACCGGCCAATGTTCCTAAGTTGTTTATTACTCCGGAAGGGATGCAATTACGGACACTTGATTATGAAGATCTAGACGGCAGCACCTGTGTCGCCTGTGGCGGAGAGGTCCATTATCATGGGCGGGTCAAGAACGGTCTTTTTTATTTTCCGCTTTTTGAATGCCGGGTCTGTGGCCGGCGCAGTGATGGTTGTCAAACCTTTGAAGGTTTTCACCTATTTTACCGGCGCTGTCCCTGGGAAGGAAAGACTTTCATCACCGGTACCAAATGCGAGATCTGGACGGACCAGGAAGTGGTTTACCCGACAACGCTCTGTCCGGTCTGTGGGCGAAGTAATGTTGATGGTTTTGTTTTATAATTAACTAAAGAACATAACAAGCTGTTTACGTAAGGGAGAAGAAGCAGAAGAAATGGCAAAAGTACTACCTGAATTATTGGCTCCGGCTGGGGACTGGGATACATTACAAGTGGCGGTGGCTGCCGGAGCAGACGCTGTTTATATGGGGGGAAAATCATATTCCGCACGGCAGTATGCTACGAATTTTAGCCAAGAGGAACTGGCCCGCGCCGCCGACTATTTACATTTGAGAGGAAGAAAGCTTTATGTAACGGTTAATACTCTGATCAAGCAGGAAGAGTTGGAGGAATTATAGCCTTTTATCGATTTTCTTTACAGCATCGGAACTGATGCGGTCATCCTGCAAGATTTGGGCGCACTCTATTTAATCCGTAAATACTGGCCATCCTTACCGGTTCACGCCAGTACGCAAATGACCATTCATGACAGCGCCGGTGCTCGTTTTCTACAAAAGCAGGGTGTGGAGCGCGTCATTTTGGCCCGAGAACTTTCCTACCCTGAGATTAAAGCGATTAAGCAAGACTGCCAAGTGGAACTGGAAGTCTTTGTCCATGGGGCGCTCTGTGTAGCCTACTCCGGAGCTTGCCTGTTCAGTAGTTTAATCGGCGGTCGGAGTGGGAATCGGGGCCGTTGCGCTCAGCCCTGCCGTTTAACCTATACACTACTCCAGGATGGGCAAGAATTGGCCACTGTGGCGACCACCGGAGAGCATCTGCTCTCCCCGAAGGATCTCTGTTTACTGCCTTCCCTACCCCAGTTAATCGAGGCCGGAGTTAGCTCTTTAAAGATTGAAGGACGGATGAAAAGCCCGGAATATGTTGGCACGGTGATCAAGAATTACCGAGAGGCTTTGGACCGGTTTGCTGAGTCCCCGGAGCGCTTTGCGGTTGAACCTGGAGCGCTTAAGGAATTGGAGTCGGTTTTTAACCGTGGGTTATGCACTGGTTATTTTACTGGCGATCTTGGCCCCGACTTAATGAGTCCGGTGCGCCCCAGTAACCGGGGGCGGTTTGTCGGCCGGGTGAAAGAGTATGATGGTAAAAGAAGAAGAGTCTTGGTTAGTTTAGAGGAAGAGATCAGGGAAGGGGATGGCCTGGAAATCTGGGTAAAAGTAGGCGGCCGTGTTGGGACGATCGTTGAAGATCTAAGAGTGGGCGGGGAGAAGAGGCCAGTGGCGTCGGCCGGTACTGAGGCCCGGTTTTCCCTACCCGACCGGGTCAGGCCGGGGGACCGCGTTTTTTTAACCTCCTCCCACCGTTTGCAGGAAGAGATCGAACAAATGAAACGGAATGATTATCCGGCAGCGCAACAGCCTTGTACGCTCAAAGTTCAGATTGCTCCGGGTCAACCGTTGACGTTGGCGCTATCGGCTTTAGGAAAGACGGTGACCGTGACTTCGCCAGAGCGGGCTACGGAAGCGGAGAAACATCCGTTGACAGAGGAAACGCTCAAAAAGCACTTGACCAGAATGGGGGCAACCCCCTTTCGGGTCGCTGAATTTACAGCTGTAATTGAAGGCCGACCAATTATGCCTTTCAGCCAATTAAACCAAGTAAGAAGAGAAGCGGTTGCCCTTCTTGAACGGGAGATTCTTAGCGAATATCATCATCAACCATTGAAGATAAAGACGACGGTTAATGGGGGCGAGGAGACCCCGCACGCGCAGCACCGCCGCGGCGACTCCTTTCTTACGGTTTATGCCGGGACCCTCGACATCTTAAAACAAGCTTTAAAAGGAGAAGCAGTGCAGAAAGTCATCTTTGGAGGCGAAAGTTTTGTGCCCGGCTTCTCCTGGAATGAAAAATCCCTGAACGAGGCGGTAAGTCTGGTGCGGGCAAGAGGCGTCCGGGCGGTGATTGCCCTGCCGCGCATTACCAGAGAGCGGGAGCGGAAGAGGAACGAAGATTATCTCCGGCTCTGCCAGCGGCTTGAACCAGATGGAATCCTCATCGCCCACCTGGGAAGCCTCCAGATGGTTAAGGATTTTACGGACTTACCGGTTTATACCGACCACACCTTGCCGATTTTCAATACTTATGCTTTGGCCTTTTTGAGGACGGCCAACCTCAAAGGAGTGACCCTTTCGCCCGAATTATCGCGGAAGGAACTGTTTGCACTCTTCAAGCAGAAGGAATTCCAAGCCCCCGAAGTTGAACTTTTAGTCTTTGGCGCCTTGGAATTGATGGTCTCCCAGTTTTGCCCGATCGGCGCTTGGGTAGGCAACCAGCCTCCCCGTACTTGTCCCCGGCCGTGTCGGCAAAACCGGTTTTCTCTCCGGGACCGTAAAGGATACGTTTTTCCGGTGATGACTGATGAATTTTGCCGGATGCATCTTTTAAACAGTAGATGTCTTTCTCTATACCGGGAGTTGGGGGGCTTGAAGGAGCTGAAGCTCAGTCTCCGCCTGGAGTTGCGCCACCAATCCCCGGCGGTGGCCGGTCAGATTATCGCCCTTTTCCAGGAAGGATTAGCGATGGAAGTGGACCAGCGACACGAATCAGCTCTGGAAGTAATCCTCGGGCAAGGGCTAACCAGAGGCCACTTTTACCGGGGCGTTGAATAATAATGATTTACACCGCAATCGAATTATGGTAAAATTTATTTTGTAGTTATAACCTACACAAAGGGCATTATCATGCCACCCCTTTCTGGGACGACCGTTCCCTCCGGCGGGGTTCTCGGATTGGCGGGTAAAACATTAAGGAGGTGAATTTAGTGCTGAATCTAGAACAAAAAGCGGAAATCATCAAAAAATATCAGCGGCATGAGGGTGACACTGGCTCGCCCGAGGTACAGATTGCGATTCTGACTGAAAGGATCAACTATCTAACTGAGCACTTAAAGGTACACAAAAAGGATCACCATTCGCGCCGTGGTTTGCTGAAAATGGTTGGACAGCGGAGAGGTTTACTAAACTATCTCTATAAAACTGACATTCAAAGGTACCGTTCAATCATTGAACGTCTTGGTCTACGTAAGTAGGAAAAGGAAGCGGGGCTACCCGCTTTTCTTTCTGTATTTGGTCATAATAAAATTACACAACTCAGGTGTAAGGTGACTGGAGAAGGTAGAAAGGGGGTTTAACCTTGAAGAAATATCAATATAAACTGGCCGGCAAGCCCTTAATTATTGAAACAGGTAAAATGGCGAAACAGGCCAACGGAGCGGTTCTGGTCAGGTATGGGGATACAGTCGTCTTAGTTACTGCTGTAGTCTCCGCTCATCCCCGGGAAGGGATTGACTTTTTCCCGCTACTGGTGGATTATGAGGAAAAGCTCTACGCGGTGGGTAAAATTCCCGGTAGTTTTCTGCGCCGGGAAGGACGACCGACGGAGAATGCTATTTTAGCCGCCCGGACGATCGATCGTCCGCTTCGCCCGCTATTCCCGGAGGGGTTTAGGAATGACGTGCAGGTGGTAGCGACAGTTTTGTCCGTTGATCCGGATTGTCCGGCCGATACGACAGCCATGATTGGTGCCTCCGCGGCTCTTTCCATTTCGGAGATTCCCTTTCAGGGACCAATCGCCGGTGTTCATGTGGGGCGCGTTGACGGAGAATTTGTCATCAATCCGACTTCGAAACAAGCGGAGCAGAGCGATCTTGACTTGATCGTAGCCGGTTCCAAAGATGCGATTATGATGGTGGAAGCGGGCGCGAAAGAGATACCGGAGGAGGAGATCCTGGACGCGATCCTTTTTGGACATGAAGAGATCAAAAAACTAGTGGCTTTCCAGGAAGAGATTAAAGCGGAGATTGGGAAAGAACCACTGGTCGTGGAGTTATACGAGCCGGAACCGGAGATTGTCGAGGCGGTGAAGGCCTTTGCCACGGAGAAGCTTGTTTCCGCTCTGAAAACCAGTGAAAAATTGGAGAGGGAAGCATTAATCGACCAGGTGAAAGAGGAAACCCATCAACATTTCTCGGACAACCTGGGCGAGGAAGCTTATACGGAGAAAGCCCGCGACATCAATGCCGCCCTTGATATGATCATTAAGAATGAAGTCAGAAGAATGATCGTGGAAGCCCGCACACGGGTGGACGGGCGGCAACTGGATGAAATTCGCCCGATCTCCTGTGAAGTGGGCGTTTTACCCCGTACCCATGGTTCCGGGTTATTCACCCGCGGACAAACCCAGGTTCTGTCCGTGGTTACTTTAGGCCGGAGCAGTGAGGAGCAGATTCTGGAAGGTCTTGATGATGAGGAATCCAAACGTTATATCCACCACTATAATTTCCCTGCTTATAGTGTTGGTGAAGTAAAACCAATGCGGGGGCCGGGACGGAGAGAGATCGGACACGGCGCTTTAGCGGAACGGGCTTTACTGCCGGTCATTCCTTCCGAAGAAGAATTTCCTTATACCATCCGGGTAGTCTCCGAGGTTTTGGAGTCTAATGGTTCAACTTCACAGGCCAGTGTCTGCGGGAGTACCTTAGCCCTGATGGATGCCGGAGTGCCGATTAAAAAACCGGTGGCCGGGATCGCGATGGGTCTGATCAAGTATCAGGATGAGTTTTCGATTCTCAGTGATATTCAAGGACTCGAGGATCATCTGGGTGATATGGACTTTAAGGTTGCCGGGACCCGGGACGGCGTGACTGCGGTCCAAATGGATATTAAAGTCACCGGTATCTCTAGAGAAATCCTACAGCAAGCCTTGGCCCAGGCGAGGGAGGGGCGTTTGTTTATCCTGGATAAAATGGCGGAAGCCATCGCCAAACCGCGGCCTGACTTATCGGCCTATGCACCACGGATGATTACCATGACGATCGATCCGGATAAAATACGTGATGTGATCGGGCCCGGAGGAAAAATTATCCGTAAGATTATTGAAGAGACCGGGGTAGAAATTGATATTGAAGACGATGGTCGGGTCTTTATCTCTTCAATCGATTCCAAGGCCGGAGAGAATGCGAAAGCAATCATTGAGCGGCTGACCAGTGATGTTGAGGGCGGAAAGACCTATCTGGGCAAAGTCGTACGGATTATGAATTTTGGGGCCTTTGTGGAGATCCTACCTGGGAAAGAAGGGCTGGTACATATCTCTCAATTGGCCAAAGAGCGTGTGGCCAAGGTGGAAGATGTGGTTCAGATCGGCGATGAGATTTTAGTAAAGGTCATCGAGATCGACCGGCAAGGAAGGATTAACCTCTCCCGCAAGGCACTCCTCTTAGAACAAAAACATAGCTAATCTGAGACCGAGAACTGCTTCTCGGTTTCAGTTTTTTTGCACATAATATAGGAACATAGCATATAATGACATAGTCACTCGACCCAGTTTACCCTAGGGCAACGAAGGGGCCAAAATCAAGCCAAGTCAGAATCACCGACAAGGCCGAATGGTGTTTGGCATAGAGTACTTAGCGCAGCGGGGGTTGAAAGTGGGTCGAGGACAAGGAAGTCGCGAGCCGCTTTTGGTTCAGGAGGAAAACTAAAGCGGTTGTCCACTTTCAAGCGGAGCTTAGCTTTGGGTACTCAAGAAATTTACCGGAATAAGGAAACTACTTTGGGCTTAGGCAAAGGAGAGGCGGAAAAAGTAAATCTTGCAGTGAGTGGCGAGCGACGAGTGACGATGAAGAGGAGAGGGAGATGAGCTTTTTTTTCCGTTTCCAGCAGACTGGTAGAGTTCTGCTGTTGGGAATCACCTTAATCAGTTTAATCAAATGTCTGATTTTCCCCAATGCCCTTGATGTACTGATTCTCGTCGGATTACTCATTCTTTTAGCCACGATCATCTTTGGGGATGGGAGAAGCCTCTAAAAGAGGTTTTTTTTTACGCAGTTAACTGGAAAAAATTGACGGGTAGGTGATTTTTTCCCGAAAGCCCT
>JAAYGU010000033.1 GCA_012727535.1 Bacillota bacterium | reverse complement strand
GAAGGTGGCCGGACGGTGGGCTCCGGGGTTGTGACCAAAGTTCTCGAGTAAGCTTAAGGATTTTGATTTTAAAGAAGGAAGCCGGACGGAGGACGGGATCCGGCTTCCTTGTTTTGTTACGGAAAATCCGTGTCTCCCCCGGAATAAAACTACCATTATTTGGACAGGCTGACGACAGACGGGCGAGCGCTCCTGTTAGTGGAACTGAAGGCGTGGAGTAAGGATGGACCCGGAGGATGCAACCGATAAGAAAAAAGAAGAAAACCTTGACAAGGATCCGGTGTTGTGGTAAATTCTATTGAGTGATCTATATGTTTTTGCGGCTTATTTTTTTTCGCTTATTTCATGCTGGAGGTGGAGGACGGTGCGCGAGGGAATTACCTTAGCTTGTAATGAATGTAAAAACAGGAATTACCGCACCACTAAAAACAAACGGAATACCACGGAGCGGTTAGAACTCAAAAAGTATTGTAAGTTTTGCCGTCAGGCAACGACACATCGAGAAACCCGTTAAAGGTGGGAAAGACGATGGCAACAAAAAAATCCGGAAAGACAGTCACCAAATTTTTTCGGAACACCGTTGCAGAATTAAAGAAAGTAGCATGGCCAAACCGGCGAGAAGTATCAACATATACGATCTTTGTGCTGGCAACGGTTGTGGTGGTGGCCCTTACGATCTTTGTTTTTGACTCGATCCTAGGTTTACTCATCACTCGGGCCATTAAGCTTTAATAGTAATGAGTGTGATTATGGTGGAAAAGGCTTGGTATGTTATCCATACCTACTCAGGTTATGAGAATAAAGTAAAAGCTAACTTGGAACGTAGGGTCGCTTCCATGGGGATGGAAGATCTGATCTTCCGTGTTTTGGTGCCCATGGAGGAGGAGTACGAGTACAAGGACGGCAAACGTAAACTGACCAAGAAGAAGGTTTATCCCGGTTACGTACTGGTGGAGATGATAATGACCGATGATTCTTGGTATGTGGTGCGCAATACTCCCGGAGTAACTGGTTTTGTCGGCCCCGGTTCCAAACCGATCCCCTTGCAAGAAGGGGAGATCGAGACTATTCTCAGGCGGATGGGCGAGGTTGAGCCGCGACCGAAGTTGGATTTCACGATCGGTGAAACGGTTCGTGTAATCAGAGGCCCCTTTGAGAATTTTTCCGGAACGATTGAGGAGATTAATCCGGAAAGAGGCAAACTTAAAGTGCTTGTCTCCATGTTTGGCCGGGAGACTCCGGTTGAATTGGAATATAATCAGGTCGAAAAGTATTAACGTCAAATTTATTTCTAGAAGGAGGTGTCAGGACGATGGCCAAAAAAGTAGCTGCAATCATCAAATTACAGATTCCGGCTGGGAAAGCCACTCCTGCTCCACCGGTCGGACCTGCGCTCGGGCAACATGCCGTTAACATTATGGAGTTTACGAAAGCTTTTAACGAGCGTACCGCCAATCAGGCCGGGATGATTATTCCGGTGGTCATTACGGTATACGAAGATCGTTCCTTTACTTTTGTGACGAAGACTCCGCCGGTTCCAGTATTGATTAAAAAGGCCATTAATCTCGAGAAGGGCTCTGGGGTTCCGAACAAAGAGAAGGTGGGCAAGATTAAAGCCGACCAAGTGCGCGAGATTGCCGAATTAAAAATGGTCGATTTAAACGCAGCCAGCCTGGAAGCGGCCATGTCCATGGTTGAAGGCACTGCCCGTAGTATGGGTATTGTGGTGGAAAAGTAAGATAGCCTCTTCCCATCGTGGGAGGATGCGCGCATTGCGGAGTATCCGTTTGTACCACTAATAAGGAGGATTTAAATATGCCGAAACACGGTAAGAAGTATTTAGAGATGGCGAAAGCGATCGACCGCGAAAAACTATATGAACCGGTAGAAGCTTTGGAACTGTTAAAAGAGATTGTTAAATCCAATTTTGACCATACAGTTGAAGTCGCGATGCGTTTGGGGGTTGATCCCCGGCATGCCGACCAACAGGTCAGGGGGACTGTTGTGCTTCCCCACGGGACGGGGAAAACTCAGCGGGTGTTAGTATTCGCCAAAGGCGACAAAGCTAGAGAGGCAGAAGAAGCCGGTGCTGACCGGGTCGGGGCGGAAGAGATCGCCGAGGAGATTCAAAAAGGTTGGCTCGATTTTGACGTGGCGGTTGCGACTCCCGACATGATGGGTACAGTCGGACGGTTGGGTAAGATTCTCGGTCCGAAAGGCTTAATGCCTAACCCCAAGACCGGAACGGTGACCATGGATGTCGCCAAAGCGGTGCAGGAGATTAAAGCCGGTAAGGTTGAATACCGGGTTGATAAAACTGGGATCATCCATGTGCCCATTGGGAAGCTTTCCTTCTCAGTGGAGCAGCTGTATGATAATTTCAGGCGCTTGGCTGGTGCGGTCATTAAAGCGAAACCGCCGGGGGCTAAGGGAACTTACCTGAAGTCGATCGCTGTTTCTTCGACACACAGTCCGGGAATCAAGGTTTCCCCGCAGGCGACCGCCTTGGCGGCGGCCGGTGAATAAGCCGGAAAAGTCTGCCGGAGGATTACACGCTGAAAACGTTGTAAAAACGTTGAATGGATATAATGATAATTTAATAGGAGCGCGCAAGCGCATCTCGCCATAGACAGCAGGTATCCTCGGCGTTCTGCCGATAAAAGGATTTAATGATTTTCGCCTGCCGAGGTGGGGAAGTACTTCGTTAACAGACGGAGCCCTCTTGACTGATCTATGGGGCTCCTTTTGTTTTTTCAGCAGTGCCCAATCCAGCTAAAAAAGCTGGAAGAGATAAAAGGATACGCGGGCAGAGGTTTCCAGCAAGTCATTCATCCGAGTGACGTGCGATGCGATGTTCCTAGTAGTTAAATAATAGGAGGTGAGCAGATGGCCAGACCGGAAAAGGAAGCTATGGTGGCCGAAGTGCATGAGAAACTAACTAAATCCCAGTCAGTAGTATTGGTTGACTTTCGCGGCTTAACCGTGCAAGAAGCAACCGAGTTACGAAAGAATTTACGGTCAGCGGGCGTCGAGTTAAAGGTTGTTAAAAACACCTTAACCCGGTTGGCGGCGCAAAAGGCGGAATTAACGGAATTACAACCCTATTTAGAAGGTCCGACAGCGTTGGCCTTTGGTTATGAGGATCCGGTTGCTCCGGCGAAGATTTTAGCCGAATTTGCCAGAGACCATAAGAAACTGGAATTAAAAGGAGGAGTCCTGGAGGGCAGGGTGATTGACCAGGCTGAAGTGAAAGCTTTGGCTGAACTACCTTCCCGTGAAGTTCTCCTTGGGCAATTGGCCGGTCTCCTGCAGGCTCCGGTACGGAATCTGGTTAATGTCCTGTCGGCACCGATCCGTAATACCGTTTATGTCCTGGAGGCAATTCGTCAGAAACAAGCCGGCGAGGCTGGAAGTTAAAGGTTTGTTTAACCACCAAATGAAGAGAACACCAATGATGAGAAATTAAATATCAAACAAGGGGGATTATTAAATGTCTAAAATTGATGAAGTATTGGAAATTGTTAAAGGAATGTCCGTGCTGGAGTTAAATGACTTAGTAAAGGCTTTTGAAGAAGAGTTTGGCGTTTCTGCGGCCGCTCCGGTTGCGGTGGCTGCTGCCCCGGCTGCTGGTGGCGCTGCAGCTGCTCCGGCGGATGAGAAGAGTGAATTTGATGTGGTTCTGGCCAGTGTTGGCGACAAGAAGATCAACGTGATCAAGGTTGTCCGCGAGATTACCGGGCTAGGGCTCAAGGAAGCCAAAGAACTGGTCGACAATGCTCCGAAGCCGGTAAAAGAGGGAGTTTCCAAGGAAGAAGCCGAGGAAGTCAAGGCCAAATTAGAAGAGGCCGGTGCGACGGTCGAACTGAAGTAAAGATTATCTTTAAAAAAGAGAGGTCGTTTCGGAGAATGACCTCTCTTTTTCTCTTCTTTATTAATGGTGGCGAAATGCGTTATCGGAGTGTTTGCTCCTTAAATAAATAAACGGGTGAATTCCTTAATTTTGTATAATTAGCATTGACAACAAAAAAAAATAATGATATAGTTCTATATTGCTGAAGTATTTGCTTCTCTGCCTCCGCATCATCACCTTTTTTTATGTGTAGGTGATTTATATTTTCTCCAATCACTTTTTTTTACTTATGAGTATTAAAAACTACATCTCAAGCTGTTTCGACAGGGGTAGCAAGGGGTTAGCCTTGCTTTTGCCATTTATTGCTCTTTTGCGCCTGTCGAGCTTGTACAGTCCCATCCTCTATTTTCCGTTTATATTTTATAACGGTTGGCGCAAAAATGCAAACCTTGTTTTAAAAATTTCTGAAGAGGCGGTAGGGTGTTAGTCGAGTAAGACCCCATAGACCGCACAGATTCTGTAAAAAAAAAGAAATTGCATAATTGATTGGGGTAAAGGATTTAGCCACGAATTATGCAGTTTCCCCAGATAAAGAGGGTTAATAAAAAAGGGGGAAGAGGGGTGAGGATTTTGCCGGAAGTAATGACTGAAGAAAAGAGGAGAAGAATCAGTTTTTCCAAGATCGATGAAATCCTGGAGATACCCAACCTCATTGAGATTCAACAAAAATCTTACCAATGGTTCTTGGAGAAGGGACTGCGTGAGGTTTTTCACGACATCTCACCGATTCAGGATTTTACAGGCAACCTGGTCCTTCAATTCGTCGATTACACGTTGGGTGAGCCCAAATACGATGTAGACGAATGTAAGGAGAGGGACACCAATTATGCTGCCCCGTTACGGGTCAAAGTAAGGTTAATTAATAAGGAGACCGGCGAGGTTAAGGAGCAGGAAGTCTTCATGGGCGATTTCCCGTTAATGACGGAGAAGGGGACATTTATCATTAACGGCGCGGAACGGGTGATCGTCAGTCAACTGGTCCGTTCTCCGGGCGTGTATTTTGGCAAGAGTATTGACACCAGCGGAAAAACTCTCTATTCGGCTAGTATTATTCCCAACCGCGGAGCATGGTTGGAGATGGAATTTGATGCAAATAACGTCTTGTTCGTCCGGATCGACCGGACCAG
This sequence comes from Bacillota bacterium, assembly GCA_012727535.1. Classification (GTDB taxonomy): domain Bacteria; phylum Bacillota; class UBA4882; order UBA10575; family UBA10575; genus JAAYGU01. The sequence continues at coordinate 8,333 of JAAYGU010000033.1, read as the reverse complement.
GAAGATTCCAGTTACCGTTCTACTAAAAGCGATTGGTCTTGCCAATAACGTGCAGATTTTGGAGCGTTATAATAACCACGAAGCGATCATGAATACCCTGGAGCGCGATAATACGCAAAACCAGGAAGAAGCATTAATCGAAATCTATAAACGCCTGCGGCCGGGTGAACCACCAACCGTAGAGAGCGCCCGTACCCTTTTTGAGATGCTCTTCTTTGAACCCAGGCGATACGATTTGGCAGCGGTTGGTCGTTATAAACTGAATAAAAAACTTAAGCTGGACCTGCCGATCAAAACCATCCCCGCGCATCGCGATGAAGAAGGGAACGAAGTTCCGGCCGTCGAAGCGGTCCGCACCTTGACCCCGGAAGATATTATGCGGGTCGTTGACTATCTCCTTGATCTGTTGGATGGTAAGGGGGAGGTCGACGATATTGACCATCTGGGTAACCGGCGCCTGAAAAGGGTCGGTGAACTGTTGCAGAACCAGTTTCGGATTGGCCTTTCCCGTTTAGAACGGGTGGTGCGGGAACGGATGACCATCCAGGATCTGGACGTCATTACCCCGCAGGCTCTGATTAATATCCGTCCTGTGGTCGCAGCGATTAAAGAGTTTTTTGGTTCGAGCCAACTTTCTCAGTTCATGGACCAGACTAACCCTCTGGCTGAATTAACCCATAAGCGGCGTCTTTCCGCTTTGGGGCCGGGCGGACTCTCGCGGGAACGGGCCGGCTTTGAAGTGCGGGACGTGCACCATTCCCACTATGGCCGGATGTGTCCGATCGAGACGCCGGAAGGTCCGAATATCGGTCTGATTGGCTCGTTGACCACTTATGCCCGGATCAATGAGTACGGGTTTATTGACACCCCTTACCGGCGCGTGGTGGACGGGAAGGTCACCGATGAGATTGTGTACCTCACCGCCGACGAAGAGGATGAGTTTATTATTGCCCAGGCGAACGAGACTTTTGATCCGGAAACCAGGTTTTTTGTGAACAATAAAGTCTCAGCCCGCTATAAGGATCAGATTCTGATCGTCCCGCGGGAGGACGTCAATTTTATGGACGTTTCCCCGAAGCAACTGGTCAGTATTGCCACGGCGTTGATTCCATTCTTGGAGCATGATGATGCCAACCGGGCCTTGATGGGCTCCAACATGCAGCGTCAGGCCGTTCCCTTGATCTCCACCGAAGCGCCCCTGGTTGGAACCGGGATGGAGTATAAAGCGGCGATTGATTCCGGGGTAGTGGTTCTGGCCAAAGACCCGGGGGTGGTCGAAGAGGTCACTTCCGAGCAGATTATTATCCGGACGGACGAGGGTAAACAGGAGTTGTACAAGCTGCAGAAATTCAAACGTTCCAACCACGGCACCTGTATCAACCAACGTCCCATTGTGCGTGAGGGGCAGAGAGTCGAAGCCGGGGACGTGATTGCCGACGGACCCTCGACCGATCACGGGGAACTCGCCCTGGGGAAAAATATCCTAGTTGCCTTTATGCCCTGGGAAGGCTATAACTATGAAGATGCGATCCTAATTAGTGAAAAACTACTGATGGATGATACCTTTACTTCGATTCACATCGAAGAGTATGAATGTGAAGCCCGGGATACCAAACTAGGTGCGGAAGAGATCACCAGGGATATTCCTAATACGGCGGAGGGTTCGCTGGATGATCTGGACGAAAACGGGATCATCCGAGTGGGTGCGGAAGTTCATCCCGGCGATATTCTCGTTGGTAAAGTTACGCCCAAAGGTGAGACCGAACTGACGGCCGAAGAACGGCTCCTCAGAGCGATCTTCGGTGAAAAGGCGCGTGAAGTCCGGGATACTTCGCTGAAAGTCCCCCATGGGGAATCCGGTAAAGTGGTCGATGTGAAGGTGTTCAGCCGGGAGAATGAGGATGAACTCTCCCCCGGTGTGAATAAGTTGGTTCGGGTCTACGTTGCGCAAAAAAGGAAAATTTCCGAAGGCGATAAGATGGCCGGCCGCCATGGTAACAAAGGGGTTATCGCCAAGGTCTTGCCGGTCGAAGACATGCCGTTTCTACCGGACGGTACGCCAGTGGAGATTGTGCTGAATCCCTTAGGCGTGCCCTCCCGGATGAATATCGGTCAGATTATGGAGACGCATTTAGGGTGGGCGGCCAAGGCCTTAGGCTTAAAGGTAGCGAGCCCGGTCTTTGACGGCGCTACTGAAGAAGAGATTGTGTCCTATTTAGATAAAGCCGGTCTGCCCAAGGACGGCAAAATTACGCTTTATGACGGACGCAGCGGCGAACCGTTTGACAAACCCATTACCGTCGGTTACATTTATATGCTTAAACTGGCCCATCTGGTTGATGATAAGATCCATGCCCGTTCCACCGGCCCCTATTCGCTGGTGACGCAACAACCGCTGGGTGGGAAAGCCCAATTCGGCGGTCAGCGCTTTGGCGAGATGGAGGTTTGGGCGCTGGAAGCTTATGGTGCCGCCCATACCCTGCAAGAGTTGCTTACGGTCAAATCGGACGATGTGGTTGGACGGGTGAAGACTTACGAAGCGATTGTGAAGGGCGAGAATATTCCGGAACCCGGCGTCCCCGAAGGCTTTAAAGTATTAATCAAAGAACTGCAAAGTCTCTGCCTTGACGTCAAGGTTTTAGCGGAAGAAGCAGAGATCGAGCTGATGGATGATGAAGATGATGTTCAAGAGATGGCCAAAGAGCTAGGGCTGGAGATCGAGCAACCAGCGTTTGCGGAGAAAACTCCGGCCAAGAAGGAAGAGTACGACGATGATAGTGATGACGAGGAGGACGACGCCGAGGAAGCTGAAGATGAAGTAAGCGGCGAGGACGAACTGGATTTTGATGAGGACTTTGACCCCACCGCGGATCTGGACGAAGTTGAACCGGATGATGAGGTGGAGCTCGCCGCAGAATTCGAGGAAGAGGTTCCTCCCGAGGAACGGGAAGATGAGTTACCGACCGGCGATCTGCTGAAGGCCATTCAGGAAAAGTAGTCCCCACCTTTGCCGGTGCGAAAACGTAGTGACCAAGAAAAAAACTAGCGCCAGGGAGGGATTAATCCTTGTTGGACGCCAACAATTTTGATGCGATAAAAATCGGGTTGGCTTCCCCCGAACAGATCAGAGCCTGGTCGAGCGGGGAAGTAAAAAAACCGGAGACGATCAACTACCGAACCCTCAAACCTGAACGGGAAGGGTTGTTCTGTGAAAAGATCTTCGGGCCACAACGGGATTGGGAATGCCACTGTGGAAAGTATAAAAGAGTTAGATATAAAGGGATTGTCTGTGACCGCTGTGGGGTGGAGGTGACCCGCTCCAAGGTTCGGCGGGAACGCCTTGGCCATATTGAACTGGCCGCTCCGGTCTCCCACATTTGGTACTTTAAAGGTATTCCCAGCCGCATGGGGCTCTTACTCGATATGTCGCCGCGTACGCTCGAAAAGGTACTGTATTTTGCGGCTTATGTTGTGATCACGCCGCCGCCCGATGAAAACAGCACCTTATCCAAGAAGCAGCTGTTGTCGGAGACTGAATACCGGGAAGCGCGTGAGAAGTATGGTGACACCTTCGAAGCCATGATGGGTGCCGAAGGCATTAAAAGACTATTGGAAGAGATCGACCTGGATCAGCTCGCGGCTGAACTGAAGAAAGAGATCAAAGAAGTGAGCGGTCAACGTAAAGTCCGGGCGATCCGGCGGTTGGAGGTCGTGGAAGCCCTGCGCAAGTCAGGCAACCGTCCGGAGTGGATGATCCTGGATGTTATTCCGGTTATCCCGCCGGAACTGCGGCCAATGGTGCAGTTGGACGGGGGAAGATTTGCCACCTCTGATCTTAATGATCTCTACCGGCGGGTGATCAACCGGAACAATCGTCTAAAGAGACTTTTGGAACTGGGCGCCCCTGATATTATTGTACGGAATGAAAAACGGATGTTGCAGGAGGCGGTTGATGCCCTCCTCGACAACGGACGCCGGGGAAGGCCGGTCACCGGTCCAGGAAACAGGCCGCTTAAATCCCTCAGTGACATGCTCAAGGGGAAACAAGGCCGGTTCCGCCAGAATTTGCTCGGAAAAAGAGTGGACTATTCCGGGCGTTCGGTGATTGTGGTCGGCCCGGAACTCAAGATGCACCAGTGCGGGCTACCGAAAGAGATGGCATTGGAACTCTTTAAGCCCTTCGTCATGAAAAAACTGGTCGATCAGGGCTTTGTCCATAATATTAAAAGTGCCAAGCGGATGGTGGAAAAGGCCCGTCCTGAGGTCTGGGATGTTTTGGAAGAAGTGATTAAGGAGCATCCGGTTTTACTCAACCGGGCGCCGACACTGCACCGTCTGGGGATTCAGGCTTTTGAACCGGTGCTGGTCGAAGGACGAGCGATTCAGCTCCATCCCTTAGTCTGTCCGGCTTATAATGCCGACTTTGACGGGGACCAAATGGCTGTCCACGTTCCGCTGTCGGCCGAAGCCCAAGCCGAAGCGAGAATCCTGATGCTCTCCTCGCATAATATTCTTTCCCCGGCCCATGGTCGGCCGCTGGCTACCCCAAACCAGGACGTGATTGTCGGGTGCTATTATCTGACGATCATTCGGAAGGGTGCCCGTGGGGAAGGAAAAGTCTTCTCTACACCGCAGGAGGCGATCCTGGCTTATTATAACGGCTATCTCGACCTCCAGGCCAAGATTAAAGTGCGGACCGACGAGGGAATGGTCGAAACGTCGGCCGGGCGTTTAATCTTCAAAGATAATCTGAATATGGCCGAAGATTTCATCGATGGGCTTTTTGCCAAAATCGGTGATAACGGAACGACCCGGAAAGATTTGAATATAATCGTTTCCGAGATCTGCCGGCGTTACGGTACACACCGTACCGCTGAGCTCTTGGATCAGCTCAAACGGCTGGGGTACCGGTTTGCTACGCAATCCGGAACCACGATCTCGATCTCCGATATTCAAACTCCGCCGGAGAAGAAAGAGATTATTGGGGAAACCGAAAAGCTGGGTGACCAGATTGAGCTACAATACCGGCGCGGTTTGATTACCAGCGAGGAACGCTACCAGCGGTTCAATGATATCTGGGCGAAAGCCAAAGATGATGTGACTGCCGCGATGGTCAAAAATCACGACCCGTTTAACCCAGTCTCGATGATGTCCAATTCCGGGGCGCGTGGTAATGTCTCCCAGCTCTCCCAGTTGGCCGGGATGCGGGGCTTGATGTCCGATCCCGCAGGTCGGATTATCGACCTGCCGATTAAAGCGAATTTCCGCGAGGGACTGACGGTTTTGGAGTTCTTCATCTCCACCCACGGTGCCCGGAAGGGATTGGCCGATACGGCGCTGCGGACGGCGGACTCGGGCTATTTGACTAGACGTTTAGTCGACGTGACCCAGGACGTGATTGTGCGGGAAGAGGACTGCGGAACAACAGAAGGGATTACCCTTAGCGCCATCACCGACGGGGATGAAATGATCGAAACCCTCCAGGAAAGAATTGTGGGACGGGCCGCCGCTGAGGATATTGTCGATCCGCAGACCGGTGAGACCATTGTGGCCTTTAACGAAGAGATCACAGAGGCTCTTGCCCAGAAGATTGTGGAGGCTGGGTTGGAAAGCGTTGCCGTGCGGTCGGTCTTAACCTGCCGTACCCGGCATGGGGTCTGTGCGCAGTGTTACGGTCGCAACTTGGCCACCGGACGGCGGGCAGATGTCGGTGAAGCGGTTGGGATCATTGCTGCCCAATCGATTGGTGAGCCTGGCACGCAATTGACGATGAGAACGTTCCACACCGGTGGCGTGGCCGGGGAAGATATTACCCAGGGTCTGCCCAGGGTGGAAGAGCTGTTTGAGGCGCGGAAACCAAAAGGCCAGGCGATTATCACCGAAATCAGCGGGACGGTTAAAGTAGTCGAGGTTAGAGGGGTCAGACGGGTGAGCGTTCACAGCGACGATGGCGAGGAACGCCTCTACCAGATTCCGTACGGTGCCCGGTTGCGGGTCCGTGACGGGCAAAGGGTGGAAGCCGGTGACCAACTGACCGAAGGTTCCGTCAATCCGCATGATATCTTGAAAATTAAAGGCATCCGGGGTGTCCAGATGTATCTGGTGCACGAGGTGCAGGATGTCTATCGTTCGCAGGGCGTGGAGATTAACGACAAACACATCGAAGTGGTTGTCCGGCAGATGCTAAGGAAACGCAAGGTTGAACTTCCAGGCGATACTAATCTCCTGCCGGGGAGCCTGGTTGATCTACAGGAACTGGAGGACGAAAACCAACGGGTGGAAGAGGAGGGTGGAACCCCGGCGGTTGCTCGCCCCGTTTTGCTCGGGATTACCAAGGCGTCGCTGGCCACCGAGAGTTTCCTCTCCGCAGCTTCGTTCCAAGAGACGACCCGGGTGCTGACGGACGCGGCGATCAAAGGGAAACGCGATCCATTGCTAGGACTGAAAGAGAATGTTATTATCGGCAAGTTGATTCCGGCCGGAACCGGAATGCCAAGGTACCGAGAGGTCTCAGTCCAGCACGTCGATGGAGAGCAGGGGAGCCAGCTTCCCCCCGCGGAGGAAATGAGCGAAGAAGTAGTCGGTTAAGCAGGAGCAAAGCTGGAGCGCGTAAGATTTACCAGCTCCAGCTTTACATCTATTCTGTTTCCTGCTGAAGAGGGAGATAATAAGCGGAAAGACTACTGTTGGATATAGTGTTAACAGCGGTTTAATCTTCGAGCATTCTCTCAATATTTTTATTGACACCAGGAAAGTGAGATGTTAAACTTATAAAGTCTGGGTTTTTAGAGAATATTCTTTCATGGAGTGGTAAGGAGAGAGATTGGGTGGAAGAAGCTTGCCCGGAGATTAAGAATAGGGTGATCGGTTTAAAACAGACACTACGTGCAATTCAACAAGATAGAGCTGATATAGTCTACCTGGCTAACGATGTGGATGAGCACATTAAGCGCAAGATCCAACTGGCCAGCCGGGGAAAGAATGTGAAAATCATCATTACCCGGGTGGGCCGAAAAGAGCTAGGTCAGATCTGCCGGATCGATGTCAGTGCCGCAGTGGTGGCATTGGTCCGAGAAGAGGAAGGAGGTGGAATAAATGCCAACCATTAATCAACTGGTGAGAAAAGGACGTAAAAAGATTGCGAAGAAGAGTTCCGCTCCTGCACTACTCTGGTCTTATAATAATAAGAAAGAGGACATGTTTGAATCGGCCAAGGGTAGCCCACAAAAACGCGGAGTATGTACCAGGGTTTCAACTGTAACACCGAGAAAGCCTAATTCTGCTTTGCGGAAGGTGGCGAGGGTTCGTTTGTCGAACCGTTTGGAGGTTACCGCATATATACCGGGCGAAGGGCATAATCTTCAGGAACACTCCGTGGTTCTGATCAGAGGGGGACGTGTTAAAGATTTGCCGGGCGTCCGTTATCATATTGTTCGTGGTACATTGGATACCGCGGGAGTACAAGAGCGCAAACAGGGCAGATCGAAGTACGGCACCAAACGCCCGAAAACTGCTACTGCGAAAAAGTAAGGAGGGTTAAACTTGCCACGACGGGGAGCAGTACCCAAGCGGGAGATTATACCCGATCCGATCTATAACGACCCGATGGTCACACAGTTTATTAATAAAATCACCTATTCGGGGAAGCGGGGATTGGGTGAAAAAATATTTTATCAGGCACTGGATCTGGTAAAAGAGAAGACCGGTAAAGAACCCCTGGAAGTATTCCAAGAGGCGATGAAGAATGTCATGCCGGTCTTGGAAGTGCGGCCGCGCCGGGTGGGCGGTGCCACCTATCAGGTGCCGATGGAAGTTCGGCCGGAGCGCCGTGTTTCTTTGGCCATGAGGTGGATCATCGCCAGTGCTCGGGCCAGAGCGGAACGGACGATGAAAGAAAAATTGGCGGCCGAACTAATGGATGCAGCGAACAATGTCGGCGCTGCCATTAAGAAAAAAGAGGATACCCACCGTATGGCGGAGGCCAATAAGGCGTTTGCGCATTACCGGTGGTAACAGAGATGGTTTAACTCTGGGAAACGGTTGGAGGTTATTTAGTGAGCAGGGATTATCAGATCGAGAAAATTAGAAATATCGGTATCATGGCGCATATTGATGCGGGGAAAACTACAACCACGGAGCGGATTCTTTTCTACACCGGCCGGGTCCACCGGATGGGTGAAGTACATGAAGGATCCGCTACCATGGACTGGATGGTCCAGGAGCAGGAGCGGGGGATTACAATTACCTCCGCGGCGACAACCGCTTTATGGAAAGACTGCCAAGTCAACATTATCGACACGCCCGGGCACGTGGACTTTACGGTCGAGGTGGAG
>JAAYGU010000032.1 GCA_012727535.1 Bacillota bacterium | reverse complement strand
TCTCATCTTCGGTTAAATCGCGTACTCTGGTATCCGGATTAACCCCGGTTTTCTGCAGAATTTCCCGCGATAAGCTCGGGCCGATTCCATAAATATAGGTTAAAGCAACTTCCAACCTTTTATCCCTTGGCAGATCAACACCTGCAATTCGAGCCAATCTTTTTCCCTCCTTTAACCCTGTTTCTGCTTGTGCTTAGGATTACTACAGATGACCATTACTCGCCCCTTACGACGAATAACCTTACAATGTTCGCAAATCGGTTTAACTGATGGAGCAATTTTCATGGAGAACCTCCTCACATATGCAAATTACTAGCGAGCTAATGCGTTGTTGCCTTCGGCTAAATGACACGGATTGAACCATGTCCAGCCTAGCAAGGGGCCATGCTCGTACGCTGAAAGTAAATAGGAACAACGCCAATAGCCTACCCAGGAAGCGCGGAAGATTGAGCAGGGAGTTACTTATAACGGTAAACAATGCGGCCGCGGGTTAAATCATAAGGCGATAATTCCGCCATTCCCCGGTCCCCGGCCAAAATTCTGATAAAATTCATCCTCATCTTCCCGGATATATGAGCCAGAACCCGATGTCCGTTCTCTAGTTCCACCCGGAACATCGCATTGGGCAACGGCTCGATGACCGTACCGTCAACTTCGATGATATCCTCTTTACCCAAGGCTGATCTCTCCTTCCTCTGCTTTTTCTTCCCAACGCCGGATAGCACTATTTATCTCTTCATCTGTTACCCGGCCTCCTGAAGTTAATTTTTCTTCAATCACTTCATCCACTAAGGTGGAGACCGAAAGGTGTTTGCGATTTTTCTTCTTGGGATGTAGGACGGAGCGGTTCACTCCATCCGCCACTAAGATATAATACTCGTCGATAAAACCGATAATCAGGTAAGTGCGACCGCGGTCCCGACCTTGGATCGAAGTAACTTTCTGTCCGAACCGGAGCCCGGCGACTGAAGGATCTACCATTGGATCAGTCCCCCTATTTCTCCTGCCGACTCAGTCACTTTCGTTAAAACCTCCGGCTCCCCTTCCGTCACCAGCACGGTATGCTCAAAATGAGCGGAGTAGGAGCCGTCGACCGTCCGCACGGTCCAACGGTCCTTACGGTCAATTTTCACTTGAGCAGTCCCGGCATTGACCATTGGTTCAATGGCTAGTGTCATCCCAGGTTTTAAGACCGGATCGAAGCCCAGCCGGTAGGGGTCAACAAAATTCGGAACTTGCGGTTCTTCGTGCATGGCCTGGCCGATGCCGTGTCCAACAAAATCTCTGACCACGGCAAATCCGTTTTTCTCCACATATTCTTGAATCGCCCGCGAAACATGTGAGACTCGGTTGCCGGCGCGGGCTTGCGCCAATCCTTTCCATAAAGCCTCTTGGGTGATCTTCAGGAGCTTACGATGCTCTGGTGAAATCTCCCCAACCGCCACCGTGAGCGCCGCATCGCCATAGTATCCTTGGTATACTACCCCAAAATCCAACCCGACAATATCACCTTTTTCTAAGCGGCGGGACCCGGGAATCCCGTGCACCACTTGATCATTAACCGAAACACAGATACTGGCTGGAAATCCTTGATACCCTTTGAAGGCCGGTTTAACGTCAAATTCCCGGGCCGCTGCTTCCGCCAGGTCATCCAATTCCTGCGTCGTGATCCCCGGTTCGATCTGCTGCGCCACCCGGCTTAAGATCCGGGCGGTAATCTCCCCGGCTTTACGCATCCGTTTAATTTCAAAATTAGATTTTCTGGTAATCATGGATCTACCCGGTTCCTTAACTCCTGGATGATCTCCCGGTAGACCTCGTCAATGGACTTTTCCCCATTGACCTGAAGCAAGAGGCCAGACTCCCGGTAATACTGAATCAAGGGTTCGGTCTGCTCACTATAAACCGCCAGCCGGTTTTTGACCGTTTCCTCGTGATCATCTGCCCGGTGGATCAATTCCCCCTGGCACAGATCGCAGATCCCTGGCTCCTTTGCTTGCTTGGTCTCTACATGATAAACCGCGCCGCAGGTGCCGCAGACCCGGCGCCCGGAAAGACGGGCAATCAGGATCTGCGGGTCAACTTCAATGTTAACCACCGCGGTTAGTGCTTTACCATTCTCCTGTAAAAATTGATCCAAAGCCCGCGCCTGTGGCACGGGCCGGGGAAACCCGTCTAGAAGAAAACCGCCGGTTGCGTCGGATTGCATCAGCCGTTCGGCGACAATGCCAATCACAACCTCATCCGGAACCAACTCGCCAGCCGTCATATATTTCTCGGCCTGAGCACCGAGTTCAGTCCGGTTTTTAATCGCTTCCCGCAACATATCACCGGTAGATATATGCGGAATCTGAAATTCTTTAATAAGCTTCTCCGCCTGAGTCCCTTTTCCAGCCCCAGGAGGGCCCAAAAGCACTAAATTCAATCTACTCACCTCTTCTCGCAGCTCGCAGCTGGTCGCTCGTCACTCGGCTTTAAGCAAGCCCTTTTAACCGCAGCTCGTCGCTCGTCAACTCGGCCGGCGAAAACTTAGAGAACAACGTCTCGATCTTCGTTAATCTTGTGAATGGTTCTCTCTGTATCTTGATTCCGCCTACCCGTTCTCAAGGTCCGGCGCAACTGCCCCAGCGCGCCGGGGAGCATCCTTGCCGGATTGTTGGCAGCTAAACTTCCTTGAGCCCACTCGCGGCGTCAGCAGCAAGCAGAGCAAGGCGCGAAGGAGGACGGAGCGCAGATAATACTTTTGTATATCGAGCACCGCCCGGACTGAGCAACGCAGCTATGCGAAGCTTTCCACGCCGCCTGCCAACAATCCGGCAAATACAACTCGCTACTCGAATTTTCTTCCTTCGCTTGCCTCTGTTTGCTGAAATGACGACTACTTAAGGAATCCCTCGTACTGGCGCATAATCAGCTGCGCTTCGATCTGCTTCATCGTGTCAATCGCAACACCGACAGCAATCAACAAACTCGTTCCGCCAAAACCAATCTGCCTGAGCCCAGTCAGGGGGCCAAGCAGGTATGGCATCAGGGCGATCACTGTGAGGAAGAGAGCACCCGCCGTGGTGATTCTGGTGAGTACTTTATCGAGATACTCGGCGGTCGGCCGACCCGGACGGATGCCCGGAATAAAGCCGCCATATTTTTTCAGATTATCAGCGACTTCCATCGGATTAAAAGTTACCGCCGTATAAAAATAAGTGAAGAGAAAGATCAAGATAGCATAGATTACTAAATAGATTGGTCCCCCCGGAAAGAAAAAGGTACTGATAAACTTGGCAAACTTACTCGTCTGCGGGAGAAAACCAGCAATCGTCATTGGAAACGCCAACACCGATGAGGCAAAGATCACTGGGATCACACTCACCTGATTGACCCGCATCGGAAGATGGGTGGATTGTCCACCATACATCTTACGCCCAACAACGCGTTTGGCGTACTGCACCGGGATTTTCCGCTCTCCCTGGGTAACAATGACGATAAAGACCACTACTGCCAGGGTCAGTACGAAAAACATAATCAGACCTAATAAACTGAGTCCACCTTCGCCAACCAATTGCAGATTACGAATCAGATCCGGCACAAAGCGGGCGACAATCCCCGCAAAGATTAGCATGGAGACCCCGTTTCCGATGCCGCGTTCGGAGATTACTTCACCCAGCCAGGTTAGAAAGACGGTTCCGGCGGTCATGGTGATAATAATGGTTAAGATCGACCAGCCATTATGAGGGTCGAGCATGGCCGCCCGGAAGCCCATCGTAATCGCTGCGGCTTGGATCATCCCTAGGACCACGGTCCCGTATTTGGTATAACGGGAGATAATCTTCCGTCCTTCCCCGCCTTCCTTGGAAAGCTCCTGCAACCGCGGGATCACCACGGTCAACAGTTGTATGATAATCGATGAGGTAATATAGGGATTCACTCCCAAGGCAAAAAGCGACATGTTACTGAGGGCACCGCCGGAGAACATATCCAGCAGGTTGAAGATATTATTCTCCCCAAAATTATAGGGTTGCATCCCCGGAACCACAATATAGGACCCGAGACGAAAGACCGCCAATAAAAACATGGTCCAGTAAAACTTCTTCCTTAAATCGGGGATTTTAAAGGCTGTTTTTAATGATTCCAGCACCTCATATCACCTCGGCTTTTCCACCCGCTGCTTCGATCTTAGCGGTCGCGGACGCGCTAAAGGCATGGGCCTTCACAACGAGTTTCTTGTCAAGTTCCCCTCTACCTAAGACTTTCACCCCGTCCTCGAGCTTCTTGATGATGCCGTTGGTGATTAATAGCTCGGGCGTTACCTCCGTCCCATCGGCAAAACTATTCAGGCGTTCAAGATTAACCTCCGCCCAAATCTTCCGGTTAAAATTCTTAAAACCTCTCTTCGGTAAACGGCGCTGTAAGGGTGTTTGCCCGCCTTCAAACGCCGGACCTTTCCCTCCGCCGGAGCGTGCCTTCTGACCTTTATGACCCTTTCCGGAGGTTTTTCCTAAGCCGGAACCAATACCCCGTCCTACCCGTCTCCGGGTAGCTCTCGACCCGGCAGCAGGTCTTAACTCTTCCAGTCTCATCCTGGCACCTCCTATTCCTCAGTTACTTCGACAAGATGTTCAACTTTTTTAATCATACCGCGAATCACCTGATTATCAGGTTGGACAACAGATTGATTTAAGCGGCGAAGACCAAGGGCGGCAATTGTTGCCTTCTGGTCTTCTTTCCGGCCGATCGCACTCCGTTTCCAGGTAATAACAAGGTTCTTCCCGGTAGTCTTTTTTTTCGCCATTATAACCACCTCTTATCCCTGGACTTTTTCCTCAGGAATCCCCCGCAAACGAGCGACATCTTCCACCCGTTTCAGTGAGGTTAACCCTGCCACCGTAGCGTTCACTATATTCAGGGGGTTGGAAGAACCAATCGATTTGGTTAGAATATCACGAACCCCCGCCAGTTCCAGAACGGCACGAACCGGGCCGCCAGCAATAACCCCTGTACCTGGTGCCGCAGGTTTTAAGACAACACAACCGGCACCAAACCGGCCCACGATAGGATGAGGGATGGTGGTGTTCACCAAAGGCACGGTAAAGAGGTTCTTCTTCGCGTTCTCAACACCTTTACGGATCGCCTCTGGAACTTCACTGGCTTTTCCTAAGCCAACACCGACATGTCCCTGACCGTCTCCGACCACCATTAAGGCGCTAAAGTTAAAACGACGCCCGCCTTTAACAACTTTGGCAACACGGTTAATGAAGACAACTCGCTCCGTGAGTTCCAATTCGTTTGGATTAATCTGCTTCATTATATCCCTCCTTCACTTAAAACTCAAGACCGTTCTCACGGGCTGCTTCTGCTAAGGCGGCAACCCGACCTTGATAGATATGGCCGCCACGGTCAAAGACCACTTCTTTGATCCCTTGGGCCTGAGCCCGCTGGGCAATTATTTTACCAACTAGCTTAGCGCTTTCAATATTCCCGCCGTAACCCTTAAGTTCTTTCCGAATTTCCGGTTCGACGGTCGAAGCGGAAAGAAGGGTTTTGCCCTGAACATCATCGATAATCTGCGCGTAAATATGATGAATGCTTTTAAACACCGATAACCTCGGTCGTTCCGCTGTACCGGACAACTTTTTCCGCAGCCGGACATGACGTCTGACCCGAGCTTCCTTGCGATTAGCTCTTTTAAACACCTATTCCCACTCCTTTCTGCGGATTAACTCCCGGCTTTCCCAGCCTTCCCGGCTTTTCTCCGGATAATTTCATTCTCATATTTAATTCCTTTACCTTTATAGGGTTCCGGCTTACGAGCACTCCGGATCTCGGCAGCCATCTGCCCAACACGTTGTTTATCGATCCCTTTCACGATCACTCTGTTTGGACTGGGCACTTCAAGTTCGATTCCGGGTCGCTCCTCAAATTCGACGGGATGAGAGTAACCAAGCGACAAGACAAGCTTATTTCCTTGTTTGACCGCCCGATAACCAACCCCATTGATCTCAAGGGTCTTGGAAAACCCCTTCGTTACCCCTTCCACCATATTCGCCACCAAACTCCGGGTCAAACCGTGCAGGGATTTATAGTATTTTTCTTCATTCGGTCGTTCAACGGTGATTGTATTCTGATCCTGAACCAGCCTGATGCCCTCCGGAATCTCCTGCTCAAGCTGGCCTTTTGGCCCTTTCACGGTGACAGTGTTCCCATCAACCTTCAGCTCGACACCGGCTGGCAGTTCTATAGGTTTAAAGCCGACTCTTGACATCATTTACACCCCCATTCATAAGAAAACCGGTCGTTAAGATTTATGATCTGATGATTCCCCACTCCATACGTTACTGCCTACCAGACATAACAGAGAACTTCGCCGCCAATCCCCAACTGGCGTGCACTTTTATCCGTCATAACACCCTTGGAAGTAGAAAGGATGGCGATTCCGAGCCCTCCCAATACTTTGGGAATCTGATCTTTTTCTACATAGACACGCAAACCCGGTTTACTGATCCGCTTGAGCCCGGTAATAATTCTTTCTTTCCCATTGAACTTGAGTTGAATCCGGATTAGTCCCTGTTTCTGATCATCGATCAACTCATAATCCTGAATATATCCTTCTTCTTTAAGGAGTCGGGCCAGTTCTTTCTTAATGTTGGAGGCCGGGACATCCACACTTTTCGACCGAACGATATTAGCATTACGAATTCTTGTTAGCATATCTGCAATCGGGTCCGTCACAACCATGCTGTCAAACCTCCTTCCTTACCAACTGGCTTTAACCACACCGGGGATTTCGCCACGGTGCGCCAGATTTCGGAAACAAATACGGCAAAGTTGAAACTTCCGCATATAAGCGCGGGGCCGTCCGCAAACCCGGCACCGGTTATAAGCCCGTACCGGAAATTTCGGTTTACGGCTTGCTCTTACAATCATCGATTTTTTGGCCATTACTTAACCTCCTTCGCTTAGGACGCCCGGAAAGGCATGCCCAGGAGTTTTAATAGTTCCAAACCTTCTTCGTCACTCTTGGCGGTAGTGACAATCGTCACATCCATTCCCCTTACTTTGTCAATCTTATCGTAGTTAATCTCCGGGAAGATCAATTGCTCTTTCAGGCCCAGGTTGTAGTTGCCGCGTCCGTCAAAAGACTGCGGAGAAACACCCCGAAAGTCACGGATACGCGGGAGAGTCACATTAAACAGCTTATCAAGAAACTCATACATTCTTTCACCGCGTAAGGTGACCTTGCAACCAACCGTCATCCCTTCGCGAACCTTAAAAGCAGCAATTGATTTTTTTGCTTTCGTAATGATCGGCTTCTGACCGGAGATCAGCGCCAAATCATTAACCGCCCCGTCAATGGCTTTGGCCTCTTGGGTCGCTTCGCCTACCCCCATATTAATCACGACCTTTTCGAGGCGGGGAACCTGCATGACATTTTTATATCCAAAACGTTTTTGTAAACCTGGTACGACTTCTTTCTGATATTTTTCCCGTAAACGAGACATGGTCAGCACCTCCTCTCAATCGCCGACCAGCGGCGACCGGTTTCCGCTCCATTCCTTGTTTTAAACTTTAATCGTGGTTATGACCACATGCTTTACAGATTCTGGTTAAAGTACCGTCCGCGGCCCGCTCCCGTTTAATCCGCGACGGCCGCCCGCAACCACCACAAACCAACATTAACTTGGCCGCCGGCAACGGCATGGCTTTATCGATCACCCCACCCTGGGGATTGCTCTGAGTAGGCCGGGCATGTTTTTTTACCAGATTAACACCCTCGACAATTACGGTCCCTTTGCTGCGTAGTACACGCTGGATCTTACCGCGTTTTCCTTTATCTTTTCCGGAGAGAACTACAACCTCGTCTCCCTTTCGAAGGAAAGTCTTGACGCCCACGACTATCCCTCCCCTCTTCTTACTAAATTAAACAGTGGTTTTTATAAGACCTCCGGAGCCAGTGATACGATCTTCATAAAGTTTTTCTCACGCAACTCCCGCGCAACCGGACCAAAAATCCGGGTGCCGCGTGGATTCATCTGATCATTAATGATGACGGCTGCGTTATCATCAAACCGAATATATGAACCGTCCGGTCTCCTCGCTTCCTTACTGGTCCTTACGACCACGGCTTTAACAATTTCACCCTTCTTCACTCCAGCGATTCCCGCCCCTTTACGGGCTGCCGAAGGGGGAAGCGCATCTTTCACCACCGCCACGATCAGATCGCCTAAACCGGCATACTTTTTCCCTGAACCGCCAAGCACACGGATGCACATTAACTCTTTTGCTCCGGAATTGTCGGCCACGTTAAGGCGGGTTTCCACTTGAATCATAACTATATCCCCCTTTCCATTCACTTAGTACAGAGAAGGAGCGTCCTTAATTATAAAAATTTCTGTAACGTCCTTCGCTTTATTCAGCTTTCTTAATTACAGAGACAACCCGCCACCGTTTGTCTTTGCTGAGCGGCCTGGTCTCCATAATCTGAACTTGATCACCGATTCGGCATTCATTATTCTCATCGTGCGCTTTAAATTTGGTCGTCCGCCGAATAAACTTTTTGTATAAAGGATGTTGTTCCCGTCTTTCCACCGCCACAACGACGGTCTTATCCATTTTATCGCTTACCACCAGACCGACTCTGGTTTTCCTACTTGTGACACGCTCAGACATTACTAGTCAACCTCCTTTTCCCTTCATGCCCTGATCTTTAGTTCACGTTCGTGAAGAATCGTTTTTACCCTAGCTAAATCTTTCCGGACAGCCTTCACCCGTTGCGGATTATCTAACTGCCCAGTCGCTAACTGGAAACGAAGGTTGAAAAGTTCGGCCTTGAGGTCGGCGAGTTTCTTTTGCAGTTCTTCGCTGGTCATTTCTCTAATTTCCTCAGCTTTCATTAGACTCACCACCCGCTTCCTCGCGTTTAATAAACTTAGTTTTAATCGGTAATTTGTGCCCGGCTAACCGGAGAGCTTCCCGTGCCAACTCTTCATCAACCCCGGTCACTTCAAACATGATCCGGCCCGGTTTGACGACGGCCACCCAATATTCGGGAGAACCTTTTCCGCTTCCCATACGAGTCTCCGCCGGTTTGGCCGTTACTGGTTTATCAGGAAAGATCTTAATCCAAACTTTACCGCCTCTCCGCAAATACCTGGTCATCGCCACACGGGCGGCCTCAATCTGTACATTGGTGATCCAACCCGGCTCAACAGCCTGCAGCCCAAAATCACCCAGGGTAAGCTGGGAACCGCGGTAGGCCTTTCCCTTCATCCGGCCACGCATCACCTTACGGTGCTTAACTCTCTTCGGAACCAGCATTTACTCTCCCCCCTCGTTTTGAGCTGGCTTTTTTTCAGGTAAAACCTCACCTCTATTAATCCATACCTTGACCCCGATCTTGCCGTAGGTGGTTTGCGCTTCGGCAAATCCATAATCAATATCGGCACGCAAGGTATGCAAAGGCACTTTACCTTCGCTATAACCTTCTGAGCGGGCAATCTCCGCGCCCATGAGGCGTCCGCTACACCTGATCTTGACCCCAAGTGCGCCCATTCTCATAATCCGCCCGATCGCTTGTTTCATCGCCCGGCGATAGGAAATTCTCCGTTCCAACTGAAAACAGATGTTTTCGGCGACTAATTGAGCATTGAGTTCGGGGTTTTTCACCTCGGCAATATTCAATGATACCTTCTTATCAGTCAACTTTTCTAGGCTTTTACGGAGGTTTTCCACTTCAGTACCCCCGCGGCCAATGACCATTCCCGGCCGGGCAGTATGGATCGTAACTTTCACACGATTGGCTGCCCGTTCGATCTCGGTCCGGGCAATCCCGGCATTATAAAGTTTTGTCTTAATAAACCGGCGGATCTTCAGATCTTCATGCAGGAGTGTGGCATAATCTTTCTCGGCAAACCAACGACCTTCCCAGTCACGGATGATCCCAACCCGAAGACCAACCGGATGAACCTTCTGCCCCATTATCTCAGCCCTCCTTCTCCTCGACGATGATTGTGATGTGGCTTGTTCTTTTGCGAATAGCAGCTGCGCGACCTTGCGCGCGGGCCCGGTACCTTTTCATGGTAGGACCCTGATCGATATAAGCTTTGCTTACCACCAAATTCCCGCGGTTCATATCGTGATTATTCTCCGCATTGGCAATCGCTGAATTGAGCACTTTCAGCAAGACGCTAGCGGCCGACCGCGGTGTAAACTGTAAAATATTAATCGCTTCGTCAACGTGTTTACCCCGGATCTCATCCGCTACCTGACGGACTTTCCGCGGAGCAATGCGCACGTAACGGGCTACTGCTTTGGCTTCCATTTGACTCGCCTCCCCTCGTTGCATACGACGAATCCGCAAATTCATCTTTCTTTACTTATCATCTACTGCTAGCACAATTCCTTATTTCAGACCGGAGCTCCTTTCCGTACGGCCCCCGCCGGCATGGCTCCGGAACAACCGAGTCGGAACAAACTCACCCAACTTATGCCCTACCATATCCTCTGTTATAAAAATGGGCACATGTTTACGGCCGTCATGAATCGCTAAGGTATGACCGACCATCTCCGGGAAGATTGTAGAGCGGCGGGACCAGGTTTTAATCACTTTTTTTTCGCCCGCTTTGTTCATCGCCTCAATCTTCTTGAGCAGACTCGGATCGGCATACGGTCCTTTCTTCAGTGAACGTGCCATTTTGCTTCCTCCCTTCCGGCATCAAGCCCTGCGTTTAATGATTAACCGATCAGACGGTTTCTTTTTCCGCGTGCGACGCCCGAGCGCCGGTTTACCCCAAGGAGTAACCGGATCCCGACCAATTGGGGAACGGCCTTCACCACCGCCGTGCGGATGGTCGACCGGGTTCATGACCACACCCCGGACGGAAGGACGGAACCCTAGCCAGCGTTTACGGCCAGCTTTGCCGATCGTAATGTTTTCATGGTCAATATTTCCAACCTGACCGATCGTTGCCATGCACTCGAGGCGGATTAAACGCACCTCGCCCGAAGGTAAACGCACATGCGCGTAATCTCCCTCTTTTGCCATCAACTGAGCCCGGCCGCCGGCACTCTTCACTAACTGCCCACCGGCACCGCGCACCAACTCCAGGTTATGAATAATGGTACCGACCGGGATATTCACCAGTGGTAAAGCGTTTCCGACCTTAATATCGGCATCCGGCCCAGAAACAACGGTCTCTCCGACCTCTAATCCTTCCGGAGCAATAATATACCGTTTTTCGCCGTCGGCATAATGTAATAAGGCGATCCGTGCCGTTCTATTCGGATCATACTCAATCGCTGCCACTTTAGCGGGAACACCGAATTTGTCACGCCGGAAATCAATCCGCCGGTACATCCGCTTATGGCCGCCGCCCCGGTGGCGAACGGTAATCCGACCTGACGCGTTCCGGCCACCGCTTTTCTTTAATGGTTCAAGCAAAGATTTTTCCGGCTTAGTCTTAGTAATCTCTTCAAAGGAGGATACGGAGACAAAACGACGACCGGAAGATGTAGGCTTATACTTTTTAACAGCCACGACTTATACCTCCTTTACCGAAAAATAAGGATTAAACACCTTCAAAGAATTCGATTCTGCTTCCGGGTTCCAGAGTGACCACGGCCTTTTTCCAGCTCGGCCGCCGGCCCTCGTGTTTACCCATTCTTTTCATCTTCCCTAAGATTCTCATGGTATTAACATCTTTCACTTTAACCTTGAAAATTTCTTCGATCGCCTGTTTGATCTGAATCTTATTCGCCCGCTTATCCACCATGAAGCAGTATTTATTCAGTTCCATCAAGCGGGTGCTTTTCTCTGTGATGATCGGTTTTTTAATAATATCATGCGCATCCATCAGGCCAACGCCTCCTCAATCCTGCCCACCGCATCCTTCGTCATTACCAGGTGGTCATGGAATAATATATCGTAGACATTGAGGCCCTCGGTGTCCAGAGTTAAGACCCCCGGAAGGTTTCTCGTTGATTTGCTGACTTTTTCGTCCTTCGCGGCCAGCACAATCAGGGTCTTCCCGTCGACAACCTTTAAATTGGTCAGTACGCCGAGGGCGGCTTTGGTTTTCGGCTCTGGAAATTGCAAATCCTCCAACACGATCAGCTTCCCAGACTGTACTTTCTCAGCCAACGCCGATTTGAGGGCAAGACGCCAAGCTTTTTTGGGCATCCGAAAACCATAACGGCGCGGGAGCGGCGGAAAAGCCACACCGCCTCCTGTCCAGATTGGTGAGCGCCTGCTACCGTGGCGGGCCCGTCCAGTTCCTTTTTGCCGCCAGGGTTTAGCGCCGCCGCCCCTGAGTTCACTTCTGGATTTGGCCTTAGCGGTGCCTTGCCGTCTGGACGCCAACTGCATCACCACCGCCTGGTGAAGGAGGGACGTGTTTATCTTTACGTTAAAGACCGAATCAGCCAGGGTAATCTCCCCAACCTCTTTTCCGTCCATATTATATACCGGTAATGTCGGCATTCCAATCCTCCTCTCCTGCTCGCAAGTTCAACCTTAACTGCTTTGCTTATAAGCTTCTTTGACTACCACATAGGCGCCGTTTCTTCCTGGAACTGCACCTTTAATCAGTAGCAGGTTATTTTCTGGATCAACTTTAATAATTTCCAGTCCTTGCACCGTTACCCGGTGTCCACCTTTCCGCCCGGGCAGCGGACGGCCCTTGAAGACCCGCGCCGCATCAACCGCACCCAAGGAACCAACGCCCCGGTGATACTTCGAACCATGCGACATCGGTCCGCGGCTAAAGTTAAATCTTTTAATCACTCCGCTAAAACCTTTACCTTTGGCTGTTCCTGTGACATTGACGATTTCGCCTTCTTTGAACAGCTCAACGGTCACGGTTTGTCCAACTTGATACTGTTCAGACTCTTCCGGAGTAATCCTGATCTCTTTAACAAAACGTAAGGGCTTAACCCCCGCTTTGGCAAAATGTCCTTTTAAAGGCTGAGTGACACGCTTTGCTTTCTTTTCCTCAAAACCCAGTTGAATAGCGGAATATCCTTCTTTATCCTCTGTCTTCTTTTGTACGACCAGACACGGTCCGGCTTCGACAACGGTAACGGGAACCAGATGACCGGCGGAGTTAAAAACCTGCGTCATTCCGATCTTCTTCCCTAGAATTCCCTTGGCCAACCGAGTCACCTCCTAACCTTAACAAGAAAATTTGATTCTCTAAACAAAACTAACCTAAAATATCGCAACAAACTTACAGCTTAATTTCGATATCAACCCCGGCGGGTAAATCCAAACGCATGAGGGCATCCACCGTCTTGGAGCTGGGTTCCAAAATATCAATCAGACGTTTATGAGTTCTCATTTCAAATTGCTCACGAGAATCCTTATCGACATGGACGGAGCGTAAAACCGTATAGATACTCTTTTCGGTCGGTAAGGGTATGGGCCCGGAAACTACGGCCCCTGTCCTCTTCGCCGTCTCCACAATTTTCTCTGCTGATTGATCCAGGATCCGATGGTCAAAGGCTTTTAAACGGATTCTGATCTTTTGATTGGCCATTATCGTCCCTCCTTAAACTGGAGACTTTCGGTTTTTATCTTAATCATTAGCTGGCGTGCAGGCAAGCTGCACGCCTTTGCTTCTTAAGCTTACTCGAGAACTTTGGTCACACCCCCGGAGCCAACCGTCCGGCCACCTTCACGAATGGCGAAGCGTAATCCTTCTTCCATCGCAATCGGGCTAATCAATTCGATCGTCATTTTGATGTTGTCGCCCGGCATGACCATCTCGACGCCCTCCGGCAGGTTCGCTACCCCGGTCACGTCAGTCGTCCGGAAGTAGAACTGGGGCCGGTAACCATTGAAGAACGGAGTGTGGCGTCCGCCTTCCTCTTTGGTCAGGACGTAAACCTCACCCTCAAACTTGGTGTAAGGAGTGATCGAACCCGGCTTCGCCAACACCTGACCACGCTCGATCTCATCACGGTCATCCCCGCGGAGCAGAACACCGATGTTATCCCCGGTCTCGGCTTCATCCAGAATCTTCCGGAACATCTCAACACCGGTTACAACCGTCTTCTTAATCTCATCTTTCAAACCAACAATCTGGACTTCGTCCCCAACCTTCACTTTACCGCGTTCGACACGACCGGTCGCCACGGTACCACGGCCGGTAATGGTGAAGACGTCTTCCACCGGCATGAGGAACGGTTTGTCAACATCCCGCTCCGGTGTGGGAATATACTCGTCAACAGCGTCCATCAGTTCCCAGATCTTGCTGCACCATTCGCAGTCACGGCTGCCGCAACCGCATTCCAGCGCTTTGAGTCCGGAACCCTTGATTACCGGAATATCATCCCCAGGGAACTCATATTTGCTCAGAAGATCTCTCACTTCCATCTCGACCAGCTCTAATAGCTCTGGGTCGTCGACCATATCCATTTTGTTTAACCAGACCACGATGTTGGGCACACCAACCTGACGGGCCAAGAGGATATGCTCCCGCGTCTGCGGCATCGGGCCGTCGGCGGACGATACGACGAGAATCGCCCCGTCCATCTGGGCAGCACCGGTGATCATGTTCTTCACATAGTCGGCGTGGCCCGGACAGTCCACGTGGGCATAGTGCCGGTTCTCTGTTTCGTACTCAACGTGCGAAGTATTAATGGTGATCCCGCGTTCTTTTTCTTCCGGCGCTTTGTCGATCTGGTCAAAGGTCATCAACTGGGCCTGACCAGCCTTCGAGAGCACCAGGGTGATCGCGGCTGTAGTGGTGGTTTTACCATGGTCAACGTGACCAATGGTACCAATGTTGACGTGCGGTTTTGTCCGTTCAAATTTTTGCTTTGCCAATTTTAATCCTCC
>JAAYGU010000031.1 GCA_012727535.1 Bacillota bacterium | reverse complement strand
GACCGAATAGTTTGGTCCGGTAAACGAGGCGATTGCCGTAATCGCGGCCACCACCAAAGTCGCTGACGAGACAAAACCGGCTTGCACGGCGGTCATTCCCAACACGATTCCGGCGACCACACCAAGGGTATGAGCAACGGAGCCCGGCAAACGTAAGCCAGCCTCCCGAAAGAATTCCACGGCCAGAAGGAGGATGAAGACTTCAGCGATTAAGGGGATCGGTACCCGGGACCTACTAGCGGCGATTGCCATGGCCAAATTAGTCGGGAGTAACTCCGGATGATAAACCGCAAGGGCGATATAAAGACCAGGAAGGGCCACCGCTAGATTATTACCTAAAAGACGGATCAGTCGGAGAAACGAACCGAGCCAATAATTGAAATAATAATCTTCCGGGGTTTGGTAAAGCTCATTGACTGTCGCCGGGACAATTAAACAGGCCGGACTCTTATCGATTAAAATTGCCACCCGTCCCTCTAAAAGGGCAGCCGCCACCCGATCACTGCGTTCGGTCGCCTGAATCAAAGGAAAGATGGTGGCGCGCCGGTCAGTAATCAATTGCTCGAGATAACCGGCTTCCAAGACACCGTCAATATCAATGGCTTTAATCCGGTGCTGAATTTCCTCCACTAATCCGGGTTGAGTGAGATCCGACAGGTACATGATGACCACCCGGGTTTGCGTCCGCCGTCCCACCCTGAGGGCTTCGACCTTTAAATCCGGATCACGAATCCACCGCCGGACCATCCCGATGTTGTCTTCCAGGGTTTCGGTGAACCCTTCCCGGGGTCCGCGGATCAATCTTTCGGTCACCGGCTCTGTGGGCAATCTCCTCAACCAACCCTGGGCTTCAATGCTAAAGACAGCGTCGGCCGAGACCGCCAGCATATTTCCCTCCAGGAGCGTTTTCGCCGCTGCCTCCAGATCCTCGTAATACTGAAAATTTCTTTGCTCCTGGGTGGTGGTGACTAAGCTGTCTCCCAGATCTTTAAGAAGAGCGATGCCTCTTTCTAATGAATAGTCATTGGCCAAACTAGAAAGATAAACCAATGAGAATAAAGCTTCATTCCCTACCGGTAACACAGAAAAGTCGGCCGGGTTGCCGATCAGTTCGCAGATGACTTTAACTTGCTCCTGGATCTTTTGTGCCGCTTTTTTCTTAAGCATAAATTCACCTTAATTAGAGCACTTCGTATATAAGTTTAACCAGAAAGCAAAAAAAAATATGTGATTAGCCAATCACATAAAACCTCTATTTAGGCCGAACGACCGTGAAGTAACAAGCCACAAGTTGAACAGTTTAGAGGTGGATGAGTATAGTATATAAATCGTAACTAATCACGATCAACGCCCGCTTCACCAGCTTTCATAATCGCCATTTTCGCAAAGAACGGACCGATGATCTCATAAACCACGACCGAACCCAAGATGACAGTTGAGACTAAATTCGCTATTTCGGGCAAATCCTGTTGGACCAGTAAGGTAAGGCCAATTGCCACCCCGGCTTGGGGAATTAGGCCTAACCCCAAATACTTCCGGACGACCGCCGGGGCTTTACTAATAATTGCTCCGTAAATAGCACCGCCGATCTTCCCGATCATCCGGCTAAAGATATAAGCCACCCCAACGAGGCCAACCTTTACTAGGAGTCCAAGCTGTAAATTGGCCCCGGCTAAAACGAAAAAGAGAACATAAATCGGCGTATCCACAGTATTAACCAACCGGAACAGCTCTTCGGATTGGTGTTGCAGAAGATTGACCGCGACACATCCCATGGTCATGCCGGCCAGCAAAGCTGAAAGGTGAAGAAACTCGGCAAGACCGGCCTGTAGGAAAACCATCCCCAGAACAAGGACCATTTTATCCGGATTTTCTTTAAACCGGCTGGATAAGAGCAAAAGAGTAACCGCAAAAACTATTCCTAAAATGATTGAGCCGAGTAATTCCCAGAGGGGCGCAGCAATCATCGGCACTACTCCCCCACTCACTTTCCCCGCGAGGATTTTCGCCAAAGCCATGGTGATGCCAAAGGCAATCAGACAAAGGGCATCGTCCAGCGCGACGACGGCCAACAGATTACTGGTCAAAGGTCCCTTTGCTTTATATTCCCGGAGGACCATAATTGTGGCTGCTGGTGCGGTCGCAGTAGAGATAGCACCAAAAATTAAAGCGGAATGGAGTTCCACCCCGAAGAGACAATGGAGGGTTAAGGTGACAAGGAGATATGCCCCCAGTGCTTGCATAACAGTTATGACCAATACACTTTTTCCGCATTTCTTGATTTGTTTCAGGGAAAGTGCGCCGCCGATTGAAAAGGCGATAATACTTAAAGCAATGGAATTAATTGGCGCTAAGGCAGTAATCTTTTCGGTGGTTATTAAATTGAAGACTGATGGCCCGAGTAATAAACCGATGAGCAGATATCCGGTGACAGCCGGTAGTTTTAGGCGGTTAATCACTCTACCAGCGGCCAAACCGGCGATTAAAATTATTCCTAGATATAATATAATGTTCATAGTCAAAACTCCCTTTCCTTGAATAAACTATTATTCAAGCAAATGTTGCTGAAATTTTCGTCCCAAACCAACTGCTTTACTAACCGGAAGAACAAACATCATTCCAGTACAGGCCTCTTCGAAGTTGTTAAACATGGTCGACAATTTCTCCATTGCCTGTTCGATCTTTTCCGGATGCTTGGAGATGGCAAAGATTGTTCGGTTATGTTGATGTTCCTGGGTTGCCAAATCCCGTAACCCAAAGAAAATGGGAATATGAGTGGAGAGTACTTTCGCCATTCCTTGAGTCTCCATAATCGTAGCGCCCCGTATTTCGCATTCTAGCAAGACTTCTAAGACCTGTTCCAGTTTCTCCGGGTCATCGATGATAATAAAGAGAGCTTGAATATTTTCCTCGCGCATCGTAAGTCTCCTTTCTTTAGTAAAGATCTGCTTAGTGCTTCCCTTAAATATTTTATCGTTTTGCCCTTTACGAGTCAAATTGAACTAATTTGGCTTGGAACAACTTCCCGCTGCCACCAAGTCTGGATATATGGTATGATATTTATGGTATGATAAAGATAAGTTGCCAAAATTCGTTCCTTTCTAGCACAACCATAGTGGGTAGTTTGCCTGGTAAATACACAGGCAACCACAGAACATTATTCATTTTAGGAAGTGATCTACTTGTTCGACAGGATCATAGAGTATACCATTTTCCAGAACAGCCTCTTGGCTTATCTTAAGTTTCTCGGTGTCTTTCTCTGCGGTATCCTTTTCGTCCGGATCGGCAAGAAATTTATCTTAGCAAGGGTTAATAGATGGGTTAGTAACGGTAGTAACGAGTTTCTTCATTATATAATTAGCACTGCTAAACAGAAGTTACTACCCATCCTCTACTTTGGGGTCTTTTACCTCAGCCTGCAGGGTTTGGTGCTTAGCCCACCTTTCCGCAAAGCCATTAACTGGGTCGGCCTCGCTGTCGTGATTATTTTTGGGGTGCGTTTTGGGCTTTCCCTGGTCAACTACTGGATTAATAATTATCTGATCAAAAAAGAAACTGACCCCTCGAAAAAGCATATCTTGAGGGTCATCTCTATATTTATCCAGTTTTTAGCCTGGACAGCCGCCCTGATCGTTTTCCTTGATAATTTAGGGATTAAAATCTCCACACTCCTCGCCGGACTGGGAATCGGCGGAATTGCTGTTGCCCTTGCCGCACAAGTCTTTTTAAGTGATTAATTCAGTTATTTTACGATCTAATTTGACCGGCCTTTTGAGATTGGAGATTTTATTATCATCGATGGTTTTGCGGGCACCGTCGAAAACATTGGCATTAAAACGACGCGGCTCCGGAGTCGAACCGGCGAACAGCTGATCTTTTCCAATGCCGACTTGACCAGTTCCCGCCTTCGTAACTATAAACGGATGGTCAACCGGCGGATCGATTTTGAAATCGGTGTCAGCTATCAGACTTCTTCTGAGCAATTAAAAGAGATTCCGGAACTGATCGCGGCGATCATTAAAAGTATCCCGGAGACCCGTTTTGACCGATCGCACTTTGCCTCCTTTGGCGAATACAGTCTCCGTTTTGTCACCGTCTACTATGTTACCACCAGCGATTACCGTAAATATATGGATATCCAACAAGAGATTAATTTACGGATTATCGAGGAGTTTGAGAAACGCGGGATTTATTTCACCTACCCGACGCAGAATGTTTATTTAAAAACGTATGATTAGAGAATAAACACAGCCCGGTGGTTTCCCGGGCTGTGTTGCTGTTAAGCCTGATTATATAGGCGGCGGACGATCTCTTCAATCTCCGGTGGTTTGATCCTGATATCAAACAACTCAAAGTTTTGGGCAAAATAAGCCAGAGCTTCTTGGAAGGGGATCTCTGCTTTATTAAAGGTATAGAGGTATATTTGAAAAAACCGACTGGCGAACCAGTCGGTTTTTTAAGCAATTGCCCGGTTTATTGGTTGGCGGCGTCCGGATATTTACCGCGTTTTGTATAAGCCGTATGGAGCAGCTGGTGTGATTTTTCACCCAAAGGCTCCTTCAAGAATTCTTCGTACAGGGTCTTGACAGCCGGATTTTCATGCGACTTGCGGAGTGGTAACCCGGCGTCCGCCTCGTAAATTGCTTTGATCCGTTCTTCGCGGATCGCGTTGGTGGTTGGGATTGGTTGCCCGCCACCACCAATACAGCCGCCGGGGCAACACATGATCTCGATGAAATGGTAATCGGCTTTCCCTTCTTTAATCAGATCCATCAGTTTACGGGCATTGCCCAGACCATTGGCGACGGCGACTTTAACTTTTGTTCCCTTCAGATCAACTTCAGCCTCTTTAATGCCTTCGAGTCCACGGACAGCCGTGAAATCGACCGAAGGAAGGGTCTCCTTCGTCACCACTTCGTAGACGGTACGCAGGGCGGCCTCCATCACCCCACCGCTCGCCCCGAAGATCACGCCAGCACCGGTGGAGATCCCAAGCGGATCGTCATATTCCTCTTCGGGTAAGCCGCTAAAGTCGATCCCCGCCTCGCGGATCATTTTCGCCAGTTCCCTGGTGGTGAGGGCGGCGTCTACATCGGGGTAGCCGGAATCGGCCATCTCCGGACGTCCGCACTCAAATTTCTTTGCCGTACACGGCATGATCGAAACCACATAAATATCTTTAGGATCGATCCCACTCTTCTCCGCGTAATAGGTCTTGGCCAAAGCGCCGAACATCTGTTGCGGAGATTTGCAGGTCGAAAGATGCTCTAAGTATTCCGGATAAAAATGCTCTATGAATTTGATCCATCCCGGGCTACAAGAGGTGATCATCGGTAAGGTCCCACCGTTATTAAGGCGGTCTAGCAGTTCGTGTCCTTCTTCAATAATCGTTAAATCAGCGGTAAAATCCGTATCAAAAACCCGGTCAAAGCCCAAGCGCCGCAAGGCGGCGACCAGTTTACCGGTGGTTACCTGCCCCGGTTTCATCCCAAACTCTTCACCAATCGAGACCCGGATGGCCGGTGCCGTTTGCACGACAACGTGTTTGCTGGGATCAGCCAGCGCGGCCCAGACCCGCTCTGTATGATCCTGTTCGTAGATGGCACCCACTGGACAGACCAGAGAGCACTGTCCACACTGAACGCAAGCGACGTCATTAAGATCGACTCCGCCCGCTGGGGCAATTACCGTATCAATGCCACGATTAGCGGGTGAAATAACACCGACGCTTTGGACCTGATGGCAAACCTCCACGCATCTCCGGCAAAGGATACACTTTTCCGGGTCGCGGATCAGAGCGGCGGTCGAAGCATCTTTTGGATACTCACTCTTCGTTTTGGGGCGAAATCTTTGTTCTTTCACCCCTAACTGATCGGCTAAGGTTTGTAATTCACACCTTTGGTTCCGGACACAATTCAAACAGTCCTGAGGATGATTCGAGAGCAGTAACTCCAGATTCATGCGCCGGGCCTGACGAACCGCCGGAGAGTTAGTAATGATGACCATCCCATCGCTCACCGGTTGCGAACAAGCTGCTTGGAGGGTCCTAGCGCCGACTACTTCGACCACACAAATTCGGCACATCGCTTTAACATCGAGATCTTCATGGTAGCAAAGAGTCGGGATCTTAATGCCTGCTGCCTTGGCCGCTTCTAAAATCATACTACCTTTCGGTACTTCAACCTGTTGGCCATCAACGGTTACTTTAACCAACTCCATGGTTTACACTTCCTTTCGGCATTACTAAACAGCGTCTGATTTTACAGATAACTTCTTACAGGTTCCAGTCGGACATGCGCCATTCATATGGGCTTCAAATTCGTCAGCAAAATATTCCAAACAAGTCAACAAGGAGTTAGGAGCAGACTGCCCCAAGCCACAGAGGGCGGTTCGTTGCATTGTGATTGAAAGTTCCTTTAAAAGCCGCAATTCGGCCGGAGTTGCGGTTCCTTCCGCGAGGGCTTCGATTATCTCGTAGAGACGCATGGTTCCTTCGCGGCAAGGAGTACATTTTCCGCAGGATTCATGGACGAAAAATTTCATAAAGCTTTTCAGCAGATCAACCACACAATGGGTGTCATCAACAATTAACATCGCGCCGGAACCAAGCGCCGATCCTACTTTAGATAGTGTATCATAATCCATTGGCATGTCAAGAAATTCGGCGGGCAG
>JAAYGU010000003.1 GCA_012727535.1 Bacillota bacterium | reverse complement strand
GGTATAGCCGCAGCCCATTAATTGAGATAGACGAAGATACTAAAAAGAAAGTTGAAGAGGATTTCAAGAAGCTCGGTTTATTATAAACCAAATACTTTTGAAAAATATAGAACAAGGACTGGAACATTGGGTGAAGAATGAAGTATAATTGATAGTTTACCGGAGATATCAGTGCACCAGCTTATAAAATAGTAACAGGAGGTCCCAAATGTCTGATAATTATAACGAAGTAATGTGTTTTGGTGAACCATTAATTGGATTTTTTGCCAAAGAAGATTCCCATGGTTTGCCTTTATTTAAAATGGCCATAGGTGGAGATACCTCAAATGTAGCTTTGGGAGTTGCAAAGCTTGGTCACTCTGCTTCCTATGTAACGAGACTTGGCAGTGATTATTTTGCCGAAAAAATAAGGGAGTTGTGGAAAAAGGAAAATGTTGATACTCGAAATGTTATACAAGATGAGAATCATCAGACAGGTATTTATTTTGCTTTTTATGATTCCCAAGGAAACCACCAATTTATTTATAAGCGCCGGAATTCTGCTGCTGCCCATTACTCAACTAAAGATGCCAAAGAAGTATCCTTAGAAGGTTTGAAGATATTTCATTTAAGCGGCATATCACAAGCAATCAGTAAATCATGTATGGAAGCATCGTTTTACTTCATGAAAAGATGCAGGGAATTAAACATTTTTGTTTCCTATGATTTAAATTATCGTAATCAATTATGGAGTAAAGAGTATTTTAAAAGTGTTGCGTATTATACTATTAAAAACCTGGCAAACCTGGTTTCAATGAATATAAGTGAAGCAAAAGTATTGGGATTAAGCGGAGAACCAGAAAAAATTGTTGAAGATGTAATGAGTATGGGTCCCGAAATCGTTGCTCTTAAGCTAGGTAAAGAAGGTTGTGTCATAGGTTCGCCAGAAGGGATTGAATATGGCAAGGCTTTTGAGGTTGGTAATACTGTTGAAACAACGGGGGCAGGAGATTCTCTGACAGCAGCTGTAATTGTTGGAATTCTGGAAAAAATGAAACTCAGTCAATTAACACGGTTCGCAAATGCTGTCGCTGCGATGGTATGTTCGGCGATTGGCTCTACTAGTGGTCAACCTGCGAGGGAAGAGGTGGAAATATTTTTAGAAAAAAACCACTGACGTGTTTTACCAGATAATCAAAGTAAATCGGGTTTCTGCTGCAACGATTGTATATACATGCGGCATCTTTAAAGGTGCCCGTCATTACATAAAGAGGACTTTTTTATTTTAACCATAGTAAAGTTTTGACAGCGAAACCGTGTGTAGTACCCGCTGCGTTTCTATACTTACTTTTAATCATTCCTATTAAGATATCCCACAAAAAGAGGGGAAATGGTAATGACCCAAAAAGTTTTAATTACCCCTCGGACCTTTGGGACCATTGATTCCAAACCAATCAAATTACTCCGGGATCAAGATTATGAGCTGATCTTTAACCCCCATGGCCGTCTGTTAACAGAAGAAGAACTAATTAACCTAATATCTGATGTGGTTGGAGTGATTGTGGGCTTAGACCCAATGACCGCTAAAGTTTTAAACTCTGCCAAAAAACTGAAGATTATTTCCAAATACGGGGTCGGGGTTGACAACATTGCGGTGGATTGTGCGACCCAAAAAAAGATCATGGTAACCAATACTCCCGGGGCCAATAGTTTAGCGGTGGCAGAATTAACCTTCGGTCTCATATTAGATGTAGCCAGGCAGATCACTTTTTCCGACCGCAGGCTACGGCAGAATCAATGGGGTAAATGTTACGGGTTCGAGCTAAACGGAAAAACCTTAGGATTGATTGGAACGGGTCGAATCGGAAGAGAAGTAGCTGTTCGGGCCAAAGGATTTGGCATGAGGATCATCGGTTATGACCTTAAACCCGATCTGGAATGGGCGCGTACGGTTGGTGTGGCTTATATGTCCTTAGACAGGTTATTGTCATCTGCTGATATTATCAGCCTTCATGTGCCTTTGGCTGAAGGTACCTATCACCTTATTTCCAGTCGCGAATTGGCGCTGATGAAAAGATCGGCTATTCTCATTAATACTGCACGGGGCGGGATTGTGGATGAAGACGCGCTGTTCCAGGCTTTACATAATAAAGAGATCGCAGGAGCGGGGTTGGATGTATACGAAAACGAACCATCGGCCGATTCACTGCTGCGGTCATTGGATAATGTAGTACTAACTTCCCATATCGGGTCACATACCTTTGAATCCATCTCCAGGATGGGGTGGATGGCAGCTGAGAATTTGGTTGCCGGGCTTTCCGGGAAACGACCGCCGTATTTGCTAAATCCTTGAGAATAGCCAGGTACAATGAAGTACAAAGGCACTCATTCATCCGAGCGACCAGGGACGAGTAGCAAGCGACGAGAAAATAACAGGCTATTTTCTCGGAAGTAATTCCAGAATTGAAACAAGAAGTGGCGGGTGTTTATATATGAATGTAATCGGATTAGAGGTCAGCACATCAGCCGCCAAATGCATTCTTTTCTCCCTGGAAGAAGGGGTAATCGAGACTGTTTCCGTTAAATACCGGGAAGGGGCGGACACGCTTTCGCTCGATCCGCAAGAGCTATTGGCAGCGGTGAAAGAAGCGCTGACCAGGGTTGTAAAGTTAACCAGGCGTCCCATTTCCGCTATTGGTTTAGGAGGCGCTTGGCATAGCCTGTTGTTGTTGGATGAAAAACGTTTACCCTTGGGTCCGGTTTATACCTGGGCGGATGTGCGTGCCGGTTCCACGGTGGAACAGCTGAAAAAGGACCGGGAGTTTGTTCTGGATTATTACCGGCGAACCGGAAATATGGTCCATGCCATGTATCCAATCTGGAAATACTATCATCTTCAAATAACCGAACCGGAGATGA
Organism: Bacillota bacterium; assembly: GCA_012727535.1. Classification (GTDB taxonomy): domain Bacteria; phylum Bacillota; class UBA4882; order UBA10575; family UBA10575; genus JAAYGU01. Next base: position 7,885 of record JAAYGU010000003.1, on the reverse strand, counting down.
TTCGTAAAACCCGGTATATCTCATCCCAGCTTGAATACGTGTTTGAATATTTGACCGGTGAGACCGGAGTTTCAAAATGCCTCGCTTCGGCCAGCGGCTTTTTTAATATTCATCAATTGGACTGGGATGAAGAGATCCTTAGGTTTGTAAATCTAGACCGCAGTCAGTTTGCGGAGTTGAAAGAGCCGCCCTTCGCGGCCGGTTTACGGGCAGCAGTCGCTCAGGAGACTGGACTTGCGGCCGGGATTCCGGTAACAGTCGGTTATGCCGATGGCGCTTTGAATCAAGTGGGAATCGGCGGCGACCGGGAAGGAATTATGTCCTTCTCCGTGGGGACGAGCGCGGCTATTAGGATGGTTTCGCCTGTACCGAAAATTCCGGCTACCCCCTCGACCTGGTGTTACTATCTTTACCATGGAAAACGCCTGGTCGGAGCCTCAACCCAGGGCGCCTGCAGTTGCGTGGACTGGTTCCTGAATAACTTACCCCCAAATCTGCGTAGCTACGATTTACTGGAAGAAGCAGCGTCCAAGATTAAGATTGCCGAGGCCCCGTTTTTCCTGCCATTTCTGTTCCGCGAAAGGTGTCCGGGCTGGCAGGATCGGCGCCTGGGGAATTTTATGGATCTGAAGCCCGGGCACGGGTTGGGTGATCTGTATTTTGCCATCCTCGAAGGGGTCTTGTTCAATGTCTATCATTGCTACCAGATCCTGACCGAGATTGGGGGCGTGCCGGAAGAGATCATGATCTCCGGCGGGATTATGAACTCCCGGCTCTGGTTGCAAATGGCGGCCGACATCTTTGAACGGGACCTTTTGACTACCGGTGTTACTAATGACTCCACTGTTGGAGCGGCCATTCTCGGCCTCCAGGCGGCCGGTGGCATGCAGGTCGGCGAAGGCTTTGTTCCGAAAACCAGCAGAGGAACACCACCTCCATCCAAGAACAGTCCGCTTTACCGGGAACGCTTCCAGCGGTATCTCGAACTCTATCAGGCGACCAGTATGGAGTGACAATTAAGCATTCCCCATTACTCTCTGGTTGCCGTTCAGCAGAGAGCCGATCAGTGATAAACCTTGATTCCTTGGAATCAAGGTTTTTTTAATGAACCGAAGCAGCAGGTAATTTTCGGGTAGTCAAGAACATTTATTATCTTGAGGGGATTGCTTCATGTGCAAAGCAGCGGTGTGCCCCCAAGCGAAAATGCCGTTAAACGCACCTCATTCACCTGGGCCTCAGGCCAGTACTCTAAGTTAAGGTCGGTTGTTGGCTGGTTGTTCTTGCTTTGCTTTGCGCTACGGATTAATCCGGGTGAACGGGAGCGGTTAGGGAGAAAGGGATGAGAAGATGCGTTATGGCTATTTTGATGATGCGAGCCGGGAGTATGTAATTGAAAACCCCGCCACGCCGATGTCCTGGGTCAATTATTTGGGGACGGCAGAGTATTGTGGGATTATCTCGAATAACGCCGCCGGCTATGCCTTTTACCAATCAGCGAAGACCGGCCGCCTGTTGCGCTTCCGTTTTAACAGTATCCCGATGGACCGGCCGGGGCGGTATATTTATCTCCGGGATAATGAGGACGGTGATTACTGGTCGGCTTCCTGGCAACCGGTGGGCAAACCGCTCACTGAGTATAAAAGCCTCTGCCGCCACGGGCTGGGCTATACCGTTTTTACCAGTGAGTATCGGGGAATCAGCACCCACTACCGAGTATTTGTGCCGGTGGACCGGCCGGTGGAGTTTTGGGAAGTAGAGATCACCAACCACTCCGACCAGGTGCGGGATCTTTCCCTCTTTGCCTACGCCGAATGGTGCTTCTGGCACATGGATCAGGACCTCACCAACTTTCAATACATCCTCTATACCTGTCGGCTTGGCTATGAAGATGGGATTATCGATTATTCAATCCGCCTGTGGCCGAACCAGAGACCCCAAGGCTTCATGGCTTCGATTCTACCCGTGGAAAGTTTCGATACCGACCGGGACGAGTTTATCGGCCGCTACCGCCACGAGGGGAATCCGTACGCTGTGGAGCGGGGGCAGTGTGCCAATTCGATCGCGATCGGGGGAAATCCCTGCGGTGCCCTGCAAAACCGGCTTACTTTAGCCCCTGGGGAACAGCGGTATGCTTTATTCATCGTCGGCATCGGAGCAGCCGGGAAAGAAGGGGCGGAGTGTAAAAAAATCTACTCTGACCGGCGACGAGTGGACGCGGAATTTACTAAGCTACAGGAGTACTGGGCGAAACGGATCACCAAGTTGACCTGTCATACGCCTTCCGTGGAGCTTAATTCAATGGTCAATATCTGGAATCAATACCAGTGCCATACTACCTTTAACTGGTCCCGTTCCGCCTCGTTTAATGAGGCTGGTGGACGGGACGGCCTGGGTTACCGTGATACCAACCAGGACATATTGGGGGTGGTGCATGCCATTCCGGCGGCGGTTCGGGATAAACTGACGGCTCTCCTGAAAGGCCAGCTCTCATGTGGGGCGGCGCTACACAGTGTTCAGCCCTTGAGCTGGAAACAAGGCCGACATAATCGGCCGCCGGAGGACCAAATTTACTCAGACGATCACCTCTGGCTGCTATTATCGGTTCCGGCTTACCTAAAAGAAACAGGTGATCTGGCTTATTTGGAGCATATTGTGGCGTATGCCGATGAGGGTGCCGCCTCGGTTTATGAGCACCTGAAACAAGCCCTGGAGTTTTCCTGGACGAAACGGGGCCCACATGGTCTCCTGTTGGGGCTGGCCGCCGACTGGAATGATTGTATTAACCTCCAAGGGCAAGGAGAAAGTATCTGGAGTACCTTCCTGTATTACAAGGGGCTGACGGAGTTCATCACTTTAGCCGAATATTTGGGGAGAACGACTGATGTGGCGCATTTCACCTCTTACCGGGCGCAGATCAAGCAAAGCATCGATGATTATGCCTGGGATGGCCGGTGGTTCCTCCGGGGCTATTTAGACAGTGGCCGGAAACTCGGCGGTCAGGAGAGTGAGCAAGCCAAGATCTTTATTAATGCCCAGACCTGGGCGGTGCTTGCGGGAGTAGCTGAGCGGGAGCGACTGCTCCTAGCGATGGATAGCCTGCAGGAGCTACTCGCCACGGAGTACGGGATTCTCAAGAACTATCCGGCTTACCGGGAGCATATCCGGGAGGTTGGGGCGATTACCGATTTTCCGCCGGGATTGAAGGAAAACGCCGCTATTTTTTGTCATACCAATGCCTGGGCGGTGATCGCCGAAGCACTGTTAGGCCGGGGGGACCGGGCTTTTGCGTACTATCTTTCCTACTTACCGGCAACCAAAAATGACCACGCCGAGCTCTATACAATGGAGCCCTATGTCTATGCTCAGTTTATTACCGGGAAAGAACACCCGTCAAAGTTCGGCCAGGCCCGGAACTCCTGGTTGACTGGGACCGCCGCCTGGAGCTTTGTGGCGGTTACGCAGTACCTTTTAGGAATTCGGGCGGCTTACGAGGGGTTAATCATCGATCCGGTGATCCCGTCGGAGTGGGACGGATTTACCGTTACCCGCGAGTTTAGGGGGAGGAAGCTTGCGATTAAAGTCTCCAATCCCGACCGGGTTAGTCAGGGGGTGGCTCGGTTGCTTTTAAACGGGGAACGGCTCCCGGGAGGGCTCGTCCCCCTAGCGAAGATGAAAGAGGAGAACCTGGTGGAGGTGGTGCTGGGAGCCCAACCGGTTGTCCTTTGATGGCTGTTGCGGGAGGTTGCTTTGCGGGGCGGGTCACCCCTGCGGTGGGCAAGAATAAGGCACAGGGGATGCTTGGCGCGGCCGGGCAAAGACTGTTTGGTGATTGACTTAACGAAGGAGTGAGCTTGGATGAAAATCGGAGTGATCAGTGATACGCACGGTTCAATCAGCGCATGGGAGAATGCTTATACCAGGTACCTGAGTGAGACCGAGTTGATTATCCACTGTGGGGATATCCTTTATCACGGACCCCGCAATCCATTGCCGGCCGGGTATGATCCCGGGGCATTGCTCGCGAAGCTCAATGCGCTGGAAAAACCCCTTCTTCTGGTGCGCGGGAATTGTGACGCCGAGGTTGACCAGATGGTGCTCGATTTTCCGCTGGAAGCGCCGTATGCTCATCTTTTCACCGGCGCTTACCGGATCTTAGTCCACCATGGCCATTTGGAAATACCTGACAAGGCCAAAAGGGGTTACGATCTAATTATTTCCGGCCATACCCATCTTCCAGGGATTAAGGAAGAGAACGGGGTACTATATCTAAACCCCGGCAGTGCCGCTTTGCCGAAAGATGAGAGGGAGACGCCGACACTAGCGGTGATCGACGGGCGGGAGATTGTGATCTGGGACCTCAAGACTGGGGAAGCGGTCCAGCAGTGGCGTTAAGGGGTTAATTAAGGCCGCCAGCGGGCGGCCTTTTATACTTCAGGTTCGGGGGCTAGGCTCTCTGGCCCAGTAGCTTTACGGGAGAGGCTTTTGTTTACGGGGAAATAACGAATGCAATCGAGCGTTACAAAAGGGATTCCCAAAAACAAACTCGAACTATACATTAATGTTAACTTATATAACGTTAACAGTGGAGGTGACTTTAAGGTAAATTCCGGGGTATTACCGCTCAATCTGAACGTCGCTAAAATTCAAAGAAGGAGTCGAAGAAAGATGTTAGTGTCAAATACCGAGCTAATCCAACGGGTATTAATGGTTTTTTCTTTAACACTCTTTGGAGTGGCAGCCCGGAAAACCGGGATCATCAAGGAAGAAATCAGGCAAACATTGGCCGATCTAATCATGAATCTGACCCTGCCTCCGCTCATCTTTGTGGCGGTGGCCGCCGATCTGACCTGGGAACAACTGACTGCGGGGATTTATTCTCCCCTCATTGCCCTGCTGCTGGTGGTCATCGTTATGGCCGGTGCCTTGGGGTTAGGCCGGTTGCTGCGCTGGCCGGGGCCTCAGACCAGAACATTCTCTGTGCTCTGCGCGATGCCGAATACTGGTTTTATTGGTTTGCCAGTGATTTTTGCGGTATTGGGTCAGGAAGGCCTGGCTTATGCAGTTCTATATGATCTCGGGACGACGGTTCCCTTATGTTCCTTTGCGATCTGGGTCCTTGCTGGGCGGTCGGGGAGCAAACAAAGCTGGAAAACATTGATTAATCCAGCCCTGCTCGCGATGGTCGGCGGGTTACTGTTCAACTGGTTAGGAATAAAACTTCCGGAGTTGGTGCTGACGCCCTTGCAGATCATGGGTAATGCCACGACGCCCCTGGCTATGCTTTTGATGGGTTCGATGCTGGGAGGGGTTAATTTACGGGGTAGGGGTAAGCGATTGGTCCGTTTAGGACTGGTTTGCCTCGGCAAGTTAATCATCTACCCCCTGCTGGCCTACATCGTGGTCTTACCCTTCAATTTACCACCCCTGGCCCGGGCGGTAGCTTTGATTCAGGCAGCGATGCCGAGTATGGCCAGTACTCCGGTTTTAACGCAAAAATATGGTGGTGATAATGAACTGGCCGTGACCGCTGTCTTTATCACTACTTTGTTAAGTATCATCACCCTTCCGCTAGTGGTTTATTGGTTAGTTTGAACTTTTTCCGTAGCGCAACCAGCAACTTCACCTCTTCTTCTCAATAAATTTAGCCACCATCCGCACGGTTTTCTCTTGGGCGGTAGTGGCTATGGTTTTGCTACGGTGAAGGTTTGTATTAGTTAGCTAAAATGGTCTGATGATCAGAAAGGAGTTTAAGGTGGCAACCAAACCGAGCGCCATGCCGACCAGAACCTGTTGCCAGCTATGCTCCTTGGTCGCCACCCGTGCCCAGGTGACAATGGCGAGGAGGGGGATGAATAGTAACCCCCATCCTCTAGGGAAGAACAGATTCAAAGCCAATACCGGTCCGGCGACGGCGCTGCCATGACCGCTAGCTTTATAGAAAAGGTTGACGATGATGAGTAGCACAACCGTTAGAAAGTAGGAAAGGCTAATCGTCTTTAAGAGTGGATGAACGCCTCGGCTAAAGGCATAGAGGAGAAAAGCAGTGTAGGAGAGAAGAAAGCTGCCAAAGGAGATTTTCCTCCGGGTTCCTAAGGATAACCGCAGGAGGAAGATACTATCCTGCGCAGTGAGGGCGGGAAGGAAGCCGAGGAGGAAAACAGCGATTAAAAACGGGATTTTGTGTGGGTTGGACCAGAGCTCAGGTTCAGCAAGTAACGCGCCTCCGAGGACGAGAAGAGCAAAATACGGTGGACTACAGATAAAACTGACCGCCCGTGCCAGGAGTTTAATAGAATGTTTTGTCATTTTGATCACCTCGCCAATTAGACCAGAAAATCGTCGGCGAGTTGCAGAGATTTACTGCAACTAAATACCAGTCTGTCCGTCAAATAAAGGAAAGAACCGTACCGGAGGAACCAATAGTGGAGGAAAATCGGCTGATTATCAAAGCACAAAACGGAGACCACGATGCGTTTAAGGACTTAATGGAGAACCATCAAGCTAAAGTCTACCGTCTTCTGTTGGGTCTTTTAAGGGATGAGCATGCGGCAGAAGAGGTAACGGTGGAGACTTTTATTAAAGCTTGGCGGAACCTAGCCGGTTTTCGGCAGGAATCCACTTTTTGGACCTGGTTATACCGGATTGCTTACCGGGCGGCGATTGATTACCAACGCCGCTCGTTGCCGGAGAAGAATCTAACCTTGTTAGAGGAGAATATAGTTTCGAAGGCGGCGGAGCCTTTGGAGGAAGTAATAGCCAAGGACCGCAACCAAGAACTGCGCCAAGCTTTGCAGAAAATTTCTTTTCCCCAACGCGCCGCCATCATTCTTTATTATTTTCAGGGTCTATCTTACAAGGAAATCGGGCGGATCATGCAACGCCCGTTGGGAACGATCCGGGCCGATTTACACCGGGGGAAAAAGCGTTTGAAAGAACTGCTGACGCGCCAATGGAGGGACGATGATGGGAAGGAAAATCGAACTAGCCGGGTGGGAAGAACAACTCAGGTTGCCGAAAGAATTTGATCAGCTATTGGAAGAGCTACATAACCAGCAGGGACCGGATGTCTTTTCCGACCTTGGCCTGGCTCTTGGTTGGTGGCCAGAGCCGATCCCACCGGGAATGATCAGCAAAGTAATGGCAGCGATTGTTGAGAAGGATAAGATCCAGGCCCAATTTAACAGGAGAATTTTCCGGCTTACTGGTTTGTTTGTCACCGTTCTCTTTTTTGCAGCCCTTAATTTTCTGACCAGAATGGGTACTGTAGGCGAGTTGACTGCTCCTCTGCGGCTGGAAGTCGGATTTTTCTTGTTATTTGCTTGTTTAGGGGTGGGCATCTCGGTTTTGACCGTCTCCTTATCGGTTGGGGAAGGGGTATCTGAAAAAAGACTGGGGTAAACGGAGGTAATGATTGATGGATTGGCTTATGTTGATGATGACAGTGATCGTCTTGGGGATGTTCATTTTAGCCTTTGCGATGCGTTATTTGATCCATCTTGAACGAATGGCGCTGATCAAACTAGGGATTGTACCTCCGGCGCTGGCTCAACCCTTCTTTAAACGGGGCTCCTTCCGTCTGCTCCTCGCCGGTTTGATTACTGCGTTGAGTGGGCTAGGGCTCAGCGCCGGACTCTATTGCGGGCTGGGGAAAGGATTTTGGCTGATTGGCGGGTTTATCCCGGTTGGGGTTGGGCTGGCCTTAATTATCGGCTACATGGTAGGTGGAGATCAAATAACCGACCGAAAAAAGGCGGCCGGGCAAGCAAACATTAACCCAACTTCCGGAGCGGCGGAACACCCGTCAGAAGCAGGATAAACTGGATAAAGCGGGCGGCATTTCACCTGTTCTCCGGTTTTGTACAAGGCGCTATTATTTTTCCAGCGC
>JAAYGU010000030.1 GCA_012727535.1 Bacillota bacterium | reverse complement strand
TTCTTTTTCCGTTCTACAAAGCCTCTTTTGACCAGCACTTCAAGAATGGCTGCTCGGGTTGCGTCGGTACCGATACCGTGTCCCTTAATTGCTTTCTTAAGGTTTTCTTCCTCGATCAATCCAGATGGGTTCTCCATCAGGGCCAAAATACTGTTTTCCGTAGACCTGCCGGGCGGCTTTGTCTTCTTGATTTCCAGCATTGCCTCCGTTACTGACACCGATTGTCCCGGTTCCAAAGCAGGAATCTGCCCCTGGTCGTTGTCTTCTTCCTCATCTTCTTCGGCAGGTTCCTGGTAGACCTGCCGCCACCCGTCATCCACCACCCGGATACCCCGTGAAAGGAAGGCATGTTCACCCACATTGGTGATAACGGCGGTAGACTCATACAGGTAGTCCGGAAAAAAGGCAGCCAAAAAGGCCAAAGCCACTTCATCAAAAGCATTCCGTTCCCGTTCTGATAAACTTTCGTAAATAATCGACATCCGGCTGTTCTTCACCGGAATGATAGCGGTGTGATCGGTCAAAAGAGAATCATCGGCAATCCGCTTTGTCACCGGTAGCTCATCTTTTGCCAGAATCAGCTCTACAAATCTTTTGAACTTGCCAAAGGATAAGGTGCCGATGATTGCCGGCAGTTCCGGAATCATTGCTTCGGAAATGTGCCGGGCGGCGGTCCTGGGGTAGGACAGTATTTTATGCTTTTCATACAGATCCTGCATGGTGTCCAGCACTTCCTGAGCCGTATACCCGTATTTCCGGTTTAGAGTTCGCTGGAGGTTGGTCAGGTTAAAAAGAAAAGGATGAGGTTTCTTTTTGGTTTCCCTCCTAACCTCAGCTATCTCACCATTTTTTCCCCGGATTTCAGCCATTATTTTGTCAGCTCTCTTTTGATCCGAGATCCGAAAGGAGTCTTTCTCTGCCATGTACTTACCTTTGTATCTTTCATTACCTGTGGCAAAACCGGCAGTCAGTTCCCAATAAGCCTCCGGCTTGAATTGCTCTATTTCCCGGTCCCGCCTGACAATCATCGCCAGCACGGGAGTCTGGCAGCGGCCAACGGAAAGGAGTGTTTTCCGTCCATGCTTGACGGTAAAGGCCCGGGTAAAGTTCAAACCCAGGATCCAATCCAGCTCATTTCTGGCTTGGGCCGCTTGGAACACAAGCTCATATTTCTCCGCCGGCTCCAAGTTCTGAAACCCGGCCAAAATATCCTGTTCCGTCAGGGAGCTTAACCAGAGCCTGAAAACCGGTTTGTTATTCTTGGCGGCACCCAGAATATACCTGGCAATCAGTTCTCCTTCCCTACCGGCGTCGGTCCCGATGACCACCGCCTCCACATCATCCCGGTGCAATTGCTCCCGAATGATGTTAAACTGCTGCTTCACATGGGGCTCATCAATCAATTTGATGCCAAAAGGTTTAGGCACAATGGGCAACACCTCCAATTGCCATTGCTGGAAGGCTTCGTCATAATCGCCGGGCTCCTTTAAAGTAAACAAATGACCAAAGGCCCAGGTAATCACATAATCCTTACCTTCGAAATAGCCCTCGTACCTTTTGTTACAGCCCAGGGCTTTGGCAAAATCCCTGGCCACACTGGGTTTTTCCGCCAATACCAGTTTTTTCACGCTACCGCCCCTTCCCAGGATAAAGCAAAACGGTTTCAAGGTAACAACCCTGAAACCGTTCAAATTCAAAGGTATGGTGCCGAAGGAGGGAGTCGAACCCTCACGGAGTTGCCTCCACTGGATTTTGAGTCCTGTGGAATAACCGGAAACTACAGTGCCCCTTAAACACCTTGGCAAAACAACGGTTTGACAAGATCAACCTCACAAAACTGCTAAAACTACGCACAAGACTGTAAATAAAAAAGAAAAAAGCGAGGTGAAAAAACACGTAAGACCACTGTTTAGTCCGCTGCAGGTCAATCACCAAATGGAGGGATTGCCTGTGAAAATTGATGACAGAATCAATGCCAACTTAAGAGAAGTCTTAATTACAATAAGGCCAGGGGCAGAGAACCTTGAAGCAGCCCAAAAGAATTTCCTTAAGCACCATCATTTAAAAGGCACCAGTCAAGCAACTATCGATTGGTACACTAACCATTTAAGAACTTTCATTGAGTATCTGCGTGAAAACGACTTAGTCATTGTACCACAAAAGATTGACAAAAGCATTATTGAAGACTATATTATGTGGCTTTTGGATCAAGACATTGAAATAGAGACAGTAAACGGGAAAATTAGAACTCTTAAAGCATTCTTTAACTATCTCTATGAAGAAAACATGATTCCAAC
>JAAYGU010000029.1 GCA_012727535.1 Bacillota bacterium | reverse complement strand
GATACCGAGCGGGGAGACGAAGAAACGCCGGAGCAGTCGCCGGCTGATGAGCAAGCCGGTGCCAACCAGGAGAAGGAGGAGCAACCCGCACTACCGGAAGAAAAGCAGCAATCCTCGCCGGCACCGCAGGAAGGCATGAGTAAAGAAGAAGCGGAAGCCTTATTACAGATGGCGGAACAAGGCGAGGCCTACCAAGCACCCATCATCATTTCTACTCCTGCCCCTGCGGGGAAAGACTGGTGAGAAGGAAGGGAATAGCCATGAATCAAAGGATCACAAAAATTTTGCTTCACCTCTTGAGCACCGTCATCGTTCTCTCATTCGTCACGCCGGTTTTTGCCCAGTCCGCCCATCTCTCCTTGGAGGCTACGGAGATTGCCGTTGGCGGCTCTACGGAAATGCGGATCATAGTCGAAAACGTCTCAACGGCCTCCTCCCCGGAGATCGGCGAAATCGACGGCCTTAAGATCAGATCCCGTGGCGTCTCACAGCAAATGCAGATCATCAACGGACAAGTTTCGAGAACAACGACCTACAGTTATCTCATTTCCGGATTAAAGCCGGGCGAGTACCGGCTCGGGCCGTTTACCGTCAAAGCCGGAAGGCAGAACCTTACGACCTCTGCCCTCACCTTAAAAGTAGTGGAACAGGCCACCACCGGCCCGGCGACGCCGGCCGATGAAGGGAGCGTCCAACCGGTCGCGGGAGACCCTCTGGATGGTCAATTATTTCTCCGCTTGGCCTTACCCAAAAGACAATACTATACCGGGGAAAAGGTGCGGGCCCAAATCAAGCTCTATGTCGGTGAAATAGCACTACAGTCACTGCACTATCCGCAACTCAACCAGGCGGAAGTCTTAGTCGAGGGGATGGAGCAACCGGCTAAATCCCGAGAAATCATTAATGGCCAGTCTTTTCAGGTGTTTACTTTCTCTCCTGAACTAACTATGATCAAAACTGGAGAATTTACCCTGGGGCCGGTCCAGGTCGACTGTTCGATTTTGGTCAGGAATCATCCTTTTCCTTCCTTCTTTGAAGAGTTTTTCGCGGAAGAGCGACCGCTCCAGGTGCAAAGTAATACTCTCGACCTCGAGGTCTTAGCTCTTCCCGTGACGGGACGCCCCGCCGACTTTTCCGGGGCTGTTGGCCAGTTTGAACTGGAAGTTTCGGCCTCCCCCACCGAAGTGTTGCAGGGCGATCCGATCACCCTCAAAATGATCATTACCGGCCAGGGCAATCTCTCCTTAGCGAGTGCGCCGGTGATTACCGGTCTGGAACAGTTTAAAGTATACGACCCCCAAAAGGATTTTCTCCTTACCACCGATCCTTCCCAGGAAAAAGTGGTCTTCGAACAAATCGTTCTTCCTCTGGAGGCGTCAATCACCGCCCTCGGCCCGTTTACCTTTTGTTATTTTGATCCGGCCACTGCTCAGTACCAACGTTTAACCGTTCCAGCCTTGCCTATTACCGTAAGGGAAAACCCGGATTTCCAAAGAACAACCTCTCTGCCCATCGGTCGCGAAACCGGGGAAGAGCTCGGACAGGATCTGGTTTTCATTAAAAATCACCCTGGTCACCTCCGACAAAGGTCGGAAATATTTTATCGCCAAAGCTGGTTCTGGTTATTGCAAATCATCCCGTTACTCTTCTTCCTAACCATTTACACTTACCGCCGGTATAAACAGAAACAAGAAGCAGACACTCCCGCCGCTCGCTCAGCGCGGGCTTACCGCCAGGCGAACAAGGCTTTACAGAGCGCCAGCCAACGCTTAGCCGCCGCCGGCCCATCTCCAAGTTTATTGGATGAACTCAACCAGCTCCTCCGGGAGTATCTCGGCGTAACCTATAACTATGTAGCCGCCGCCATCACTGCTAATATCGCTGATGAGCTACGCACAAAGATCGATGATCAGCTGCTGCTGGCGATGATCAAAGAATTCTTTGCACACTATGATTATTATAAATTCACCGGTGCCACTTTTGACCGGCATGCCGCCTTAAAATTAATCAATTTAACGGAAGATATCATTTACGGCTTAAATGCCGAACAGCACAAAATCAACAATACCGGTCGTAGGGGGGATTCTCATGGGAAATAAAATACGCCAGCACAACTTGATCGGCCGAGGTCTTTTGGTTCTAGGTTTTCTCTTCTTCCTCCCCCTGCTCGGTGGAGCTCAGCCGGAGAATCCCTCTTCTCCGGAAGCCCTCTTTGCTCAGGCCAATACCCATTACGAAAAGGGGGAATATCAAGCGGCCGTCGCTCTTTACCAGCATTTGGTTGAGTGCGGCTACGAAAGCGGTCACCTCTTTTATAACTTAGGAAACTCCTACTTTAAGCTAGGAGAAAAAGGCCAAGCGGTTTTGTACTATGAAAAAGCCCGGCGGCTCATTCCCCATGACGCCGATCTCAAAGCTAACCTCGCCTATGCGCTCAGCGGCGTGGAAGAAGGGGGAAACACCTGGTGGCTGGCAGTAAAAACAGCGGTGACCCATCTCGCCCCTCTGGGCACATGGATCACCGCCGCCTCAATCTGTTACGCTCTCTTTTTCTGCTGTTTAATCCTGAAGATGCTCTTTCCCGCCCTCACCACCAACCCTACCGGCCAACCGAAAACCTGGTGGCGGCGGAGCGTAGTAATCACCGGAGCACTCCTGCTCCTGACCGTAAGCCTTGGCGCCCTGACTTTTCTGGGACAGAACACCCCGCAGGGGGTAGTCCTCACCGCCGGTGACGCTCTCTTTGAGCCGGTAGTCGGCGCCTCCACTCACTACCACCTCTCCCCCGGCATCCGGGTCCGGATCCTGGAGGAGAAAGGCGAGTGGATACTGGTCAGACGCCCCGACGGCAAACGCGGCTGGGTAAAAAAACAGTTGGTTGGCGAGCTGTAACCGAGTGGTTTAGCTTGATTTCGGCTAAGACTTTACTTGTCATCAGTGTCCTAATTTTTTAAAAATTAAGCCCCTACTTTGCAGTCACCGACCGGCATTGTCGGCAAATTCCCTTGACCATTACCTGACACTCCAGCACCTGGTGTCCATCAATCTCTGTTCGGGGAGGAAGAACGCCTGTCAGCTCAAAATCGAATAATCTTCCACACTGTATACATTTAAAATGACCATGGGGGGTTAGATTCGCTTCGTAGCGGATCTGATCCTCAACGGTGGCCAGAGCAGAGATTACTCCCTTTTTCTCCAGCAGTTTTAGTGTATTATAAACCGTCGTCTTGGAAAAGGTGGGAATCTCCGTTTTCAGGGAAGAATAAATCATCTCCGCCGTTGGATGCACACGATGTTCCGCCAGATACTTTAAAATCTCGAGCCGCTGGTGCGTCGGACGGATACCAACCTTTTCCAGAGTGTCACAGAGCTCCTTTAAAGATACAGTACTCATTTTTTCTCCCTCTAATCTATCGGTCTTTCCCGATCCACCAGCCCACTACCAACTTCCCCGCCCCGTGCTAACCGTTCGGGGCTTAGTTCCAACCGGTCTTGGCTTCATTATTATCTTAGCACATCCCCCGTGACGGCTCAAGCGTGTCTCTTCGGTCAAAACCAATGATGAAATAGGGTGTGGCTGTAGGGCCGACACCCTACTAATTGATCCCCTGCTAAGTAGCCGTCACCCTTCGCTACCATTACCGATGAAAATTAATCCAAGTTAGAATCTCCGCCGAAGCCGAATTGTGCTTACTTGTTCCGATGAATTTCTCGGAGTTAGAGTTTCCGGTGGCAGAACCACCAGTCATAGCAGTTATAAGTAGCCTTCCGTTCCTTAGCTGTCTGCTCATCAGCGGCCGGTGGAATAATCACTTCGTCTTTAATGAGTTCGTTCTCTGGCCAATTAGCAGGCAATGCCACCTGATTTTCGGTCGCAACCTGTAGTCCTTTGACCATTCGCAGAATCTCATCGATATTTCTCCCCAATTCTTGCGGGTAATAAAGCAAGGCTCTAATGATCCCGTCCGGATCAACAATCATGACCGCCCGTACCGTGTTTGTACCCTTACCCGGGTGGATTAAGCCGAGTTTTTTCGCTACTTCACCAGTATCATCGGCCACTACCGGGAATGAAATAGTGGTCTTTAAGTGTTCTTCAATCCATTCCAGCCACTTGATATGAGAAAACACCTGATCAATACTGAGTCCGACCAGTTCTACCCCAAGCTTACGAAATTGATCGGCCTTTTGTTCGAAGGAGTAAAACTCTGTAGTACAAACCGGGGTGAAATCGGCGGGATGGCTAAAAAATACGAACCACTTCCCCTTTAAATCATCAGGATAGTTCTTCTCCCCCTGAGTCGTCTTGACGGTCATCGCCGGAAACTTCTCTCCGAGCAAAGGAATCCTATTCTCCATAACTCAATCCCTCCAATTTGTGTTTATTTTAATTTTGATTTTAGTACATATTTGTGTTATTGTCAATTATTGCGGGCCTAATTTACATCATTTTTACACTTATGGGACAGCTTTCCCCGGAGCCCGTTATCCGCCTGGCTTTAATGCTATCGTTACTTTCATCCCCAATATCCCTGATAAAACAAGACCACTCCAAGCCGGTTCGAGCACAAATAAAAGCCCGCCGGAAGGCGGGCTCTCATGTATTTTTGTCTTATTTTCGACCATTTTCATTCATGATAATAATGATCATTAAGGGGAATAAAAGGATTAAAACTTATAACCAACTGCTAAACGGATTTTGGAGTAATTGAAGGGTTGTTTCAAAATATAACCAAGTTCGGCTTGGTTCACCGCATATTCCACTTCCACCGCATACCGCTCATTTAAAACGAGGCCGGCCCCCAAGCCGTAAAAGAAACCTCCGCCGTAGTCCCAATTTTGGACACTTTCGCTTAGGGTAAGATAATTATAGCCGATTTTACCGGTAAAGTAACTGTTAAAACCCTCGCTGAGCGGTGCTTTAATTTTTAGTGTGCCGTAAAGCGGGATAAAACTGAACCCCGTATCCAGTCCTTTCACCCTCCGGTTGAACTGGTATTCAAACCCACCACCCAGTTCCACCTGATCATTAAGGTCGAACAGGTATTCACCGGCAACCGAAAATCCCTTGTCTACTCCGTAACCTAACATGTAACCACTGATGTTCGTGGAAAGATCGCCGCCGGGTTCCATCCCCAGTTTCAACGTTCCTTTCGCCAAGACCGTGCTGCCGCTGATGTTCAGTAAAAGTAGTGCTAATACAAGTAAAATGCTGGTCTTTTTCATCTGCTAGCCTCCAAATAGTTTTAATAAGAGAATTCAAAACCAGAGGCCTCTGTTCCTTCATAAATTCTTAATTGACAGTAATAATACAATGCTGGAATAAGCTGGCCATTTAGCAATCTCATTAACCGGCACTTGGTCAAACTAATCATATATTATTGTAATGTTATAAGCTCATACTTCAATTCAAGAATAGCATTAAGTCAAGCTCTAAAGGAAAAACTAATTTAAATCTTTGGGCTGGAGGTAGGAATTACCTCCTTTTTGTGGAAAGGAAATGCATTATGTTTAGGAGACAGTACTCAAGTCTATATTGTCCCTTGCTTTCAAGTTATTTTAATTGAATAAGGAGGAGCAAAGTGACCCCAGAATTAGTGTTAATTCTCGATTTTGGTGGGCAATATACACAGTTGATTGCCCGTCGCATCCGCGAGCTGAAGGTTTATTGTGAAATCCTACCCTATAATGCAACCTATGAGCAGATCAAGAAGCTCAATCCCCGGGCATTGGTCTTCTCCGGTGGGGCGAAGAGTGTTTATGAACCTCATGCCCCAGGAGTCGATCCCCGCCTCTACCAACTAGGTTTACCAATCCTTGGCATCTGTTATGGTATGCAATTAATGGCGAAGGATTTAGGAGGCGTGGTTGAGGCCGCAGAGCACCATGAATACGGCAATACCACTTTATTCGTGGAGCGGGATAATAAGCTTTTTGATGGATTGCCCCAGGAGATGACCGTCTGGATGAGCCATAGTGACTTCGTAAAAGAAGCGCCACCCAGTTTTATGGTAATGGCCACCACCGACAATACACCCATCGCCGCCATGGGTAATCCGGATTCCCACTTTTATGCCGTCCAGTTTCATCCCGAAGTAATGCATACCCCGCAGGGCACAGAGCTTCTCAAGAACTTTCTCTTTAAAATTGCCGCCTTGACCGGTACCTGGACGATGGAATCCTTCATTGAAAGCACGGTCGCGCAAATCCGACAAACCGTAGGTGAAAACGAACAAGTGGTCTGTGGTCTCTCCGGAGGCGTTGATAGTTCGGTCGCGGCCGTTTTGGTTCATCAAGCAATCGGCGACCGTTTAACCTGTATCTTTGTTGACCACGGGCTTCTCCGTAAGAATGAGGCCGACGAAGTGATGGAGACCTTAACCCGGGTCTTTAACATGAAAATCATCAAAGTAGATGCCGCTGACGAGTTCTTAGGAAAACTGGCCGGAGTACGTGATCCGGAAGAAAAACGTAAAATCATTGGCACCGAGTTTATCCGGATCTTTGAACGTGAAGCCGCCAAAATCGGAAAGATTGACTATCTGGTGCAGGGTACCCTCTACACCGATGTGATTGAGAGCGGCACTTCCACCGCTCCCGTCATCAAGTCCCATCATAATGTGGGCGGTTTACCCGAAGACTTGCAGTTTAAGCTGATTGAACCTTTAAACCACCTGTTCAAGGATGAAGTACGCCAGGTCGGCAGCGAATTAAAGATCCCTGAGGAGTTACTCTGGCGCCATCCTTTCCCCGGACCGGGGTTAGCTATTCGTATTCTCGGTGAAATCACCCGGGAAAAACTGGAGATCTTGCGGGAAGCGGATGCAATCATGATCGAGGAGATCAAAGAGGCCGGTCTCTACCGGGAGATCTGGCAAGCCTTCACCGTCTTGCTCGACATTCGCACGGTCGGCGTGATGGGCGACAAACGGACCTACTCCTATCCGATTGCGCTGCGTGCCGTGACTAGCCATGAGGGAATGACGGCCGACTGGTACCGTTTTCCCCATGAGGTATTAGCCCGGATCTCCAACCGGATCGTTAATGAAGTACCCCATGTCAACCGGGTGGTCTATGACATTACCTCCAAGCCACCTTCTACAATTGAATGGGAATAAGGATGGCCCGAAGATAGAAAAGCCAGCGCCGACTCTTCATCAAGGGGCTTAGCAATTAGATACCCTTGAATTCGGTCGCAGCCATGCTCCTGTAAGTATTTAAGCTGCTTTATATCCTCAACCCCTTCGGCGACAACACAGTGGCCCAGTTTATGAGCCATGGAGATGATATCTCCGGTAATCGCCTCTTCCGGCTTTAGTACCAACAATCGATCGATGAAGCTTTTATCGTTCTTCAGGCAATCAATGTTTAATTCCCGTTGCCGGGCAAAAGAGGAATAGCCTGTCCCAAAATCGTCAATCAGCACTTTTATGCCAGCAGCTTTAAGCTGACTAATAACCTTGTTGATCTCTGCTCTTTCCATGGCAAAGACCGATTCAGTAAGTTCAATGCCCACATTAGCCGGATTTACCTGTAAATCCTTGATCAAGCCTAACAACTTATTGGCAAATCCCTCTTCTAGGATCTGAAGCACCGAAATATTGATGGAAACGGCGATCGTATCATAGCCGTTCTCTTTTAGTTTGTTTAAAAAACGAAGGGCCTTGAGTATGATTTTTTCTCCAAACGGGGCAATCATATTTGTTTTTTCAGCGACTGCGATGAACTCCAAAGGAGGAATCAAACCATATTTCTCACTGTTCAGCCTGGCTAAAGCCTCGAACCCGCAAATTTTTTGGGCCGCCAGATCGAAGATTGGCTGATATTGCAGATAAAGCCGGTCAGTCTTAATTCCCTCCGCGATTTCCCGGATCTCTTGACTGATCTCATTCTCGCGGGTAATTTGCCGATCGATCTCTGGACTGTAGAATAGAATATTGGAACTTTTTCGCTCCCTTTTTACGGCCAATTCACTGGTATTCATCAGCTTTTTCAGGAGCTCATCTGGGTTCTGAAAGGTCAATTGATCAATCGGCAAAACGCCAATCCCAAACCCGATACCATGGGCATATAGATAAGCAGAGAGTGTTTCTACTACTTTTTCACCCAAAGCCGTCAATTCTTTTTCATCTTCATAACCCTTCACATAATAAACAAAGCGATAATCGTTTGTGTCAAACAACAAATAATGCTCGTTACAAGATGCCTTGAGCGCATCGGCAATCTTCTTAAGCATGGTCTGGTTATAATAATAACCATAACGCATACTTAAGACATGCATCGCAAAGAGATTAACGCAGATCAATGCCCGCTTAGATGATGAAGGCAGCATAGCATCGCTCGCCAATGCTTTTTCCAGCACACTACGGTTATATACTCCTGTCAATTGCACATGTTCACTGTTATATTTCAGGATGGCTTCTATCTGTTTGCGCTCTGTAATATCGGTAATGATGCAAACATGGTCGCCAGGATTCTCGTTGGCACTGGCAAACCGTGAGATCAGCATATCAACCCAAACAACGGAGCCGTCCGGCTTAATATAACGCTTTTCCCGCGAGTAAGCATCTATTTTACCCTGCTTAAACTGTTCGAAGTATTCGAGATCCATGGCCAGATCTTCCGGATGAGTGATCTCCGTCCAATTGATCTTTTTCAGTTCATCCCGTGTTCGACCTACAATCCGTTCGTAAGCAGGATTGATACTTACATCCACGAATTTCTCATTTTGGGCATATTTAGTGTCACTGAAAATAGCGATCCCCACCGGCGCCTGCTTAAAGACATTGGAATAGAATTCTTCCCTGATCGCCTGAGTGTTAATTCTTTTAATATAAGCCGTATTCTTCTCTTTATATGATTTTATTAGGGTAATGATCACCAGGGCGCTCGCATAACCGATGATGCCCGCCAAAGGAGTTAGCAACTCATACCGGATTAAAAACGTAAACGCACTGATCAGACTGATGAGGTTCATGATCACAGCTAAAATATACCCTGGGCGGTTCTCTTTAAGCACCAAGTATAAGGAGATGAACATCTGGATGTGAACAATGACCCCTCTGATTACTGATTCTTCCCAAACAACGGAGCCAATGGCCAAGCGATCACTGAGGATTAATACTTGCGCCGCCACAAGAATTATGTAAATGAAAACACTGGCGAATAAGATCAGGTAGCTGGTATTTTTATCTAAACCTTCTGCTATATGAAAACTGTCTTTTTGTAGAATATGGAAGATGGAAAGGGAGGGCAAGAGCATGACAACCGGTGCCATCTGCGGGAGCGCGGAAAAGAGACTGTTTAAAAGGATATCGGTAACTGTTCCCAGCACCAGTGCCAACGCGAGCGCTCGGACCATATTGCGCGCTTTCTTTTTCGTGATGGCATCTGTTGCTTTTTTACCCCAGCGGTGCAAAAGCCATAATCCCATGAGGGTAAAACCGATATAGTAGGCATAAAAGATCCAATCCCAAAGATTATTGATGGGTACATTAATCCAACCATACTCAGTGCGCTGGAGATAGTACGGGCAGGGGTTTACTCGATTGGGAACAGCAAACATTAAAACAGTAAGTAACCCTGGCAAATACAGACATAAGTAGAACCACCACTTGCGGAAAGAAGGGGCTTTACCTGTTATAATTAGGATAAAGTGTAAGGTAAGCGCGTAAACTGTACCCCAGCCAAGTGCGGAAATTCGCCGCCAAGTCTCGCATGTTGCCGCATCAGAGGCAACGGTTGACCCCCCCCAGACCAAATGACCAAATGGTAAGCGCGATGGTAATCAGAAAAAACACCCTATTGGGCAGGGCTTTATAATCGGCTTGCCAGGCAAAGATCCCACTAGCCAACACAACCGTACCAGCAGCAAAGAATAACAAGGCAACCATCAATGTAGCAAGCATCATATTTCTCCTGTTCAGAACTTATTATGCTGCATTAAATTTCGGGATTCCGGTAGTTCTTTCTAATGGCACCCAATGCGAAAGCCAATTACAAAATTAGGACAATTGACGCTGGTTACTTTTTTAACATACACTATTCAAAAAAGTACAATTATAACATTTGTTATAATTGTACTCCATATTTTACAGTTTAGCAACATTACTCGACAATATTACCTCCCTCTACGCATCATGTTGGCGATTATTCAATGTGAAGACAGGAAGCAATCGTCATATCATACCGTGTTTGTCGGGATAAAAACCCCTGAGACGCACCCAAAAGGGGGGACTTGTGTAGTAGGAAAATTTTTCATTCATAGTACTGATTGAATAAAGATCCAAATAAACACCGCACCAGTGATCATTTTAATCCCGGTGCCAAAGAGAAAACCGAGCAAGGTGGATAAGGCGGCGTTAAAGGCTTTTTTGGTGTCACGAACGTCATGGATTAATTCGCCAACAAAAGCACCGACCAAAGGTCCGAGGATAATTCCGGCCAGACCAAAGAATAAACCGATCAGCAACCCCACGGTTGCACCGCGGGAGCCAGCTTTCGTCCCCCCGGCGCGTCTGGTGAACCAGACCGGAGCGACACTATCCAAGATGGTTACTAAGACCGTAACGAGCAAACAGCCAATGATCGTGTTCGTAGTAAGCTCGCTATAAGCAGAAAAACGGGCGATTAGCAACCCGGCCCAGGCTAAAGGGAGCCCCGGGAGGATCGGAAGAAAGCTCCCAAAGAAACCAAGCAACAACGCTGCTCCGGCTAAGATGAGAAGAATAATATTCCCATTCATCGGCGTAAGACCCCTTCTTTCTCAATCGCCTCAAACTGAGGCCAGACTGTTCTCCGCCTTGTCTTCAGCATAGAGCTGGTCTTCCCTCGGCTTAGATTCTTTTTAACCAGTGGCAATTTATCAATTTAAAGCCCATTTTCCAGAGCTTCACCCTCCATGGCCAATGGTTTTGGGGCTGCAGGAAGCATTATGCTGATGCGGGTACCAATCTCCAAGCGGCTGATCACCTCAAAATGTCCCTCATGGTGTTCGATGATCCAGCGAGCGATGGCCAGCCCCAGACCGGAGCCGCCGGTTTTACGAGCCCGCGACTCATCGGAGCGGTAAAAACGATCAAAAATACGGGGAACATCCTCAGCGGCAATCCCGATCCCGTTATCCTGCACCTGAATTTTGACGGTCTCTCCTTCGTTGCTCACCTGAAGCCGAATCTTTTCCCCGGCCGGGGTATATTTGATGCTATTATCCACCAGGATCCGCAGGGCTTGTTTGATTAACTGTTGGTCCGCTTCGATCCAGGCGGGACTGTCGAGCCTAGTTTTAAAGGTGTGCACCGGATCGATCAGGCGGGCATCCCGGACGATCTCTTCCACAATTTTACCGCAATCAAAGACCACTTTCTCCAGATGAATAGTCTCATTGTCACCGCGGGCCAGAAAAAGCAACTGCTCCACTAGAATTTTCATATTCTCGGTCTCGCTTTTGATGGCGTCAATGGCTTCTTGCATCGTTTGCTCATCATGTTTGCCCCAGCGATCCAAAAGGTTGGCATAACCCTGAAGCACGGAAATAGGAGTCCGCAGCTCATGGGAAGCATCGGAAACAAAACGTACTTGTGACTGATAAGCCTGGTGAATGCGGTAAAGTAGATCATTAATGGCCGAAGCCAGGTCTTTTAGTTCTTCCTGCGAGGTCTCCACCGACAGCTGTCGGTTAAGCCGTTTGGCATCAATAGTACTAATTGCACCAGCCAGACGTTTAATCCCGGCACCGGAGGCCCGTACGGCGCTCATATCCTGTTGAATGCTGCGGGCCGTTTCCGCCATTTCCGTGAGGGGTTGCAAAGTACGCCGAATCGCTCTGGTGTTAGTCCCAATTCTCCCAATAAAATAAAGAAGCTGGTGACCGAGGAGAATCAGCAGGATCAAGAAGGAAAGACGCAGGTCAGGTCCGAGCGTATATGAGATACGGTAAGGGGCACCGTCCACAACCAGCGTCAGCTGATAGGTCGTCGCCGACAACCGTTCGAGAAGCGTCTGCTCGGTCTCGTCCGCCGGAATGACGAGCCGACGTCTTACCTCCGGACGGTTCAGCGGAAGCCATTTTTGGATAAAACGAGGCATCAGCAAACCGTCTGTCCCGTCCACCTCGGCACTGAACTGATACCCGGTGGCCGCCGCCGAGGCGTCCGTAAACACCGTTTCGCTGAGGCCATAAGCAGCAAGGAGTTGGCTTGCTCCCCTTTCTGCTTTCCAGAGAGCGCTCCCCAAAAGCAGCAAACTGAGCAAGAGATCGAGCGAGAGGAAAACCGAAAGGAGCATCCCCAACATACGCAGGTTGAGCTTTAAGACCAGCGATAAGCGGATTTTATCGGTGAGGTTTTTCCCCGAGCCATGCGGCTTTGTTTTTTTACTCATCTTTAATTATATACCCAACTCCCCGTACAGTATGGATCAGTTTTAAACCGAAAGGCTTCTCAAGTTTGGCGCGGAGGTAACGGATATAAACATCGACCACGTTAGTTTCTCCTTCAAAATCATAACCCCAGATCCGTTCCAGCAATACTTCGCGTTTCAAGACGATATTCTTATTTTCCAACAGGAATTGTAATAAATCAAACTCTCTTTTGGTCAGTTCGACCGGTTCTTTCCCGACCGTACACTCACGCCGCACGGGATCCAACCGGATGCTACCCGTCGCCAAAACTGCCGATGCCGGAGCAGTATTGCGTGTCTTCCGGAGGACTGCCCTAATCCGGGCCAGCAGTTCTTCAATCGCAAAAGGTTTAGTGATATAATCATCGGCTCCACTATCCAGTCCGGTGACTTTGTCCACGACCGTATCACGGGCGGTCAGTAAGATAACCGGGACTGACGAGAATTGGCGGAGACGACGAAGGACTTCAAGCCCATTAAGGCCGGGCAGCATAATGTCGAGGAGAATGAGATCGAAGGGATGGGCTTTGGCCAACGCCAAGCCCTCCCTTCCGTCAAACGCTTTCTCAACTTGATACCCTTCGAACTCCAATTCGAGCTCGACAAAGCGGGCTATTTTCTCTTCGTCTTCAATGATCAGAATGCGCTCCATCACTTTCACCCTTATCCGTTTTACCGTCTTTGGCGATATTCTCGACGGCGTTCACCACGGAATCAACCGCCCGCACCGTCGCCTTGGATACGTTTTCCATGGCCTCATTCACTTCCGGTTTGTCCAGGTCCGGGCCATGAAACCGGTACCGGTAGCCACAGAAGAGGCCCGCAATGAGTAAAGGCAGAACAATCCAGAAGGCAAAGAGAAGCAGTAGGACTAAGACGGTCACGGGAAAGATCATAATCCGCTTGTCATCTTTTAACACTTCAAAACTGTTGATGTTTCCTTTGTGAATTATTCTTCCACACCATTGCAAAAAGGCGGCCACCTTCTCCCCAAACGACGAACCATTGGTCTGGTCCCTTTTTTTCTCTCGGGCTTGTTTTCGGCAATGGCCATTGGCGCCTTGCTCTTCTTCCTGAGAATTATAATACCCTCCCCCGGTCGGCGCTTTGATCTTGTTTTGTTTTTCCAGATTTAGCACCGCTTGCAACAGATCGCCGTCGGTTTCTTCCAAAGCTTTTTTCGCCTCTTCATAAGTAATGTCGGCATACTCACGAAGTTTCTGCACTTGTTCAAAATCGATCATTAATCATAACCCCCTCCTGTCTTTGTTACATTCAGCATAGCATCGAATTATTTGAGGGTCATTTAAACAAGATTAGAATTTGATTAGAAACAAAAAGCGCCCCCGACCAAACTGAGGGCGCAAGTAAAAACCTAAAGCCCGCCGCCGAAATCCTCCTTAAATTTGGCCACCAATTTGCTTTGCCAATCGGAAACAGGCTGTAACCGGCCAAAGAAGAAACGGAGGACTGTCGGCTCTTCGACAAAAGTCAGCCCTTCAATCAGCTTGCGGTTTTCATAAAGCCAAAGGATCCGATCGATCGTGTATTTAACTTGCGAAAGTGTGAATACCCGGCGCGGCAGGGCCAGACGGACCAGCTCCATATCGGCCAACTTCTCCTGCCCGGTCTCATCCCGGGCTTCCGAAAGGGTCCCGCGTTCCATTCCCCGGACACCGCTGACTATATAAAGGGCGACCGCTAACGCACCAGCCGGGTATTGACTCTGGGGAATATGCTCAACAAACCTACCGGCATCCAGGTGGCAGCCCAAACCGCCTGCCGGCGTGACCACCGGTATTCCCTGTTCTTGCAATTCATCCACCATATAGGCGATAAACTGGGGCCCTTGACTGATCATCGCCTCGTCCATGGTCTCCTCCAACCCGACCGCCAGGGCTTCCATCTCCCGGACCGACATTCCACCGTAAGTTAAAAAGCCTTCGTACAGCGTTA
Source organism: Bacillota bacterium (assembly GCA_012727535.1). GTDB lineage: Bacteria > Bacillota > UBA4882 > UBA10575 > UBA10575 > JAAYGU01. Next base: position 16,705 of record JAAYGU010000029.1, on the reverse strand, counting down.
CAAATTCCCGCATGGCATTGTAGGCCTCATAACTATTGGTACAAAGACCGCCACCCCGGGCACAGCCAAGCTTCCGGGCGGAGAAATAAATAATATCGGAACAATCGGCGATCATCCGGGTTATCTCCGGAATGGATAGCCCGCGATAGGCGGCTTCCCGTTCTTTGATAAAATAGAGATTATCCGCCAGTAAACTGGCATCTAATACTAGCATGACACCGTATTCATCACACAGCCGCCGGACCGCCCGGAGGTTGTCCAAAGAAAAGGGTTGCCCACCAATCAGGTTGGTCCCGGCTTCCATCCGGACAAAAGGAATCCGCTCGGCACCGTACTGCTCAAACAAGTTCCTTAATTTATCAAGGTCAACATTACCCTTGAACGGATGATCGCTGGTCACCTTCAACCCTTCGTCGCACAGTACTTCCTCCACCGTCCCCCCGCGCAAAACAATATGCGCTTTCGTGGTGGTAAAATGGTAGTTCATCGGCACTATTGAGCCTGGTTTAACATAGGCATTGGCCAAGATATTTTCGCAAGCGCGCCCCTGATGCGCCGGTAAGAAATATTCTTTATCAAAGATTTCCTTAATTTTCTTTTCCACTCTGAAAAAGGTTTCCGACCCAGCATAACTGTCATCGGCCACCATCATGGCCGCCAACTGCTGGTCGCTCATCGCGTTGACCCCGCTGTCAGTCAACATATCCAAAAAAACATCCCGATTCTTCAATAAAAAGGTGTTGTTTCCGGCCATTGTAATTGCTTCTAAGCGTTGTTCGACCGGGATTAGATCTAATTTTTGCACAATCCGTGTCTTGTGCATCTCCAAAGGAATCTGCTCGCCGTAGTAAAACCTTACTACCGTCATTCTTATCCCCCTGCTTATAGTTTTTGTTGCAGGAATCCTACCATCCTTGCCTACCTGCAATATTTAAATTATAGCCGATCATCTTCACAAAAGCAATTTGCATCCAACCATTTCTTGCTCGGCCGACTGAACTCCCGTCTTCTCATACCGGGGATCTTCCTCCTTGCGCTTGCTCCAGCTTGCTAGGGTGGGAGACTCTCTACTTAAACTGCAAACGATAGAGTTGGGCGTAGATCCCGTCCCGCGCCAGCAGCTCTTCATGGCTACCCTCTTCCACAATGCCATCCTCAGCCAACACTAGAATGCGCCGGGCGTTTTTAATCGTCGACAAACGGTGTGCAATTACGAAGGTGGTCCGGTTTTTGGCCAGCTCCTCCATTGAGTCCTGAACCACTTTTTCACTTTCATTATCCAACGCGGAGGTCGCTTCATCGAAGATTAGGATCGGCGGGTTCTTTAAAAACACCCGGGCGATACTGAGCCGCTGCTTTTGCCCTCCGGAAAGCTTGACCCCCCGTTGACCAATGTCCGTCTCATAGCCATCCGGTAAAGCCATAATGAACTCGTGAGCATTGGCTTTTTTCGCCGCGGCAATCACCTCTTCCACGGTCGCCTCCGGTTTACCGTAGCGGATATTCTCCAGCACTGACCCGGCAAAAAGATAAACATCCTGTTGGACAAGGCCAATCTGCTGCCGTAAGAATTTTAGTTTAATCTCCCTGATGTCGATGGCGTCCAGAGTGATCCGGCCCTCCGTTACCTCATAGAACCGGGGGATCAGGCTACAAAGAGTGGTCTTCCCTACTCCCGACGGTCCCACCAGGGCGACATACTCCCCGGCCGCCACCTTTAAATTCACCCGGGAGAGAACATCGGTCTCCGTTCCCGGATAACGAAAAGAGACATCACTAAATTCTATATCCCCTTTCACCTCTGGTAAAGTAACAGCGTGCTTGGCATCGACAATATCGGGGGCAATCTGGAGTAACTCGTAAAAGCGGTCGAACCCAGAAAGGCCGTTTTGGAACTGTTCCCCGAAGTGCACCAACTTTCTAATCGGATCCAAAAAGGTATTGATGTACAGTAAAAAGGTGACCAGATCCAAGGTATTAACCTGGCCACTCCGGATGAATAGAGAAGCGGCCAGGACCACCGCCACATAAATCATAGAACTAAAGGCGGTAATCCCGCTATGGTATCGTCCCATGTAGTAATAGCTGTTCTTCTTACTCTCCACATAGCGGTGGTTATTGTGGCGAAATTTTTCGAGCTCCAAGTGTTCGTTGGCAAAGGATTTGACCACCCGCACCCCGGAGATACTATCCTCAATCCCCGCATTAATCTCCGCGATCTTCGCCCGGTTCATCTGAAAAGCCCGGCGCATTTTCCGGTTATAGTAGTAGGCAAAGTAGAACATCAAAGGAATGAAGCTAAAAACAATCAAGGTTAATTGATAATTAATCGTCATTAAAATGAGGAACGAACCGCTCAACTTGGCAGCGGAGATCAGTAAATCCTCAGGACCGTGATGGTACAATTCAGTGAGTTCAAACAGGTCGTTGGTAATGCGCGACATTACTTGACCAGTCTTTTGATTGTCATAGTAACTAAAAGACAACTTCTGAATATGCTCAAAGAGCTCATTACGCAGGTCATATTCCATCTTCGCGCCCATCACATGCCCATAATAAGTAATAAAGAAGTTACAATAGTATTCCACAATGGTCATCAACACCATCGCCACCGCAATTAGTAGAAACGGAGTGAGCGTTGCCGGTAAAGGTGGCTGTAGCAGGTTTGTGGCAATATAGCGGATAATTAAGGGAAATACCAAATTAATCCCGGCGGCAATTAGGGCACAGGATAAATCAAGAGTAAGTATTTTAAGATAGGGGCGATAATAGGAAAAGAATTTTTTCATCTTTGGACTCATCTGCTCTGTTCCTCCAACCTCTACGTCTAATCATTTCCAAACTATTTCCCCGTAGTTACCGGAAACAGGCCTGAATTTTCGGTGGTCAAAGTTCTCTTTTTAACTGAAAAAGAGTGGACCCTCCTTTAGACCAGACGGTTACCCTCTACGAAAAACCAACCTCATTGTATTCTTTGATTTTAATCCGGTCAAGATTGTTAAGTATTTTTTATGGTTAGCTGCTTTGCAGACTTGGAAAAGTTATAATAAAATGGTAATATGCTATTACTAGGAGTCATCTACGATAAGGTGTATCTTTCCGCAATTAATCAGGCTAAGCCCTGCTCTAACAGGCAAATAATTAAATAGGTTGGTGATCTTTGATGAGAATTGGGGTACGCGCCCACGATTTTGGAAAGGGAACTGTAGAAGAACTAGCCCAAAAGATTGCAGAAAAAAACGCTTCTTATATTCAACTAGCATTAGCCAAGGCCCTCTCCGGTCTGAACCTCGGTCCGGGAACCCTCAACCCCGGCTTGGCTCATTATATAAGGGACACCTTCGGTCGTCATCAGATCCATATTGCGGTCCTTGGTTGTTATATTAACCCAATCCATCCGGACCCGGTTGAAAGAAGAAAAGCGCTAGAGCGTTTTAAAGAACATCTCCGCTTTGCCCGGGACTTTGGTTGCAGTATTGTTGGCACGGAAACCGGGACTCTGACTCCTGATTTCTCTTACCACCCGGATACACACAGCGAAAAAGGGTTTAAACTTATTTTGGAGAGTGTCGCCGAACTGGTGGACGAAGCGGAAAGATTCGGGGTCTTTGTCGGCATCGAAGGCGTAACCAAACATTCAGTCTCCACCCCGGAAAAAATGGCGCAAGTGATCAAAACCATTAAATCTAACAACCTCCAGGTCATCCTTGATCCCTGTAATTTTATATCAGAAGATAACTATGAGCGCCAAGAGGAAATAATCAAGCAGTCTTTCGATTTATTCGGTGACCGGATCCAGATTCTCCACGCCAAGGACTTTATCATCGAGAACGGAAAGAAAAAAATTGTCCCGATCGGAGAAGGTCTCCTCAATTATGAACTACTCCTTGGTTTAATTAAAAAACACAAACCGCATCTTGAAATCCTGCTAGAAGCGGTTGACCCGGCCAATGTGGAGCGGATCCATCAGTATTTAGCCGGGATTTACGAAAGGGTTTAAGCCTACTAGCTAAAATACTAATTGTCATCATCATTCGCAATAAAAGATAGCCCTTATCAGCCTTTGCCCAACCGGGCAGAGATTCTCTCCTGGATTGATTTTCTTTACTTCGTTACACGAACGGTAAAACACACCTTGGAAGTTGGCGCTCAGGGACGAAGGCTTGAATTAAAACCGCTGGAATCTGTTTGTTCAGCGGTTTTTCTCTTGAAAAAGGCCGATCAACTGAGCAAGCTCGGATCAGAATATTAATCCAGCTCATTACTTCGCTAACAACCGCCGGACAAGGATGCCCATTAATAACCACCCCTTTATCCGAAGCTATTTCGAGAAAAGCGTCAATGGTTTTTCTTGATAAGCCCGCGTTTTCTACCAGCAAACCAGGCCCCAGCAGAACAAGGACTGGTTTATACTCCACCAAGCGCTCGAACACTGGAATAAGTAGTGTCACGTCGATTGCTTCCCCTTTTTGTACCTCCGGCAAAAGGTAATAATCCACATCATTACTTCCGGTTAAGCGGTTATAAGCGACCCATGATTGTTGGTGTGCATGTACGATAATCGGCTGTTCCTTAGTGGCCGGCTGTGTAGTCTCCAGGGGTTTATGGGCAATAACCGGCCAAGAACAGAATAAAAGCCCTAGAATCAGGAGAAAAGCCCTCATCCTTACCCACTTCCTCTTAAAGTCCTCCCCCTATTATTTACCTACCTCCCGCTTCTTAACCCGGATTGCGTCTTAGGTCCTCGGTTATGTCGTTTTTCCTCAGTGACAGGTTGGAATCTTTTCGCTAAATATATTGACAGCAACCTTCTAGTCCTGCCGGCGAGTTTAAACCATTTCGCCTTCTATAAAGAAAAACACCGTCAACAACCTGTTCCAAACGGTTATTAACGGTGTTTGCAGCAATCCTCTTTTTACTTTGCGATTAGTTGAGGATTTTTCTCGGATCCTCTCTCCCGAATTTACTCTAATTCAAGGAAACGCCGGGAACCTCTTCCGGAACCGTATTCCCCATCAGTTTAATGATATAAAGTACGCCAAACAGCATGGCCAGCGAGAGCGGCAGCACAATCCAGGCGGATTGGATGAAACCGGCGATGATATAGCCGACAAAGGAGACCGCAGCCACTGTCAAGGCATACGGAAGCTGTGTTTCAACATGGTTAATATGGTTACTCATTGCTCCAGTCGAAGACATAATGGTGGTGTCAGAGATCGGGGAGCAATGATCGCCACAGACAGCCCCGGCCAGACAGGCGGAGATCGATATGATCAATAATTCAGGCTCCAGGCCAATGGCCACCACAATTGGCAACAGGATGCCAAAGGTACCCCAGGAGGTGCCGGTGGCGAAGGACATCCCGACGGCCACCGCAAAGACAATCGCCGGCAGGAGAACTTGCAGACCGGCCGCACTGCCGGCAAACATCCCGCTGACAAATTCTTTGGCCCCCAGGAGACCGGTGATCCCGCTCAAGGTCCAGGCAAAAGTGAGAATCAGAATGGCGGGCACCATCGCCTTAAATCCGTCGGGGATACATTCCATGCACTCATTGAAAGTAAGCACTTTACGGAGGAGAAGATAAATAATCGTCAAAATGAGGGCAAGGGCTGAACCCAGGGAGAGTCCTACCGAAGCATCGCAGTTAGCAAAGGCGTCAATAATATTTTCCCCTTCGAGAATCCCACCGGTATAAAGCATCCCCAAAATACAAAGCAGGATCAGAATAAGGACCGGGAGAACCAGGTCGATCACCCTGCCTTTGCCAACCGGTACTTCACCTTCCTGACCTTCATAGGGACGGTCGGGCGTGGTATAGAGATCCTCTTTCAAAAGAGCATTCTCTTCATGTTTCCGCATGGGCCCATATTCGATCCCCAATAAAGTAATGATCATAATCATGGCCAGGGTCAGAAGTGAGTATAGGTTATACGGTATGGCCCGAATAAAAAGCGCCAGACCATCATAGCCTTCAATCACACCGGTTACGGCAGCCGCCCAGGAGGAAATGGGCGCGATCATGCAAATCGGCGCGGCGGTAGAATCCACCAGATAGGCTAATTTAGCCCGGGAAATCCGGTGTTTGTCCGTGATTGGTCTCATGACGTTACCGACGGTCAAGCAATTAAAGTAATCGTCGACAAAGATCAGGATACCCAGCCCAAAGGTAGCGAGCATAGCGCCTTTTCTAGTGCGGATTTTCCGTCTGGCCCATTCTCCATACGCGGCCGAGCCTCCGGCTTTGTTCATCAGGCAGACAATCGTTCCTAAAACCACCAAAAAGATCAGGATACCCACATTCCAACTGTCAGCCAGGGAAGCAATCAAACCTTCCGTAAAGATTGTCGTCCAAGCCTTCAGCAGATTGAAGTTGGTATGGAGCAAAGCGCCGACCACAATCCCGATAAAAAGGGAGCTGTACACCTCCTTAGTAATCAGCGCCAGAACAATGGCTACAATCGGCGGAAAAAGCGACCAAAAGGTGCCGTAGACATTGCTCTGCTGCACTTCGTCTGCTGCTTCCTCTGCAAACGCCGGCCAGGCGAAAACCAAGACGAGTGCTGTGATGACCAGCAGTACTGTAATGAGTTTTCTCCGATTCATAATAAACCTCCTAAGTATTTATTCTCTTAACTAACAAAAAAAACATGAGGTCGAGTTGGCTCATGTTTTTTAATCAAGCCACGATAGCCCTCCACTTAAAAAAGTGACAGTCTGCTACATATTCTGCAGCAGCCCAGCAACGGTACCTTCTGGCCGGTACCGGAGCTTCGGCGGTTATTCTTTTCCTCTGTTACAGGGCCAGACCATATATAACAGAATACTCGTAATAGACCGCGCCTCTATCAGACATATTCATATGATTTTAAAAAAAACCTATAGCTTAAGTATAGACAGCCGACCAGCAAAAGTCAAGATTAAAACCGGAAAAACCATAAGACCAGGGCTAAACCACCTAACAAACCATTTCTTTTTGAAAAGGTTTGTCACAAAGACCAAGTATCTTCCCGACTGGGAAGAAAGTGTAAGACCGGTGGTTATTCTTGACAAAATACTTCCTATCTGTTAATCTAAAGATAAATTACAGAACACTTCGTATAATCTCAGGGATATGGCCTGAAAGTTTCTACCAGATAACCGTAAATTATCTGACTACGGAGGAAAGTGCGCCTAGGGTTTGGCTGCGTCCTGCAGACAAAACCAAGTGGCGCAGGCACTATGTGCTACACCGCAGGGATAAAAGCCCAGACGGGTAGGTTTCACTCCAATGACCTACCACTCTGGGCTTTAGTTTTTTCCGCAATTTCGGTTATTCACCATCCCCGGTGAAAAACTACTGAAGAATTAATATTTTTATGGAGGAGGCAATTGCAATGCTGAAGGCAGAGATCAAAGTCTTACTCAAACAAGGGGTCCTGGATCCGCAGGGCCAAGCGGCCGAAAAGTCATTAAGCGCCTTGGGTTACCAGAATATCAACCAAGTCCGGATCGGTAAGTATCTGGAAGTCACCCTGAACGAGAAGGACCGCACAGCCGCTGAGGCGCAGGTCCGGGAGATGTGTACCCGCTTATTAACCAACGCGGTGATCGAAGACTATACTTTCGAATTGGTGGAGGTCTAATCATGAAATACGGTGTGGTTGTCTTCCCCGGCTCGACCTGTGATGTGGACGCTTACTCTCTAGTCAAAGATGTTCTTAAGCAATCAGTGGAGTACATCTGGCACCAGGAAGAAAAGGTTACCGGTTTTGACTGTCTAATTTTACCCGCCGGCGCTTCCTTTGGTGATTATTTACGCTGTGGCGCGCTGGCTCGTTTTTCTCCGGTGATGAAGGCCGTCGCCGACTTCGCCCGACAAGGAGGATTGGTGCTCGGTCTGGGTAATGGTTTTCAGATCCTGACAGAGGCCGGTCTGCTCCCCGGGGCACTCTATCGCAATACCAGTTTACAATTTCGCTGCCAGGATTCATATCTCAAAGTAGAGAACTGTGATACGCCATTCACCCGGGAAATTCCCCCCGAGCAAGTCTTAAAAATCCCGATCGCCCATGGTCAAGGCAACTATTATGCTGATCCCGAAACCCTACGGCAACTAAAAGCCAACGGGCAAATTATTTTCCGTTACGCCACCGCGGAGGGCGAAGTGACCCCGGCAGCCAACCCTAATGGTTCCGTTGATAATATCGCCGGCGTCTGTAATGAAAGTAAAAATGTCCTTGGAATGATGCCCCTTCCGGAACGGGCCAGCGAAGCGCTGCTTGGTTCCGCGGATGGTAAACTCATCTTTACTTCAATCCTGAAATACTGGGAGGAATGCCGATTATGAAAGAGCAAGACTGGCGTAGCCTGGGTTTAACCGATGAAGAATACCAAATGATTACAAAGAGTCTCGGCCGCGAACCGAATCAGGTCGAATTGGGGATGTTCGCGGTGATGTGGTCGGAACATTGTTCCTATAAACATTCCAAAGCGGTCCTACGTACTTTCCCCACTGAGGGCGAACGGGTGTTACAGGGTCCAGGTGAAAATGCTGGTATTGTTGACATCGGTGACGGACTCGCCGTTTGTTTTAAGATTGAATCGCATAACCACCCGTCGGCAGTGGAGCCCTACCAAGGGGCCGCGACCGGATTAGGCGGAATCATCCGTGATATCTTTACAATGGGGGCCCGCCCGATTGCCGCCCTTAATTCCTTACGTTTTGGCCCCTTAGAGGATGCCCGTGTTCGTCATCTCTGCCGTGAGGTTGTCGCCGGGATTGCCGGTTACGGTAATACGATCGGCATCCCGACCGTCGGGGGTGAAATCTACTTTGATCCCAGTTATCGCGGCAATCCGCTGGTTAATGCGTTTTGCATCGGTCTGCTTGAAAAAGATAAGATCAAATTGGGCAAAGCCAGCGGGGTCGGGAATCCTGTTCTGCTGGTCGGTGCGCGGACCGGTCGTGACGGAATCCACGGCGCAGCGTTCGCCTCCGAAGAATTAGGCGACGATGCCGAGCAGAAAGTACCGACCATCCAGGTCGGCGACCCCTTTATGGAAAAACTACTGCTCGAAGCCTGTCTGGAACTGATTAACAACCATGAAATCCTCGGGATTCAGGATTTAGGCGCCGCCGGACTCACCTGTGCCCTTTCCGAAATGGCCAGTCGCGGTGGGACCGGTCTGGAAATTGACCTGGACAAGGTCCCCTGCCGCGAGGAAGGAATGACCGCCTACGAGATTCTGCTCGCAGAATCACAGGAAAGAATGTTAATGGTGGTCGCTCCGGAACAGGAAGCGGCCGTCCATGAAATCTTTGCCCGCTGGGGATTGAATTCCGCCACAATCGGTCGGGTCGCCGCCGATTGCATCTTACGCATCTGGAAGAACGGCGCCGTGGTCGCCGAAGTTCCGGCCGACAGTCTGACCGAAGAGGCCCCTGTTTACCACCCGGCCTCCGTCAAACCGGCCTATTTAGAAACGACCTCCGTTCTGGATCTGGAGCAAATACCTGATGTCACCGATGCCAACCAAGCCTTGCTTAAGCTCTTGGCCGTCCCCAGCATCTCCAGTAAAGAGTGGGTCTGGCAACAATATGATTACCTGGCCCGTACCTGTACCGTGGTCCGGCCTGGTTCCGATGCGGCGGTCCTCAGAATCCGGGGCACGAAAAAAGGGTTGGCTCTCACCACTGATTGTAACTCCCGGTATGTCTATTTGGATCCCTACACCGGTGCCCAAATTGCCGTGGCGGAAGCCGCCCGTAACTTAGTATGCAGTGGGGCCGAACCTTTGGCCATTACCGACTGTCTGAACTTTGGTAGTCCGGAAAAGCCGGAGATCTTCTGGCAATTCCGCCAAGCAGTCGAGGGGATGAGTGCGGCCTGCCGAGCCTTAAAGACCCCCGTCACGGGAGGTAATGTCTCCTTTTATAATGAATCTGGTGAGGAAGCGATCTACCCGACACCCACCGTGGGGATGGTCGGTCTACTCGAAGACGTCGAGCAACATTGTACGCAATCCTTTAAAGCCCCCGGTGATTACGTGGTCCTTCTCGGTGAGACCTTTAATGAACTGGGCGGCAGTGAATATTTAGCCACCTGCCACCAACTGGTGAAAGGCCTCCCGCCGCGATTGGATCTAGCCAAAGAATGCGCAGTCCAAAAAACCGTCCTCACCGCCATCCGCCAAGGTTTACTCCATTCCGCGCATGATCTGTCGGAAGGCGGGTTGGCAGTTGCGCTGGCTGAATGCTGTTTTGAACACGAAATCGGAGCAAAAGTTGAATTGGCAACACACGGCTTACGCCTGGACAGTCTCCTTTTCGGGGAGAGTCAGTCGCGGATTCTGGTCAGTGTCCCGGCGGAGAAGCTCCAAGCCCTCCTCCAACTGGCCGCCGACAACCAGGTTCCAGCCTTCACGCTGGGGAAAACCGGGGGTGAGCGCCTCCAGATCCAAGTGGACGGTCAAATGCAGATTGCCCTTCCCCTGGCCGAAGCCAAAGCAACTTGGCGGGAGGCGATCCCATGTTTGTTGAAATAGACCCTCGGGATAAGATGCACGAAGAATGTGGTGTTTTCGGTGTCTATGCCCCGGGGAGTAATGTGGCACAACTAGCCTATTTCGGCCTCTTTGCACTTCAGCACCGCGGCCAAGAGAGCGCCGGGATTGCCGTCAGCAACGGCCAAACGATTAGCTGCGAAAAAGGAAGAGGGCTGGTGGCCGAAGTTTTCCGTGATACTACCAAATTGGAAAGACTCCAGGGTCATATGGCCGTCGGACATGTGCGTTACTCTTCCTCCAGGATAAGTTTAGCGATGAACGCCCAACCTCTGTTGGTGCGTTACCGCCACGGACAGCTGGCCATCGTCCTGAACGGCAATCTCATTAATGGGCGGCGTTTACGCCGGCAACTGGAGGCTGGCGGTTCCATTTTTCAGGGAAGCACCAATAGCGAGGTCATTGCTCATCTGATTGCCCGCTCTGGTGAAGGTGAGATTACCGGGGCGGTACAAAACGCCCTTGCTTATTTAAAAGGGGCGTATGCTTATATCCTGATGACCCCGGACAAGATGATTGGGATCCGTGATCCGCTCGGCATTCGTCCGCTCTCCTTAGGAAAAAGCAGCAACGGTTATGTATTAGCCTCGGAGACCTGCGCCTTCGATATTGTCGGTGCCAAGTTTGTCCGTGAAATCGAACCCGGTGAAATGGTGACCATTGACGAAAACGGATTACATTCCACCCGGTTTGCCAGCACCCAAAAGCAAGCTTTATGCATCTTTGAATTTATCTATTTTGCCCGGCCCGACAGCGATCTGCATGGTCGCAACGTCCATATGGTACGGAAACGCTTAGGAAGGCAGGTCGCACGGGAACACCCCATAGAAGCCGATCTGGTCACCGGAGTGCCAGACTCTTCCCTCTCGGCGGCTTCCGGGGTGGCGGAGCAACTAGGGCTCCCGTACGAAATGGGTTTTGTGAAAAACCGTTATATCGGCCGTACTTTTATTCAGCCCGCCCCGGAGATCCGCTCATTAGGTGTCCGGCTTAAACTAAATCCAGTACGGCAGATCGTAGAAGGAAAGCGGGTCGTAATGGTGGATGATTCGATTGTGCGCGGCCCCACCTCCATGCGCATCATTAAGATGCTGCGTGCTGCCGGAGCCACTGCTGTTCACCTGTTGATCACCTCTCCGCCGATCGTCGCCCCCTGTTTTTACGGGATTGATACCTCCTCGGCCGATCAATTAATCGCCGCCCGCCTGACGAGCGAGGAGATCAGGGAGCAGATCGGTGCCGACTCCTTAGGTTTTCTGAGCGAAGAGGGGATGCTGGCCTGTATGGATTTGCCGCCGGACAGCTTTTGTACGGCTTGTTTCAACCATCGTTATCCGATTAAACCGGAGGACGGCCCGGACGCCTACTAGTTCTGGGTCAACCCCGGACGGCAAGGTGTTAGCTCCCCGGTGGCGTACTCGCCTTCCACGGAAAATGAGAATACCAGCCTAATTTGTTATCGCGCCCAATAAGGTATTCGGGTAGGAGGCTACCCAAAAAGGTAAAGAAAAGCCAGGAGCGCCCAGCGGCGGCCTCCTGGCTTTATGACTACATACTTTCGCTTTTTGGTGGGCTTGTCGAACAATTCAGCCCAGAACCCGGGCCGACAACTGTCCGTTAATTTACCCGTCTCTGCTGAGCAACTGTCGGGCAGCAGCCCGTCCGGCAACAAAGCCGGAGGACCAGGCCCACTGCAGATTGAAGCCTCCACACCGGCCGTCGAGATCAATGACCTCGCCGGCAAAGAATAAACCCTTCACCAGCTTTGACTCCATAGTTTTGGGGTCAAGCTCATTGGTATCGACCCCTCCAGCCGTCACCTGGGCACTGGGCCAACTTTTGGTCCCCCTCACCCGAAAACGCCAATCCTGCAAGATCTGGACAATCCGTTGCTGTTCGCCCTCTGACACCTCGCCGGCGTGGCGCCTTAAATCCGTAAAACCCGCCTCTTGTAGTAAAACCCGGATCAACCTCTTGTTAATCAACCCGACCAAGCAAAACTCGAGAGTTTTCCGGGCGCCGCGTTGAAAACGTTCCCGGATCAGTGCGGTTAGTTCCTCCGGAGAAAACTTCTCCAGCAGCGTAATTTTTAAGACCGGCTCCCGCCCCTCCTGCAACAGCCGCCCGGCTTCCCTGCTCAGTTGGAGGATAGGTGGACCGGAGATGCCATAGTTGGCAAAGAGGAGATCGCCCCGGTCTTTGGCCACCAAGCGGCCCTCAGCGAACAGTTCAGCCGCACCGCTGACCTTCACCCCTTGAATTTGCTTAAAGAATGGCCCCTCCAGTTTTAACTGGACGAGCGCAGGAAAGAGCTTAGTCACGGTATGGCCGAAACTGGTCGCCAGTGTATAGCCGTTACCGTCCGACCCGGTCGAGGGCATTGCTTTACCACCGGTGGTAATGATCACTGCTTCCCCGGTATAGACCCTTCCATCCTCCAATTTTAGGTGGAAGCTCCTCCCTTCTTTCCGAATCTGGCGGACAAAAGCCTCCGTCACAATCTCTACTCCTATGGCCTTGAGTTCATAAAGTAGGACATCTAAAATACTGGAAGCTTGCTCGGAGAGGGGAATAACTCTCCCCTGCTCTTCGACTTTCGGTGTAATCCCCAGGTCGGCAAAGAAAGCAATCGTCTCTTTACTGCCGAAGGCTGCTAAGGCGTCAGCAGCAAAATGTGGGTTGTTTCCGTAGTAACAATCAAGCTCTACCTCGATATTGGTATAATTACCCCGTCCGTTACCGGTGACGAGAAGCTTCTTCCCCACACGCGGGTTCCGTTCCAGAATCGTCACCGCAGCTCCTTGGCGGCGGGCAACCAGGGCGGCCATCATCCCGGCCGCTCCACCGCCCACAATAATCACCTGCTTCTTCATCTTCCTCATCTACCTTATCTTTTCAGTTTCTTGACATTCAACCACTAATTTGTTACTTTACTTCAGAGTATAACTTTTTAGCCAATTATTTAAATCTTCTTCCGCAGGGAAGGGAATAATTATAAGGAAGGAGACGGGAGCAATGCCACGCCAAAAAAGAAGACAAGGCACCATCCTTTTCGGCCAGGGACGAATTTATGCTTTTCTCTCCTTGTTTATTGTCGTCGCGGCATCTTTAAGCTATAACAAGCTGTATCCAGCAAAAAACGCAGGAGAAGTGAATAAGGTGATTAATTACTCTCAAGAAAACCCACAGATCATCATGGAAACTACACTGGGAACGATCCGGCTTGAACTTTATCCCGAGCAAGCGCCAGAAACGGTCGCCAATTTCCTCAAGTATGTTGAAAGTGGTTTTTATAACGGGACCATTTTCCACCGGGTGATCCCCGCTTTCATGATTCAGGGGGGAGGGTTTAACCCGGGTTTGCAACGGAAACAGACTTTTCCCCCGATTAAAAACGAAGCGACCAACGGATTGCCGAACAAACGTGGCACCATTGCCATGGCTCGAACCAATGAGATTAACAGCGCTACCTCCCAATTCTTTATTAATCTGGTCGACAACCCCCACCTCAACCATCGCAATAAGACCGCCGGCGGCTATGGTTATTGTGTCTTTGGCCGGGTCACGGAAGGGATGGAAGTAGTTGACCGCATCGGGAAGGTTCCCACCGGGCAGGTCGGCCCCTACTCTGATGTACCGCGGGAAGAGATCATCATTCTCTCTGTGGTTAAGGAGCCTTAATCTTCGCTCCGCTAAAAAGAAAAATCCCCTAAAGGATAAGGAGAAAACCACGGCTTAAGCCCTAATTTTCTCCTTATTTGATCCTACCGTACTTCCGGCTAAAAGGCAAGAATTCCCGGAACAAAACTTTTACCTTATTCCGCTTATAACTACTGCCGTTTCTCCTTGAGGTCGACGCTTATGGCGGCATCCGGACAATGCCAGGCACAAATGCGGCAAGTTATACACCCGTCAGCCTTAACCTCCACCCGGTTGGTTCCATAGGCACCCAGTTCCGAAGACCAGCTAATCACATGTGTCGGGCATTTTTCTATACATAAACCGCATCCTTTACATAATTCGGGGAAGATCGTCCAGGAACCGCGGGCGGTCTGGGAACGGATCCCCTCAAAGAAAGCACGTTTACCGGGCTCAGCCTTTTTTACTGTTTTTTGCTTCCCCTCCACGACCTGCTTAGTCAGGTTTTCGTTATTCATAGAGCAACCCGCCTTTCCCTGTTTTTCCGGCCCTGCTAGCCATGATTAGCCGCTGGTTTACGTCCTGCTTCTAACCCCATTTCTAAGGCTTTATAATTCAACTCCCGCAGCTCAGGCCGTTGACGGAATTTTTCAGCAAATTTTTCCTCGAGGGCCGCTTTCACGTGCTCGAGCGGTAACACCTCAATCAGACTGACGATCGCCCCGAAAATGATCACATTCGAAACACGCGGGTTTAATTCGGCCTTCGCCAGCTGCGCGGCCGGGACGCCCCGCCGAATTAACCCCTGTCCGGACGGCGGTCTGACCCCTGCCCCTTCCTCCGTTCCCTCCATTTTGGCAAAAGCTTCAGGCGCAATCGTCTCCCAGCCTTGAATCCCGATTGTTCGGTCATCAATCTCCGGTGCTTTGATCGCCGATTCATCATACAGGTAGATTGTCCCGGGTTTCAGATAACCTTTCGTCCGCTCCACCGACCGCGGACTGAGGACAGCCAAGAGATCGGCCTTTTGAAACTTAGGAAAACCAATTTTTTCGGTGGAAATTTGGACAAACGCAATGGAAACGCCCCCGCGTTGTTCAACCCCGAAGTTGGGAATATAAAGGGCTTGTTGACCGGAGCGATAGGCGGCTTCAGCCAACAATTCGCCAATCGCTTGTACCCCCTGTCCGCCTTCCCCGGCAATCACAATTTTTAGTCTCCTGTTTTCTGCAGCCATGGCTCAGGTCTCCTCCCCGGTCGGGCGCTGCTCCGGAACCCGTAGTTCGCCCACCTTAAAATAACGTTCCATCTCCCCCCGGAGGAATCCCCAGGTCTCTTTGGCATTAGTCCGCCAATTCGTCGGGCAAGTCGATAAAACCTCCACAAAAGAAAAACCGCCTCCCGCCAACTGATTTTGGAGGGCTTTTTTGAGATACTGCTTTAATCTGTTATAATCCCCGACAGTCCCTCTGGCGACATAGGTTCCTGGCGGGGCAATCGCCGCCACCAATTCCGGGCCGCGTAGCGGAGCACCGGTTTTGTCCACATCACGGCCGTAAGGTGAGGTCGTAGTCTTTTGCCCGGGTAAGGTAGTCGGCGCCATTTGGCCTCCGGTCATTGCATATAAAGTATTATTGGCGAGAATCGCCGTGATCCGGTCACCCCGCATCGCCGCACTGACCAGATGCTGGGCCCCGATTGCGTATCCGCCGCCGTCACCCATATAGGCAATGCCGATTGCGTCCGGTTGGGCCCGTTTCGCTCCCACAATGACGGGGATGGTACGGCCATGATGGGTTTGCACACTATCAAAATTAAAAAAATCCCAGCTCAGTAAGGAGCAACCAATATCGCAGCCGTACAATACCCGGTCAAGGATGCCCAGTTCGTCAACGACATCCCCTAAGGCTTTGAGCGCAATTCCATGCCCACAGCCCGGACAGAAACGGTGCGGCTTGGTCTCTTTGCGCCAGGAGGCCGGCATGTTTAAATTTTCCAGCTTTTCTCCCCTAACTCTCTGCCCTTCTGCTGACATCTTACCCCTCCTTCTTTCCGAGGCGCTTTGCCGTCTCTTCAATCTCTTCCGTCGTAACCCCCACCCCCGGTCGCAACAACGCTTCGAGCGGGTTGCTATAACCGTACAATTCTGCTTTCACCATTGCAAGCAACTGTCCGTAGGCCGATTCCACCACTAAGATACGAAGCTCCGGATTGGCCGAGACGATCTTCCGTAAAGCCTCACCCGGAAACGGCCGCACTGTGAGCGGACGGAAATACCCCACCGGCCACCCTTCCCGCTGCAATCTCTCCGCCGCGTCTTTCGCCGCCCGCCCGACAATCCCGTGGGCTACCAGCAAAAGTGTATCCTCGGCCCGCACCGCTTCTTCCCACTCCACCACTTCCGGCGTCAACCGTTCATAATCCTCGATATGGCCCATTAAGGTCTCATAAAGTTCCTCTTCAATATTAAAGGTATTACGGAGATATACCGGCTCCCGCTCCAGGTACGGAACTCCTGGTC
>JAAYGU010000028.1 GCA_012727535.1 Bacillota bacterium | reverse complement strand
GATGGGAAGAGAGACCCCTTTATACAATAAAGTAAAGTTAGTGTTAAGCTGTTTTCTGATGGTTACGATAGAATTGACAAACCCCAAAATAACGGTAAAATTAAACCAGAGAAGAGGTGGTAAAATATGTCCTTACTTGATTTAAAGCAAGAAATTCAAGAGTTGAAAGAGAAGGCCAACGCCCTAATTTTAGCCCACACCTACCAAAATGATGAAATCCAAGACATTGCGGATTTTGTTGGCGATTCATTGGAACTCAGTAGACTGGCAGCCACTACCCCTCATCAGGTCCTCGTCTTCTGTGGCGTACATTTCATGGCAGAAAGTGCCGCTCTGCTTTCCCCGGAGAAGACCGTCTTGCTTCCTGCTCCCGATGCCGGTTGTCCAATGGCCGATATGGCTGATGCTGAAACCGTCCGGGAGTGGAAGCAAAAACACCCGAACGCTACCGTTGTTGCTTATGTCAATACCTCGGCTGCAGTCAAAGCCGAAAGTGATATCTGTTGTACCTCTTCCAACGCTTTAAAAGTGATCCGCTCCTTAGAGGCGGAAGAGATTATTTTTCTACCGGACCAAAATTTAGGGGGTTACATCGCTGCACAGGTGCCGGAGAAAAAATTCCATCTCTGGCCGGGTTTTTGCCGCACCCACCACCGGGTCACTGTGGAGGAAGTAGAAAAAGCCAAAGCGGCTCACCCCGAAGCGAAAGTGTTAATTCACCCCGAATGTCGCCCGGAAGTTTCGGCCCGCGCTGATTTTGTTGGTAGTACGAAACAGATTATTGAGCAGGTTGGTAAGATCCCCGCCTCTACTTTTATTATCGGGACAGAAATGGGGGTCATCCATGGTTTGAAAAAACGCTACCCGGATAAAAGATTCTACTTGCTCTCACCGGGTTTGATCTGTCCGAATATGAAAAAAACAACTTTAAAAGAAGTAGCGGCCGCGCTTCGCCGGATGGAGCCGGTCATTACCGTTGACGAACCGATTCGTTCACGCGCCCGGTTAGCCTTGGAACGAATGTTAGCCCTGAGTTGAAAGTTCGTCTAAACAACCATTACTTCCATTTTTCAACAAGGGGGCTCCTTGAGTGATGAAGATAGCCACTAACAACCTGCAAACTACGCCCTTTTTGATCATTGGCAGTGGTATCGCTGGCCTTTATACCGCACTGAAACTATCCGAGCTGGACGAAGTTACATTGCTGACTAAGGAAACCCTGGCCGAAAGTAATACCTCCTATGCGCAAGGGGGAATCGCCGCCGCTGTTAGCCCTGCCGACTCCCCGGAACTGCATTTTCAAGATACAATAAAAGCCGGAGCCGGGCTTTGCCTTCCGGACGCGGTTAAGATACTAGTCAACGAGGGACCGGAACGGGTAAAAGAACTAATGCAATTAGGGGTCCCTTTTGACACTCAGGCCGGAAAACTGGCTTTAACCCGGGAAGCTGCCCATTGCTGCCCGCGTGTCCTGCATGCGGACGGTGATGCCACCGGTCGCCAGATCAGCCAAACACTCATTAAACAAGTGCTAGCCAATCCCCGGATTAAGCTCAAGGAAAACTCATTTGTTGCCGCCTTATTAACCGCTGATGGGCGCTGTTACGGGGCACTAGCGCTCGATCCCGTTGGTCGTCAGCATGGTTATCTTGCCAAGGCTACGGTCTTAGCCACCGGTGGTTGTGGACAGATTTTTGCCGACACCACCAATCCCCAAGTGGCAACCGGTGATGGGATGGCAATTGCTTTCCGCGCTGGTGCCCCTTTAGCCGACCTTGAATTTGTGCAGTTTCATCCCACTGCCTTATACCTGCCGGAGGCGCCACGCTTTCTGATTACGGAAGCCGTGCGCGGGGAAGGCGGAATTCTCCGTAATCAACAGGGAGTCCGGTTCATGCCTTCTTACCACGAGGCAGCTGAACTGGCCCCCCGTGATGTGGTTGCCCGTTCCCTGCTGACGGAAATGGGGAAAACCGGCACTGATCATGTCTACCTCCACTTATCGGCTTTAGAGCCTTCCCATATTAAATCCCGCTTTCCCAATATCTACGAAACTTGCTTGGCTTATGGACTTGATATTACCAAGGAACCAATTCCAGTTGCCCCGGCTATGCACTATATGATGGGTGGCATCGCTACAGACCTCTACGGTCGGACCGCCTTACCACACCTCTTTGCCTGCGGAGAAGTGGCCTGTCCCGGGGTGCACGGCGCCAACCGCTTAGCCAGTAATTCCTTACTCGATGGTTTAGTCTTTGGACACCGGATCTTTGCGTACCTCGCCGGTCAGCGGTTAGCTTCTTTACCAGTTCCTCCGGAAGTAGAGGCGACCCTCTCCGCGGAGACTGCTCTGGCCCAGGTAGAAGAAGATCGACAAGCATTAAAGGCGCTGGTCGGGGCAAAACTCGGGATCATCCGCCGGGAGGAGGATTTACTGACCGCCGCCCAAATCCTGACCCCTGTTGTTTTACCAAAGGGACCGTCTCTTACCCGTAAATACTTGGAATTACAGAACATGCGTCTGCTCGCTCGGTTAATGGTAAACGCCGCCCTCCAAAGGACCGAGAGTCGGGGTGGTCATTTTCGTGCCGACTATCCGACCACCGATCCAAAATGGGAAAAACGCCTTCTCCATTACCCTAACCAGACGAAGTTTCTTTCCGCCACAACACCCTTCCATTGGAACTGGTAATCATATTGTACGTTATATACAGTGCGTAAGCGCTAAAACAAGCGCTCATGTGAACTAATTTCAGATCATTACCTTACAAAAAACCTGTAAGGGAGGAGAAGAGGTGCTCACGATGATTAATCCACCAAAACAGGCCTGTACGGAGTTGGTCAGCCTGGCGCTCCGTGAAGATCTGGGAATTGGTGATCTAACCTCTGAACTAACCATTCCCCCCGAAGTAACCAGAACCGGCCGGTTTATTGCTAAAGCACCAGGAATTATCTGCGGGTGGGCATTGGTTGAAGAAGTCTTCCGTCAACTTAATCCGGGAATCTTTCTCAATATTTATAGTCCAGACGGCTCGCTGGTTGCCCCCGGTGACCTGCTCGCGGTGGTTTCCGGTCCGGTTAAAGACCTTCTGAGCGGGGAACGCGTCGCGCTTAATCTTCTCCAACACCTCTCCGGGGTGGCGACCTGCACCCGGCACTTGGTGGAACTAGTCGCCGATTTTCCCCATGTCCGAGTCGTTGATACGCGAAAAACCATCCCCGGGCTACGGATCTTTCAAAAATACGCCGTCCGCGTAGGCGGTGGCCATAATCACCGTTTTAACCTGTCTGATGCGATTTTAATCAAAGATAACCATATCGCCGCCTGCGGGGGCATCAATGCCGCCGTTGAAAAAGTGCGAACAATGGTTCCACACACGATGAAGATCGAGGTGGAAGTGGAGACTGAAGAACAAGTGCGTGAGGCTTTGGCCGCCAAAGTTGATATCATTATGTTGGATAACATGTCTCCAGAGTTAATGGCCGAGATGGTACAACTGATCAACGGGCAGGCTATCGTTGAGGCCTCGGGGAATGTCTCCCCCGAGAATATCAGAGCGATTGCCGCCAGTGGAGTTGATATCATTTCGGTGGGTATGATTACCCATTCGGCACCAGCCCTGGATATAAGCTTAAAGATTAGTAGCGATTAATGTTGTTACCGGTCTCAACAACAAGTAATCGCCTACACTGGCTACCAAGTCGCTCACCCCAGCTACCCTTATTGTACAAAGTAAGCTAAAGGCTGGATGAGTCGACCAACTGTCCTGCAAGATTAAGATTGAAAGTTATAAAATACCTGAAAAGAGGTTTTGATAAAACCTCTTTTTTTCGTCGGGACATTCAGAAGAGTGTCTCGGGCAATTAAAATAAGTACTTTAATTAAGAGAATTTGTCACATGGACAAAAAAGAGCGCCGCATGTTCAAAAATACATGCGGCGCCGAGCTTAGCTTTTGGCGATTTACTCCTTAAAAAGATTCCGCTCTATAGATAACGTTTGACTTAAGCTACTCAAGACCTGGTGAGCAGAATGATTAAAGGATTGACAACGCAAAGGCCTAACAAATAATGTTATTTACTGAAAAAGTCAAACAGGCTTATGAGGTTATATTTTGCAAAAATCGAGACGGCGATCAGGGAAACGACCGACATGATCTTGATGAGAATGTCTAAAGAAGGCCCCACTGTATCTTTCAAGGGGTCACCAACCGTGTCACCGATTACTGCGGAATCGTGCGCGGGTGTGTCTTTGCCGGCGCCTTCAACCATTCCCGCTTCAATATACTTTTTGCTATTATCCCACGCCCCGCCGGCATTCGCCGTATAGAGGGCCAGCATAATCGAGGAGAGAACAGTCCCCACTAGCAAGCCACCAACAAAATCAGCACCGAAGATAAAACCGCTAATAATCGGGGTTAAGACGGCAATCAGGGCTGGAGGTAACATTTGTTGTAAGGCGCTAGCTGATGAGATCTGAACACAAGTTTTGTAATCGGGGCGGGCTTCGCCAGTGAGAATCCCGGGTATCTCTTGAAACTGTCTTCTCACTTCCCGTACCATGTCCCGGGCCGCTGAAGTTACTGATTCAATGAGCATGCCGGAGAAGAAGTATGGTAAAGCTGTTCCCACAATCGCACCGGTTAAAGTGAGAGGATTAATCATATTGATGATTAATTCTATGCCGGTAGCAATTGCGTTAGTGGACTGCGCCACCGGTTGCGAGTAAACATAGGAAGCCAGCAGTGACATGGCCGCCAAGGCCGCAGAACCAATCGCGAAACCTTTACCG
>JAAYGU010000002.1 GCA_012727535.1 Bacillota bacterium | reverse complement strand
TATGGGCCGTTCCAATATCCCCCTCTTACGGGAGACCACCATTCTGACGGTCATCAAAGGTTGGGGTTTCCCCGATCGGTATCTGGCCTTAACCGTCTTTGCCGTCATCGTATTATTAATGAAGTTCCTCCTCGATTATTTCCTTTATACGGAGGCCGGCATGGCGCTGCGGGCGACCGGAGACAGTCCCGCCATGATCGAGAGCTTAGGGGGGAATACCGACCATATGAAAATCCTCGGTCTGGGGCTAGCCAATGGTCTAGTCGCCCTTTCCGGTGCCCTGACCTGTCAGTATCAAGGATTTGCCGATGTCGGAATGGGGATCGGCATGATCGTGGTCGGCCTGGCCTCGGTGATCATTGGGGAAGTAGTGATCCGGACCAGCAGAATCATCTTTGCCACCTTCGGCGTGATCCTGGGGTCGATCATCTACCGGCTGGCGATCGCGGTCGCCCTTCAGCTGGGTTTTGCCCCCACCGATCTGAAGATCGTCACCGCCCTGCTGGTCATCCTCGCGCTGGGCGCACCTTCTTTACGCCGTTTTATGATTCAAGATGAATTTGCCGAACGTTTAATGGAAAGGAGCACCTCGGATGCTCAGACTAAATAATCTGCATAAGATCTTCAATTACGGCAAGGTTAATGAAAATTATGTTTTAAAGGACATTAACTTACTGGTCCCGCAGGGTGATTTCATTACAATCATCGGGAGTAACGGGGCTGGGAAGTCAACCCTCCTCAATCTGGTGGCCGGCACCTTTTTCCCGGAAGCGGGGACGGTGGAGATCAATGGGCAGGATGTCACCGACTGGCCGGTGCACAAACGGGCTCACCTGATTGGGCGGGTCTTTCAGAATCCCTTGCAAGGTACGGCCGCCGAAATGACGATCGAGGAAAACCTGTCACTAGCCGTCAAACGCGGCCAATCCCGCGGCTTAAGATTGGGGTTGAATAAGAAACGGAGAGCGGAGTTCCAAAGGCTGCTGGCCCTCCTCGAATTGGGCCTAGAGAACCGCTTGGAGTGCCCTGTCAAATTGCTCTCCGGTGGCCAGCGGCAGGCCCTGACTCTGCTCATGGCCACCATCGGCCACCCCCAACTTCTCCTGTAGGATGAATACACCGCCGCCCTCGACCCAAAGACTGCCCGGCAGATTATCACAATCACTGACCGCATCGTGGCACAGCATAAATTAACCGTCTTGATGGTCACCCATGATCTGAAACAAGCGCTAACCATGGGTAATCGCACCCTGATGATGGACCAAGGGAGAATCATCCTTGATCTGAAGGGCAAAGAACGGGAGAAGATGACCGTCAACGAACTACTCGCCAAGTTCAGTGCGCGCAGTGGACGGGAATTAACCGACGACCGGATCTTGTTACACGGTTGAAGTGCGGATGGTCGGTGTTTCCACTAGCCCACTTGCTCTGAGTTATTTGCTGCAAACGCCGTAAAAAAGCGCGCTCCCTCCCCACCACGGGGGAACGGGAGCGCTTTTTTACTACCCGCTGTTGACGAAGGTGATTTTATTTGCCGAAACTGGCTTCCAACTCCGCTTGCATTTCTTCGCTGAGCGCCTGGATTTTCGGCCAAGTATTCATAAGATACTTCTGGCTTATTTCCATTGATTGTTCCATCAGGATCGGGGTTTGCTCGATTGTCTTCTGCCCCACCGGCGACTGATAAAACTTGATCAGCTCTTGAATCTCCTCTTCCGTATAGACCGACATATAAATCCGGATATAATCATCTTTGAGCTTCTCCCAACTCATCTCTTCCTGCATCAGATCGAGAAGTTTTCCCATATATTTCTCCACGATCTGGAGCTGTTCAGGCGTTAGTTCTCCCGCCACCATCTGTTGGAAGTACTGGAGGAAGGTTGGTCGCATCTGCTCAAAGGTGCGAGCGAGGGTCTCATCGATTCTCAGCAGTAAAAGCAGTTCCTCCACGGAGTCGTAATCTGGAGTCATCTGGGCGGCACCGCTGGCAAAGCAAATTGTAACAATGAGCAAAACCGTAATGATCAATCGCGCATTCTTCATTCTTCCCCACCCCATTTTCATCTTTCGACTAACTTAGTTAGGATCGGGTACTACTTCCATAAACACCTGTAATTACCTTCCAATTATATATAAATTGGTTAATGAACACCGGATAAAAAAGGGACTATTTGCCCTTCTTTAGCCCTGATATAAGCGGTTAAAGGCCTGATTGGCTTCCACCACCGCATTCCGCATGATATCTTCGGCTTTGGCCGTAGCCCGCTCCGCCAAAGCAGCCATCAGGGCCTCGGTATCCACCTCCGCTGCCGCCAACATACAGGCTTCCCAGCTTAGAACACTACGGATCACCCGATCGATCCCTTGTTCTTCATTATCATAGGGGCGAACCTGCATATCATGGCCGTACCAGCGGTGGTAGCCGGCCGCTTGCAGCAGCCCGGCAATGGCAATATTAAAGCCATTAATCTTGGTGCCGTGGTCAATATCATAGCGGCCGGGCCCACCTAAAGTGATCCCATCATTATAGCCTTGGCTATTGAGATGCATATGGACCATAGCGTTATTATCCAATTCTTCCACTGTATCGTAGATGTGATCAAGACCGATCATCTCCGAATGCCCAAACTCCTTATTAACCCCTTTCTTCTCCCGGGAGATACCATACTCCTCCTCCAGCCGGTGGAAGAGCAAGAGGGCAGAAGCCACGGTCGGCAGTAACATCGCCGGGTGTCCTTCGTTCGGCTTCGGTTCAATCCCGATATAAAGGGCGCCACCTTTTTGCGCTTCATATTTACAAAGGTCAGCAATGCTTTCTTTTAAGTTCTGATACATCTGTCTGATACCGATCGTGGCTAGATCATAACCATAAGAACCGTTCCACAAGACAAAGCAAGGAGCCTTCTCCGGGTCCGGATGCCAGCTCTTTTTTAACGGACCGTAGGTTAAATCTATGGCCCGTAGCCCGAGTTCCTCGGCCTGCCGCCGTTCATTCGGATCCAGGGAGGCTATTCCACCATAGCCATAATGACTATGCGCCCCCGGGGTAACCATCGCCAGATAAATCCCGGCTTCACTAAGGGCATCAGCGACTTCGGCCGCATTTTGCTCGTCAATCTCGGTGTCATAGTGCACCTCATAGCCTAATTGTACCCAATCCGGCAGGCGCGGGGCGATCCGCTCTTTGATCAGCTTCACTACCCCGGCGGTAGTGAGGTGCTGCGCATCCCACCCGGGGCGCATGTTAGCCGGGACAAACCCGCCTTTTCCCGGATTAAAAGTCCAACGGCACAGCGAATGGAAAGAAGTCTTTTTACTCATCACTAAACCCTCCTTTATTTTCTTAACTGGGCTTGTAAAACCGCCGCCCATTTTTCGTAAAGTTCCTGGTAAACGGGGACCAGCTTAGGATTGGGTTCGATCGTCTTTTCTGTTTTGAGCCCGGCAAAGGCTTCCGCTGGCGCCCCATAAATCCCCGCACCCAGACCGGCACCCCGGGCCGCCCCCTGGGCGCCGTCGGTATTATACAGTTCCACCCGCGCCCCGGTCACGGTGGCAAAAACTTCGCCAAACAACGGGCTTAAGAACATGTTGGCTTGACCGGCCCGGACTAAGTTAATCTTCACCCCCATCTGTTTCATAATCCCTAAGCCATAATTGAGGGCAAAGACAATCCCTTCCTGTCCGGCCCGGAGCAGATGGCCCCGGTGATGCAGGTTGAAATTTAACCCCTGAATTGAGGCATTGAGCTCTTTATTCTCCAACGTCCGTTCAGCGCCATTCCCATAGGGGAAGATCATTAATCCCTCTGCTCCAGCTGGAACCGCAGCGGCTAGACGGTTCATCTCATCGTAGGTGACCGCCTCCGCCATCAGGTTCTGCTTCAGCCACCGGTTTAAGCTTCCTGTCCCGTTCAAGCAGAGCAGGATCCCATAACGGGGGGCCCCCGGTTGGTGGTTGACATGCAAAAAGGTGTTCACGCGCGATTTTGGATCATACTCGGGCTTCTCCCCTACCCCGTAGACCACACCGCTGGTCCCGGCCGTAGCCGCCACTTCCCCCGGGTTAAGCACATTTAAGGAAAAAGCATTATTCGGTTGGTCCCCGGCCCGGTAGGCGACGACCGTTCCCGGTTTCAAACCCAGTTCCGCGGCGGCCTTCGCGCTCAATTGACCTTGTGGGGAGAAAGCCGGGACCACCTCCGGAATTAAATCCTGGTCAATTCCGTAGTACTTGAGCTGAGTCTCCGCCAGTTTTTGCTCCTGAAAATCCCAGAGAATCCCTTCGGACAAACCAGAAGGGGTTGTTTTGATCTCCCCAGTCATCTTTAGGGCGATATAATCACCGGGGAGCATCGCCTTATGTATCTTCCCGTAAATCTCCGGTTCGTTCTCCTGGACCCACTTTAGTTTGGAGGCGGTAAAATTGCCTGGAGAATTTAAAAAGCGGGCCAGGCACGCATCTTCACCAAGGTTGGCAAAGGCCCGATCCCCGATCCCGGCCGCCCGGCTATCACACCAGATGATCGCGGGGCGTAAAACCTCTCCTGCCCGATCGACCACCACCAACCCATGCATCTGGTAAGAGAGCCCGATTGCCTTAATCTCTTCTGGGTTAACTCGGCTTTTGCCCAATATTTCCGTGGTCGCCAGTTTAACATGTTCCCACCAAGTCCTCGGCTCCTGCTCTGCCCATCCGGGTTTTAGGGCAATCATCTCTAACTCAGTCTGCGGTGAGGTCGCCGTAGCGACCAGACTTCCTTCGACGTTTAACAACGCAGCCTTAATCGAGGAACTACCAATGTCATACCCAAGTAAATAGGCCATTTCTCAACCACCCTTTTCCCAAATTATAAGGTTTGAACCTTTTAATTTCGACCATATCTTTCGTTTCACTGTCAGTTTACGGTGTTGAGCATTTGGTCAAGGACAATACTGCCCATCCCTAAAGCCACTGCTTGCTCTCCCAGTTGCGAAAATTCCAAGCGGACGCCGGCAAAGGACATGGCCAGCGCTCGCGCTTTGATCTCCCTCAGCAAGGTCGGATAGACCAACTCTTTTACCGCAGTCAGCTCTCCCCCCACGACCACCATCTCCGGGTTTAAGCCATTAATCAGATTCGCGATCCCCAGCCCTAAATAGCGGAGAAGGGATTGTAAGACTTCCAGCGCTGGCTGCTCCCCCTGGCCGATTTGGCGGAGAAACTCCGGGAAAGTTACCTGGTGCCGTTTGGTCTTTTCCGCATACAACCGTAACGCTGCCGCATTGGAGGCATAAACCTCCCAACAGCCCTGGTTCCCACAGCGGCAACGTTCCCCCAAAGGCTCCACTGTCATGTGGCCGAACTCACCCGCCTGTTGCAGGAAACCTGGGAACAACTTGTGATTAATAATCAGCCCGCAGCCAATTCCCACCCCGACTGAAACATAGACCAAGTGGGAGACTTGCTGCGCCGCCCCAAAAACCACCTCTCCTAACGCCCCGGCATTCGCTTCGTTCTCTAAATAAATGGGTTGCTCAAAAGCCAGCATAGCCGGTAAATTAACATTCCTCCACCCAAGATTAGGGGCAAATTCAATGATCGTCCGCTCCCGATTCAGCACCCCTGGAACGCCGATCCAAATCCCCCCAACCTGTTGAAGAGTTACTTTGTTTTCGGCCAATAATTCCTCGATAAAATCTCTAAGTAACCGGCTGACTTGCCATTCATCCTGCTCAATCAAGTCAACCGCTTTAGCCCCTTTAATGTCACCTTTGAAATTGAGGAGAACTCCGATCATCCGATCGACTTTCAGATCAATACCTAGAGCATAAGAATAATCCGGATTTAACTGGTAGAGAACGGAGCGCCGCCCACCCGTCGACTGGCCGGTTCCGCCGGACCGGATCATCCTTTCGCGTTGCAGTTCTTTTATAAAAGTCGCAATGGTAGTGGTACTTAAGCCAAGTTCCTCGGCGATTTCCCGTTTAGAAACCGGTTGTCTTTCCTTGATACACTTCAGAATCTGCGTTTTATTGGTATTTCTCATTAATTCCTGGTTGATTGCTTTCTTCACTCTTAATCCAGCCTTTTTATCGTTGGTCATTACCTCAAAATTCCCGGTTTAACCGCCGTTTTTGTATCGTAAAAGTTAACAAAAGTCTTTTTAAAAGTTGTTTATAATATTCGCTACTCCACTTTTATTTCCTCCTTTTTACTTTTAGAATCCTTCTGGCGCTAACAGCACCTTTTTCATGACCAGAGGCAACTTATGCACAAAGTCCGCAGGCAGACAAAGGATGAAGGAGTTTTTTCTTTATTAAAGACCGGCTGGTCCGGATATAATAACATCTATGCAATAACCAACTTTCCGAGAGGGGCCGGAAATGGAATCATTAAAAAAGCCGATTGGGCTCAAAGGCCATGATGATAAGGAATTATTAAAGCCTCCGCCGCTGCAGAAAAAGAGCGGGGAGGTTGACTTTACCACTCAAGATCCCTGGAGAATTCTTAGAATCCAAGGAGAGCTGGTGGAGGGGTTCGAGGCCCTCTCCCGCCTGCCGGCGGCCATCGCCATCTTTGGTTCAGCCCGATTGGGGCCGGAGAGCCCGTACTATGAATCCTGTCGTGAAACCGCCCGCCTCTTAGCGGAGGCCGGGTATGCAATCATCACCGGGGGTGGCCCCGGCCTGATGGCCGCCGGCAATCAGGGAGCCTTTGAAGTTGGGGGAACCTCGGTGGGGTGTAGTATCGAACTCCCAGACGAGCCTGTCCCTAATGAATACCAGACCATCGCCCTGCGTTTTCGCTACTTTTTCGCCCGGAAACTGATGTTTGTCAAATATGCGGTGGGCTTTTTGATCTTTCCCGGAGGTTTCGGAACCCTTGATGAACTATTTGAAGCCCTAACCCTTGTCCAGACTGATAAGATTGATCATTTTCCGATCATCCTCTTTGGCACCGAATATTGGCAGCCCCTGCTTGATTGGTTAAAAGGTACCGTTCTAAAGGCCGGTTGTATCAGTCCGGAAGATCTCACTCTATTCTCCGTAACCGATGATCCGGAGGCAGCAGTTGCCCAGATCAAAAAGGTAACTAAATTGAACCAATAAACGGGCCAGCTGAGTGCCCCCTTTCCCCAAAGCAGAGATCAATTCCTACTCTCACCACAGCCCATGGCTACCTTATTCCGTCCATCCGGAAAAACTGCCTAGGGAATTTGAGAATAAAAAGGCGTCCCGGCTAATCCGGAACGCAGATGTAAGGTTCAAACGAAAGAGTCAAATAGTGATGAAAAACCCTTTATTTCAGATCATGGACTTGCGCAAAGCGGAGGCGATTCTTCTCCATTACCGCCATTGGCGGATGGTCCGAAACTTTGACCACCGTCTTGGGTCAGGCGGATCCCGCCGGGCGTCGTGAAACTCTGACCAGTCATGCGCCCACAGACCCAGAAGCGGGTCGGATCGATTACTTCAATCCCAAAAAGACAACCGCCGCTGCTCTCCGCCAAACTCCAGGTTTTCCCGCCGTCCACCGTCACGTTGGCTTTACCCTTTCCGCTAAATCCTCCGGTCACACCAAAATTTTCATC
>JAAYGU010000027.1 GCA_012727535.1 Bacillota bacterium | reverse complement strand
TTTTTATACCCCGTTTGCGGTCAATGAGATGCGTAGCACAGAACGTTTTCTCCCACCCGGTAAACCGTATCTTTTAGGGACGGATAATTTTGGCCGGGATATCTTCAGCCGGATTATGAAAGGGACTCAGACCGCTTTTTTGGTCGGTACACTCTCGGTACTGTTCGGAATGGCGTTTGGGGTAAGTCTGGGGGCGCTCAGTGGTTACTTCGGCGGTTGGGCGGACCAGATCATTACGCAGATCAGTGCGGTCATCCAGGCTTTTCCTGGAGTGTTATTAGCTTTAATGATTGTAGCGATCCTGGGGCCAGGCACCTTTAATACCATAGTGGCCTTGAGTATTACCGCACTTCCCGGATTCATTAGAATTACCCGGAGCGGGTTTTTACAGCTCAAAGAGTACAGTTTTGTCGAAGCGGCGAAGACGATCGGCGTAAGTCCGCTCATGATCATGCTCCGGCATATTCTGCCCAATCTTCTTCCTTCGCTTTTGGTGGCTGCGTCGAACGGGTTTGCTGGAGCCTTATTAGCGGAGGCGGGTTTAAGCTATTTAGGTTTGGGGGTCCAACCACCGGAGCCAAGTTGGGGCCGGATGTTAAATGAGGCTCAAGGCTATCTGCTGCGGGCACCGTGGTACAGCCTTGCGCCCGGTCTTGTGCTCGTTTTGGCAGTTTTGGGTTTTAATCTACTCAGCGATGGGTTCCGCGATTTGCTTGATCCGAAGCAGTAGTGCCCTGCTTTACTCTGCTTGCTGCTGAGACCGCGAGCGGGCTAAATGAAGCTTGGCAGCCAACAATCCGGCCAGGATGTTCGCCAAGCATTCTATGGCAAGAAATTCAAGCCAATGGAAAAACACCATTCTGTCCGGCTGGGTGAAGGTTTATGAGGGCTCTCTTTTATTACGGGGGAGTAGGAAAGGGCAGGTGCAATCAGGTTACAGAGAGAACCGTTCGTAAGATTGGCGAATATCGAGAAGTTATTTTCTAGGTAGTACAGAAAGGAGGGAGTGTCAATAAAAACCCTCTCTTTTATTTAAAGCTTAAAAGGAAATATATGCCATAATATAGAATAATATCCATCATTACGGGCTGAGGAGGGAGAACATTGCGTCTGTCGTCCACAATGTTTCTTCCTGTCTGTTTGTTATTCTGCTTCCTCTTCGCGGTTCCAGCCGGAGCCCAGGGAGAATGGCGGAGCGATCCGGTCCATTTCAAATATAAGATTAAAGAGGAGGAAACATTTTCTGCCTTTGGGGGAGGGTGGGGGTTTTATGCACAGCATTATCGTTGGACTACCGATCTGAAATGGCGGAGTCGGCCGACGACAACCGAACCGCTGTCTTTCCGGACTGAGCTGCGCCGCAGAGTGCTTGCGGACTGGTGGCTCAAGGCCGGTGGTAAATATGGTTATGCTCCGACTTGCGATTTCCGCTGGGTCGAGTTTGAATTAGAAAAAACCCAAGCTCATCCCTTGTCGGTACGAACTTGGGGGAGCGGGGAATGGCGAAGAGTCTTCCCCGGGGCGAGAATTGAAGATTATGATCGACAACTAATCGGCATCAGTCTGCGTTGGCGACCAAAGCCGACGCTAAGATGGAAGGGCGAATTTATGCTCGAAGATAAAACATATCCTACTCCTTCCCGCTCCTCCCGGAAATTAGCCCTCCGCCATGAGTTTGCCTCCCGCTTCACCCATCATCGCTTGACCGGCATTTACGCCAACAGCACGCGCGAGTATCCGAGAAACCCCTGGATTAACTATAGTTACCGCTCCTTTCGTCTGGAGTGGGTTTGGGCAGCTGGTGACCGTATTGATATTACGGCGAAAAGTGGATTAAATTACCGGCGCTCCGGTAATGGTAAAGAAGGAGGAAAACTTGATTTAACAGGGATCTATGAGTATACTTATTCACCCGGCCGTACGGTGAGTGGGCTGCTGAGCGCCTCCAAGGTGATTGCTGCTTACGAACCGCTGCCCGAGGATGTGGAAGAGGATACCAAGGCGGAGAGCTTTCCTTTCAGTAATATACGTTGCGGGCTAAGGTGGCGGGAAAAGATTCACCCCTTCTTGCTCCGCACGGAGCTCTTTGTCGTTTACAAAGAGGCGCTCTTCGACTGGGGAGGTATGCTCAATCTGCAGGTGGAGGTGGGTAAAGTTCGGGTCCGTTTGGGTTTGGCACCTAAAGGAGGATTCTACCAGACAGCGGAGAAAGGGTATTGGGTAGAAGTAAGGTATTACTTTGATTAAGCCTGTTTTTTAAAAGTAGTTGCCCCCAGCAAGCTGAAGACTGCGAGTTGTCTTTGCCGGGTTGTTGGCCGGCGGCGTGATCAGAATACTTTACCAAGAAATTCAAGTTACTACTGAACACCATTCTGCTCCGGCTGGGTAAGACGATAAAGGCAATCGGGCGAAAAAAGACGAGTAATAAGTAATGAGATGTATTTTTAAAGTATTGAGGAGAAGCGCGTGCTTTAAAAAGACTAAAGGTTTATAAAGCCGTGGAAAAGTTTCCGATCAAGGAAAAACAGTCCCTGGTTACGGAAAGGAGGAGGCTGATGTTAACCTACGGCGCTTTTGTTCCCCACCCGGCGATCATTCTGGAAGAGGTGGGCGGCGAGGAAACGAAAAAGGTCGCTCAAACCGTGCAGGCGATGAAGAGTCTGCGGGAGCGGATTGAGGCGTCTCAGCCGGAGACCATTTTGCTTTTTTCTCCTCATGGTCCAGTTTTCCAGGACGGCTTGGCCATTAGAGGTGGCAAGAGACTCCGGGGAAGCTTGGCCAACTTCGGTTTTAACCGGAGATGGGAATGGGAGAATGATCAGGAGTTGGTGCAGGCGATGATCGAAGCGGCCTCCGAGGAGGGGTTGAACTGTAGGGAAATAAACGAAGAGTTTCTTTTCCGCTACCGGTTCTCGCGGGAACTGGATCACGGGGTCCTAGTTCCCCTGGCCTTCTTAGCACCGGAAAAGGTGCGTTTGGTGGCGACCGGAATGTCGCTCCTCCCTTGGTTGGAGCAGTATAAATTGGGGAGAGCAATTGGCCGGGCAGTACGGAATTCGCCACGGCGGATCGCTGTCATTGCCAGCGGGGACCTATCCCATTGTTTGTTTCCGGGTGCGCCGGTGGCTTATGACCCGCATGGAGAGGAGTTCGACCGGAGACTCGTTAATATACTAAAAGAGAAGAAGATAATAGATCTTTTCCGTCTCTCGCCCGAACTGGTCGAAAAGGCTGCCGAGTGTGGTTTCCGGACTTTATTAATGCTCTTGGGTGTCTTTGATGGTCTGGAGTTTGACCCAGAGGTGTTAAGCTACGAGGGACCTTTCGGTGTGGGTTATCTGGTAAGCGCTTTTGAGCCTCGGACTGATTACGATCCGGACCGCAGTATTTATTCGGTCCTGCTGGACCAGAGTAAGGCAGAGATAAGAAGGCGCCGCAGGCAGGAGTCTCCCCTTGTTCAACTTGCCCGTCGTACCGTTGAAAATCATCTCTTGGGAACGGAAGAGGAGATCGAACTGTCTCTCCCTCCCGAGGCGCAAAAGCCAGCCGGGGTCTTTGTCTCGATTAAAAAGCACGGAAACCTCCGTGGTTGTATCGGTACTATTTTCCCCACGCAACCAAGTGCAGCCGAGGAGATTAGGCATAATGCAATCGCCGCGGCATTTCAAGATCCGCGGTTCGATCCGGTCCAGGTCGATGAGCTGGATGATCTAGTTTATTCGGTCGATCTTTTGCAAGCGCCCGAACCGATCTCCGGGCCAGAAGAATTGGACCCGGAACGTTACGGGGTGATCGTCCGCCGGGGAGGCCGGACTGGTCTACTCCTTCCTAATTTAGAAGGAGTGGATACGGTCGAAAAACAAATTGCGATTGCCAAACAGAAAGCCGGAATCGGCCCAAAAGAAGAAGTGGAAATGGAAAGATTCGAAGTGATCAGGTACTTTTAAGTTAACTACGGTAGTATATTGCGGTAAGCGGAAAGCCCGGGTGAATCCGGGCTTAATTTATTGCGTAAAAATAGGGAATTACCACCAACTAAGATAAGGGAAATACCCTATGTCAACTTGTTGGTAATCGACCGATAGTAAAAATGAAGGGTAAAGCAAAACAGGTTATACCGGAACTCCTGGAAGCGAAACAAAGGGGTGAAAGGGGGAGGATTGAGGGCTAATGCTACACCGGTCTCAACAGGTGAAGAGGGCCAAAAATAAGCGTAAAGCAATGGAGGCTTCTTTGCGGATCTACGAAGCGATCTTTAAGCATTCGCGGGTTGGTTTGGCGATTAGCGCCGCTCATACCGAAACCCTTGATTTAGTCAACCCCTATTTTGCCAGGATGCATGGCTATACAGTGGAAGAGCTAACCGGTCGTTCGCTGGCGGAAATTTTACCACCCGAAGAGCGCTCTCAACTACCCAGTTTTTCGATTTTGCTCCACGAAGCAGGGTATCACTCTTATGAAGCGTTACATCTGAGAAAGGATGGTACGGACTTTCCGGTTTTAGTCAACGCCTACCTGGTTTATGACAGTAGTAACGAGCCCCTTTACCGGATTGCGAATGTCGTAGATTTAACGGAGTTGAAAAAGAATGAGCAGCGTTTTCAACAGCTTTATAATCAGGCCAATACCTTAGTGCGTACGGCGTTGAGGATTAACGCTGATTTGAATCTGAAAGAGGTTTTGAAAACGATCTGTCAGGAAGTAGCCACTTTGTTGAAAGCAAGCTGCGCCACTGTTCGTCTGCTGGAGAAAAAAACCCAATCTTTCCGGTTGTTCTTTGCCCATGGAGGAAGGCGGGAGTGGTTTATGCAGAAGATTCCGGTGGCCTTCTTTAATCAGTACTTTGGCGGTCCCGAACAAGTGGCAGTGATCCCGGATCTCCAGGCCATTCGCGACTCTGCTTTTCTTAACCTTTTTCAACACCTTGATCTCAGAACCATTATTGCGATCAAACTGTACGATGGGGATGAGATCAGCGGGGTGATTATGCTTTTCCGTTATGGACAGGTCTGGACGGTCACCGATGAAGAATATTTACTGATGCGGGGGCTGGGTGCCCAGGCTTCGCTAGCGATCCGTAACGCCCGCCTTTATCAGGAGCTAGGGGAGAATCAACAAAAGCTCCAAGAGCTTCATCATCAGGTTTTGCAAGCCCAGGAGGTGGAGCGGCGAAGAATCTCTAGAGAGCTCCATGACGAGATTGGACAGGCTTTAACCGCTCTGAAAATAAAGTTGGAGTTGATCGCCGATACCTCTTGTCATGATTGCCGGTTTCGGGTAGATCTGAACCCGGTGATCGCTCTCGCTGATGAAACTTTGGAAAAGACAAGATACATAGCTTATGATCTACGTCCACCTGGGTTGGAGACTGTTGGACTGACGGCAGTGCTTTACGATTATTGCCGGACCTTCTCCCAAAGGGTCGGAATTCCGGTGACCTTTGATTATTCGGCAGTCGAGCCCTTTGAGCTCTCCGATGCGGCAGCGATTTCTCTTTACCGGATATTACAGGAAGCTTTAACGAACGTGGCCAAACATGCCCAAGCTTCTTGGGTGATTGTTTACTTACAAACGGATGAGGAGTTTTTATCAATGATTGTCCAGGATAACGGGGTAGGCTACGATACCGGTTCGGGGGCGCCCGAGACCCGGGCCGGAGGAGTAGGGATAATGGGGATGAGGGAACGCCTGGCTTTACTAGGCGGGAAACTGACTTTAAGCTTTTCCCCTGGAGAAGGATGGCGCCTGATTGCTCAGGTGCCATGGGAGCGATTGACATGATTCGAGTATTGATTGCCGAGGATCACCATATTGTGAGAGAAGGACTGCGTGCTCTGCTGGAAAGGACTGGTGAGGTTGAAGTCATCGGCGAAGCGGATGATGGGGCACAGGCGTTGGAGTTGATCCGGGAACTCAAACCGGATGTTGCGATCATTGATTTTGCGATGCCGGTACTCAACGGTAACCAAGTTTTATTAAAGCTTAAGGAGCTCCAGTTTTCTACTATTCCGCTTGTTTTATCCATGTATTCCGAGCCGGGAATTGTCCGTGAAGCATTAAAAAATGGGGCAAAAGGCTATCTTCTCAAACGCTCCGTTTTTCAGGAATTAATGCTGGCGATTCGGGCCTGCCTCAATAATGAGACCTATTTAAGTCCGGCCATTTCCCGGGTTTTACTCGAGGATCATACCACCGAGGTCGCTGAGGCTAATAAGAAATTGACTCCCCGTGAAATAGAGCTCCTCAATCTGATTGTCAAAGGTTACAAGAATCGCGAGATTGCGGATGAACTTACGATTGCAGTAAAGACAGTGGAAAACCATCGGGCCTATATCATGAAAAAGCTGAAAGTTAATAATTTGGCGGAGTTGATTGCCACTGCAGTGCGGCTGGGACTGGCCAAGTTGGATGGTTAATAAAGACAGAGTGGGGTCATAAATTGCGTAAGATTTTAATTGCCGATGATGAACCGGCGATCCGTTTTCTAATCCGCGCCACCCTTGAAGATCAGGGTTATCTCTTGCTGGAAGCCGCTGATGGCCTTGAAGCCTACGAGCTGGCCCGTTCTGAACGACCTGATTTAATTGTACTGGATGTGATGATGCCCCAAATGAGCGGGTATGAACTCTGTTCCCGGCTCAAGGCGGACCCGGCTTACCGCGCGATCATCGTGTTAATGCTTACGGCCAAAGCACAGGAGGCGGACCGAAAACAGGCGGCGAGGGCCGGGGTTGATTATTATTTACCTAAACCCTTCAGTCCCCTCGATTTAACCAAGATCATCCGCTTCTTACTGGCGGGAATGGATTGAGCTTCACCGGAATAAGGAGACACCATCCTGTCCGGCTGGAAAAGGCTTACGACGGCTATCATTTATCGCGAGTGAGGAGCGGCAAGAAGTATTTGGGAAGAGAGCGTGGTTGAGGTTGGCTTTTAGGTAGCGATAAGAGGCAATTCCCCCTAGAGCCGGTCAGAGGAGGGAGGGGCATGAGGGTCGGGATCCAAAAGAAGATTGCCGGTGGTTATGTGCTGATCGTTTTTCTTATCGTGGTGAGTACTACGGTAATTTACTTCAAGACTAATCAAAAGATGTTATCGTATACCATGACGGCACACCAATATCATCTGGCGGAGATGGCCACCTTGGGTCTGTTTTTGGCGATTCGTAATGAGGAAACAGTCGTGCGGCGCTATTTTCAGAACAAAGATCCGCAATATGTTGAGGCTTTTCGTAATGCGCAACAACAGATCGTTCAAGAAAAAGGGATCTTGGAGGAACTGTTAGTCGATGATGAAGAGGCGTTAAGATGCTTACAAGAGCGGATACTGCCGACAGCCGACTATCTGGATGCTCTTTTGGAGGAAGCGCTGACCGAAAATAAAACAGAATTAGCCCCTTACTGGTTAAGTTTCCCTGGGCTGACCGAAGATTTTATTCAAGCGGAAGTAGAGTTATCTTCAATACTCAACCAAAGGCATACGGAAGCGATGTTTGCCCAAAGGGAGTACTTGAAACAATCTTATCGGCTTACAATGTTAATCCTCTTAATACTGGCTTTACTGGCGATCGCACTCGGATTACTTATTGCCAGGGGGATCACCGGTCCCCTTAAGAAGTTGATGCAGGGTATTGAGGGACTGAAAAGCGGAACTTACCGCCAAATTGAAGAGGTGTGTAGTAATGATGAACTCCGCGCGTTGATTATGGCCTTTAACCAGATGGCGGATACGATCGAGTTAAATAGGCTTGAACTTCAGAAAAGAAATGAGGAATTGCAGGCTCAGGGAGAAGAACTGATTGCTCAGAATGAGGAGATTTTAGCCCAACAAAAAGGATTGGAAGAGCTCGTCGATAAATTAATGAAGCAAGAGGATCTATTAAGCAGGCTTTTCAAGTTTGCACAGTCCCTAACAAGGACGATTCAGGTCGACCAATTAGCCGCCATTGTTTTGGAAGGCTTAATGAAAGAGAGCAAGGCGCAGGTTGCTCTTTTTATGCTCTTTGACCCTAAAACCGAGAAGATGCGCTTGATTAAGAGCGCCGGGCGGGAGAGCGCTTTAGAGCAGATCACGAACAAACTTTACTTACCATTGATTTATAACCGGGAAGTCCGGGGACAGATCGTTTTGGGTCGTTTAGTAGAATTTTCGGCTGAGGAGCAAAGATTGCTCAGAGCGCTGTCTGCTCAGATTGTAGTTGCTTTAGATAATGCCCTGTCTCATCAGACTGTACAGCAGGCCCTGGAGAAGATGCAGGAAATTGATGAGCTAAAAACAGAGTTGCTGAATACGGTCAGTCATGAGTTACGTACTCCGCTCACCAGTATCCTGGGGTTTTCGGAGTTGTTGTTGAAAAACAGTGTAGATGAGGGGAAAACCCCAAAATATGTGCAGATGATCAATAAAGAATCGATCCGTCTCAGCCAATTAGTCAATAACTTCTTAGATTTACAGCGGATCGAAACGGGACAGTTGAGCCTTAACCGGCGGCTGGTTAACCTGTATGATGTCATAGCCGATGTAGTCGCTACCTTTCAAGGAGCAGGCATCCAGCATACGATTGAAATCCGCTTAGCTAAAGACCTTCCTCTGGTCAATACAGACCCGGAACAGTTGGCCCGCGTCCTCGAGAATCTTTTATCCAACGCGCTCAAATATTCGCCCCAGGCGTATAAGGTCGAGGTGGAAGTGGAGCAAATTTCGACCGACCTGATTGCCATCGCTGTGAAGGATTACGGTCTCGGTATCCCCCCGTCGGAACAAGAAGCGATCTTTAAACCTTTTTACCGGGTCGACCATTCTGAGTGGCGGGAGATCGGTGGTACCGGTCTAGGTTTAGCCATTGCTTATCAAACAGCCCGGTCTCTTGGTGGAGAGTTGAGGGTGGATTCCCAGTATGGAAAAGGGAGTACCTTTACTTTTAACCTTCCCATCGCCGTCCCTTAGAAGTGATGAACGCTGAGTAGAATGGGGCCACTACCGAACGGTACAGTCGGATACTCAATAAAAGAACGCTGAGCCGGTGAGGTGAGCAATGATGCTTAAGAACGGGGATAGGTCCTTACTACCACACAACAGGGTCCATCAAGCGCAGAGAATATTTTTAACTGGGATTGCCCGGCGGCTTCATGATGCCTGGCAAGACTTAAATCAATTACTGAAGAATAGTGATGATGGGGAGGCCCTCTCCGGGCTATACCACTTTGCTCATACCTTAAAAGGTTCCGGCGAAATGGTTGGATTACGGGAGATTGCCGCTTCCGCTGGTGAAATTGTTACCGCCTTAACTCTGGTTCGCAGTTACGGGATGAATTTAGATTCCGGCCTCAAGCAGTTTATCAGTGAAAAAATGGAGGTAATCCAGCTCCAGACGGCGGAGGGTCTCCGGGAAGCAAAGAAGCCGCTGGCTTTTAACATGGCGGAGGTGGGAAATTTCTTCGACCGGCGCCAAAGACGGAAGATTCTCGTGGTGGATGATGACCACACAATCACAGCTCTGATCCGGGAGTCATTGATGGATCAAGGCCTTCTGGTTTTAACCTGTGACAACCTGACAGAGGCGGAGCAGCTCATCCATAGTGAACAGCCTGATTTGCTGATTTTAGATATTGTCTTTCCCCACGGGGACGGAATTGAATTTTGCAAGAAGATCCGTTCTAAACATAATGATAAGATTATCCCGATCATTTTTCTTTCCGTCAAGGCGAAACTCCAAGACCGGCTCTCCGGTTTTGCCTGTGGGGCTGATGATTATATATCAAAACCGTTTGTCATGGAGGAACTGATTGCACGGGTGATGGCCATCTTCAGTCGTGTCCAAAAATTTGAGCATCTAGTAATGAAAGATGAGCTCACCGGGATTTTTAACCGACGCTATTTACTTCAACGTTTGCATGAAGAGATAAAACTGGCACAGAGTAAGGAAGCATCCTTTTCTGTGGTGATGGTGGATCTGGATAAATTTAAAAAGATCAATGATTCCTATGGGCATTCAGTCGGCGATCAGGTATTGAAATATTTTGTGACGAAGCTCAAACAGAACCTTAGAGAGACCGATGTCATCTGTCGTTGCGGTGGCGATGAATTTATCATCCTGTTACCCGAGGCTTCCCGTAAAAGCGCGGTCTCGATTATACAACGGATTAAAAAAACGATTGAAAAGGAACCGTTTCCGTTAATCGGAGAAAATGCGGAAATCCCCTTGTCTTTCAGCGCCGGTGTGGCAAGTTATCCGGGGGATGGGAGCTCTGCCGATCAGCTCCTGTTGGCTGCTGATACAGTTATGTATCAAGCCAAACAGTCCGGGGGAACCAGGTGTTGACTGGTTTTTTGTTGGACAGCCTGTAGAGAAAGGAAAAAAATGGGGAAAATCCCCTAGCTAAAATAAGGAAAAGGCCTCATGTCAGCTCTGCCTTGTTCTGCCGATGGTAGTAACGGAGGCGGCCGGTGGCCGTTGGCCGTTGGAGTGTGGTCATCGGTATTAGAGAGTGTCACCTTTAATCTAGAGGAAGGAGGCCAGGCAATGAACTTATCAGAGTTGGGGAGGCTGATTAAAGAGAAAAAGACCGACTTATACCTTCGTTATCGCGAGCAAGGAACAAGTATTGAGGTTTTAAGGATCAGTGAAGAACTGGATACACTGATCTATGAATACTACTTATTAAGGTTTCCGAAATATATCAAAAAAGAGCTGCCCCAGGAGCTCAATCTGAAACAGAGTAAAGGGTAAAGCGGACAGGAATGGCGGGCGCCCGCGGGGATCTGTCTGCTCTGCTCAGCCGTAAGGGGAGTTGTCTTCAAGTCGGTACGGCACTAAGCTCTTCCGCATTCAAAATATAAAATTGCCAAAGGCCACAGAATAATTCATAATAAAAGAGAACGACCAATCTATTTTGTGATCTAAAAAAGTTTCGTAAGCCAGTTGCAGAGTGGCTTGACCAGGAGTATGTTGGCGGAGGAAGGTGATAGATTAATGCCTGAGCATGAATGCCTCTATTATCGCCCTTTACCGGAAGGGGAGGTCGTTTGTACGCTTTGTCCCCATGCCTGCCGACTACGGGAGGGTGAAAGCGGGCGCTGTCGGGGAAGATCTGTGAAAGCCGGGAAGTTATATGCTGCCAATTACGGCCGTATATCGGCGCTGGCGCTGGACCCGATCGAAAAAAAGCCTTTGTACCATTTTTATCCCGGCACTCTGATTTTGTCGGTGGGGACAATCGGCTGTAACTTTACATGCCGTTTCTGTCAAAACTGGCAAATTGCCCATCAAGAAGTAGCCACGGACGAAATGGCGCCGGAAGAACTGGTCGCGCTGGCGCTGCGCTGGCAACCGGAAGGCAATATCGGGATCGCTTATACCTACTCTGAGCCTCTGGTCTGGTTTGATTATATAATGGAGACCGCCCGTTTAGCAAAGGACAAAGGCCTGAAAAATGTGTTGGTGACCAACGGTTATATTAACCCGGAACCGTTGGCGACCTTAATTCCGTATCTGGACGGGGTTAACCTTGACTTGAAAGGACCGGAGCCTTTCTATCAAACATACTGTGGGGGAAGCCTTGCCCCGGTCCTGAAGACCGCTGCTCAGCTAGCCGGCCGTGTACATCTGGAAGTGACCAATCTTTTGTTGCCGGGGGAGAACGATGATGAGGAGGACTTGACCGCACTGGTCCGGTTTTTAGCTAGCCTTGACCGCAGGATTCCGCTCCATTTTTCCCGCTACTTTCCCCAGTACCAGATGAGGATTCCGACGACACCGCTGGCCTCGCTGGAAAAGGCTTTTTACCTGGCCAAAGAAGAACTCCATTATGTCTATCTTGGTAATATACCGGACTCTGGCGCTTTCAGTAATACTTTCTGTCCGGAGTGTGGCAGCCTTTGGGTGAAGCGGAGTGGTCCGACGGTCACCGTCGCTCCGTTTCAAGAGGGATGCTGCCTTGGTTGTGGAAGAGAGGTTGATCTTTTGCTATGATTCAAGTTTATACTGGCGATGGTAAAGGAAAGACCTCGGCGGCGATGGGACTTGCGGTGCGGGCGAAAGGTCAGGGGCTGAAGGTAGGCGTTTTTCAGTTCTTAAAAGCCGGAGAGACCGGGGAAAAGGAGGCCTTGCGAGCTTTAGGCATCCTTTTTCAACAGTATGGCTCCGGACGCTGGTTGATTAACCGGGAGCCGGACAAAGAGGAGATTGCCCTCGCCTTAAAAGGCCTTGCCGACGTGGCGGAAGCGATCGCGGCGGGCTTTCAGGTACTGATCCTTGATGAAATCAGTCATGCGCTCAACTACGGTCTGCTCCCCCTGGAAAAGGTACTTGCCCTCGCCCGGACATTGCCCGCCGAGTGCGAATTGGTCTTGACCGGCAGAGACTTCCCGGCGGAGCTTTTAGCGCTTGCTGATTTAGTCACGGAGATGAGAGCAGTAAAACATCCTTATGCACGGGGGATTGGACCCCGGCGGGGAATTGAGTATTAATTGCCCAGCTCAGACCATGATTGGCATACATTTCCTGCAGGAAAAAGAGAAGTTGAATATAAAATACTCCATTAGAGTAAATATTACACAGAAAAGTTGTTTAAAGGAGTTAGAGGCAGAAAATGAAGGTGAAGAAGTATTTATTAGTCTTGTTAGCCCTGATCTTTTGCGGTCTGAGTTGTGGGACGATGGCTGAGGCGAAGGGAGTCTTTGGAGCGACGGACTTAATCTCTGTTCCGACCAACCGGACATTATCACCTGGAAAATATAGTCTCGGCGTTCATGTAAATGAGCATAGTCGGGCGAAAGTACAGATTGACCTGGGCCTGGTGGACGATTTTGAATTAGGGGCGGCGGTTGATCTCTATCGTCATACCAACGATTTATCGGTACGCTTTAAATACCGGTTGATCCCCGAGACCAAGGATAGTTTCGGCTTGGCTTTAGGAATTCAAGATATCGGTAAAGATGAATTTTCTCCCTATGTGGTACTTGGCCATCAGTTAGCCCCTTATGATCTCCGCTGGAATGTCGGGATCGGCGGTGGACGGCTGGGCGGGTTATTCTTTGGCCTCAGTAAAGTCTTCCGCAGCGCCCAATTTCCCAGTGTGACGTTGAGTGGTGAATATGATGCTTACGGCTTAAATCTGGGAGCAAAAATCTTACTCAACAAGGGTCTGCAGTTAAATGTGGGCGTGATTGATCTGGAAGAATTCATGTTTGGCTTGACGATTACGAATTGAGTTTAAAGAGTGCATAAAGTTTCCGTTTGCAAAAAAATCACCCTTTTATTGGGTGATTTTTTTCAATTATGTCTGGCCGTAATAAGCTTTGGGGCCGTGTTTGCGCAAAAAATGTTTGTCCAACAAGTACTTTGGCAAGGGCCTCAGCTTTGGATTTAATTGGAGAGAGGCGAAAGCCATTTTCGCGATCTCCTCCAATACGACACTGTTATGGACGGCTTCGTTGACGTCCCTGCCCCAAGTAAACGGCGCGTGTCCGGCCACTAATACACCTGGGAGATGTAGATAGTTTAAGTTTCGAAAATATTCAACAATTACTTGGGCGGTGTTTTTTTCATATTCCGTTGCGACCTCGTTTTTAGTAAGGACCCGGACGCAGGGAATGGCGCCGTAAAAATAATCGGCATGGGTGGTCCCCAAACAAGGGATCTCCCGGTTCGCTTGGGCCCAAATGGTGGCGTGCGGTGAGTGAGTATGGACAACCCCCCCGATCTCCGGAAAACCTCGGTAAAGTCCTAAGTGAGTGGGGGCATCCGAAGAGGGGCGCAACTCGCCTTCCACGATTTCGCCATCCAAGGTTAAAACAACCATCGAATCAACTGTTAGTTTTTCGTAGGGCACACCACTGGGTTTGATCACGACCAGGCCCTGCTCGCGGTCAATGCCGCTGGCATTTCCCCAGGTGTAAATTACCAGTCCGCGATGGTATAATTCCAAGTTGGCTTCTAATACTTGCTCTTTCAATCTTTCAAGCATCCGGAGCACCTTCTTTAAAGGGTTTGTAATTGCTCTTCCAGGATTTTGCCAAGTTCCTGGTACCTTTGGTAAGATTTTTGATACTTTTGCGCGGCCTCCGGTTGGGGAGTATAGGTTTTGTCAAACCCGCTACTCATTCGGGTTTGGGCTTCGCTGACCGAGGAATAAACTCCGGCGGCGACGGCGCCGAAC
Organism: Bacillota bacterium; assembly: GCA_012727535.1. Lineage (GTDB taxonomy): Bacteria > Bacillota > UBA4882 > UBA10575 > UBA10575 > JAAYGU01. Next base: position 2,811 of record JAAYGU010000027.1, on the reverse strand, counting down.
ATTCCGGCCCCCAAAGCGCAGGCTTGTTCGGAACGGGCGACTTTAATCGGCATATTTAAGACATCGGCGGTTACTTGCATCACGAAATCACTTTTTTTGGCGATGCCGCCGATGGCGATCACTTGATTGATCGCGATGCCTTCATCGCGAAAATGTTCGACGATGGCTTTGGCACCGAAAGCGGTTGCTTTCACCAAAGCCCGATAAAACTTTGGCGCGCTCGTGCCGAGGGTCAGTCCGGCGACTGCCCCTTTGAGCGTTTGGTCGGCGTAAGGCGTCCGACGGCCGTTTAACCAGTCGAGCGCGATTAAAGTTGTTTCTCCGCTTTGGATCTGAGCCGCCTCGGCGGCAAGTTTTGTGAGGATTTTCGACTCGATTTCCGCTTTCAGTTTGCTCACTAGTTCCCGACTCACGAGCGAGGTTTCTGTTAAGATTGCTTCCAGCGGCCAACAGAGTAATTGGCGGAACCAAGCGTAAACGTCGCCATAAGCTGATTGACCGGCTTCCAGGCCAATGTAACCCGGAATCACCGAACCATCTACTTGGCCGCAGATCCCGGCGATCAGTTTGTCGCCGATCACTTCGGGAGCGGCAATCATGATATCGCAGGTTGATGTTCCCATGATTTTAACCAAAGTCGCTTCGCTGATCTCCGCGCCGACCGCGCCCATATGGGCGTCAAAAGCCCCGACGGCAACGGCAATGCCCGGTTTTAAACCCAACCGCTCCGCCCATTCGGCGGTCAAATTACCGGCTTTCACATCCGAGGTATATGTTTCCTGATAAAGCCGCTCCCGTAAGCCGGCTAACAACGGGTCAATCCTGGTCAAGAATTCTTCATCCGGAAGGCCGTTCCAATCTTGATGCCACATTGCTTTATGCCCGGCCGCGCAGCGGCTTCGTTTTAGCGCAGCTGGGTTTTGAACGCCGGTTAACAAGGCCGGAATCCAGTCACAATGTTCGATCCAGGAGTAGGCGTGCTCCCGGATCTGGATATCCTCCCGTAAGACATGCAAAATTTTCGCCCAGAACCATTCCGAGGAATAGACGCCACCTTCATACTTGGTATAGTCGACGCCGCCCCAGTTTTTCGCGATTTGATTGATTTCCGCGGCTTCCCGGACCGCGGTGTGGTCTTTCCAGAGAATGAACATAGCGTTCGGGTTCTCACGATATTCTTCCCGCAGAGCCAAGGGGCGACCATTGCGATCAATGGCACAGGGAGTAGAACCGGTCGTGTCGACGCCAATCCCGACCACGCGCGCACCGCTGTCCGTGGGCATTTTGGCCAAGGCGCCTTTTACGGCCGCTTCCATGCTTTCAATATAGTCCAAGGGATGCTGGCGGAATTGATTTTTGTCCGGATCACAATATAACCCTTTCGCCCAGCGCGGATAGTAAGAGACTGCGCTGGCCATTTCCCTTCCGGTTGCAGTTTCGATCAGCAAAGCCCGGACCGAATCCGTGCCAAAATCAAGTCCCAGAACATATTGTTCATTATCCATCAAGAACAACCCCCTTCGAACTGAGAACGACAACACTTATTTTCTAAAGATAAACACGCCATTATTGGAATAATCCGGTTAATCCCTTATCCCTTGGGCTAGGTGATAATACAGTTCGTTCCAGCGGAGTTCCTTTTTGAAAGTGCTAATTTGGGTGTCATCATCGATCAACAGGTATTCGATTCCGGCGATCTCCGCGAAATCTTCCATGTGTTCCTTGGTCAGAGCCTGGCTGAATCCGGTGTGATGAGCGCCACCGGCGAGGATCCAGGCCTCGGCTCCTATTTTTAAGTTCGGTAGCGGCGTCCAAAGGGCGCGGGCGACCGGAAGCTTGGGCAGATCATGTTCGGGCGCGGTCACCTCGACCTCGTTTACTAATAAACGGAAACGGTTGCCCAGATCAATGATTGACGCGTTCAAAGCGCGTCCTTCCGGCACATTAAAGACTAAACGCACCGGGTCCGCTTTGCCTCCGATACTGAGCGGATGGATCTCCAAAGAAGGTTGACCGGCGGCGATTGATTCACAAACCTCAAGCATATGGGCACCTAAGACCTTCATCCGGCCTTCCTGGAGATGGTAAGTATAATCTTCCATAAAAGAGGTCCCGCCTTTTAGTCCATAAGCCATCACTTTCATCGCCCGGACCAAAGCGGCGGTTTTCCAGTCACCCTCGGCGCCAAATCCGTAACCGGCCGCCATTAAACGTTGGACCGCCAATCCCGGTAATTGGATCAGGCCATGTAAATCCTCAAAAGTGGTCGTGAAGCCTTTAAAACCGCCGGTTTCCAAAAATTTCTTTAACCCCAGTTCAATCCGGGCTGCTTCTTCCAGGGAGTTTCTCTGCGCACCGTCGGCGGCCAGTTCTTTTTGGATTTGGTATTTTTGTTCGTATTCTGCCAGCAGCTCCCGGATCTCGTTTTGCGAAATGCTATTGATCACAGCGACCAGATCGCCCACACCATAACCATTAACCGAATATCCCAGCCGGATCTGGGCGGCGACTTTATCGCCCTCGGTGACCGCCACTTCCCGCATGTTATCGCCAAACCTGACAAATTTCGCACCTTGCAGGTCATTCCCGGCCAGCGCCGCTCTGATCCAGGTCGCCAAACGGTCAACGACCTCCTCATCCTGCCAAAAACCGACAATCACCTTACGGGCTTTCCGCAGTCGGGCGCCGATAAAACCAAACTCCCGGTCACCATGGGCTGATTGGTTCAGGTTCATAAAATCCATGTCAATCTCCGCCCAGGGAATCTCTCGGTTAAACTGGGTATGAAGATGAGCCAACGGCTTCGTCAAT
>JAAYGU010000026.1 GCA_012727535.1 Bacillota bacterium | reverse complement strand
GCTGAGGATTAACGTCTCTTTTTCCTGTAAAGCCGTCGCCTGCTTTTTTTTCTTTCCCAAGCCCGCAAATGCAGGTAGATTCCCTGTTCTAAGAGCGAATTCTCCCCGCGCACCACGTTTACCAGATAATCGGGGGTGACTCTGCCTTGAACCGGCTGCTGGCGGATCAGTTCCGGGGAGATGGGAAATTCTTTCTCCAGACGCACCAGGTCCTTTTTCAGGAGCACTTCGCCACCGTTCCCCAGCGCTTGCATTCGTCTTTCCAGATCCACCGTCAACTTGAGGGCCGCTTCTTCCCAGAGGACAGTGTAATCCTTAATCGCCAAATCGATCCGGTGAACCTGTTCACCGGAGGGCCAGGGGACACTGATCTTCATTTTACAGCGCCTTTGCCACCGTTTGACCATTAAGCCTGTCCCTCCCCCCAAAGCTCCTCACTCTTAAATGTATATGTAAGGTCCTAGTAAAAAAAATACAGGCCTTTTAGATATTTCAAGGCCTGTATTCCGGGGGAGAGTTATCTAGAAGTAGTAAGGACCGTAGGGAGCAGCAATTTGCACTTGTAATTGTTGCGACTCGGTCACTTTAACGAAAAGCTCGATCACGACTTTTTGCCGGAGGGTGACACTATCTAACAGCTCAAAGAGCACAGTCTCGATGATGGGCTTAATGCGCACATCCATTCCGAGCACAGCGCCAGGAATATCAACAAACGTGCTGAAGGGGAAGTCCTCGCTTTGATGTATTTCCAGGTTTTCCTCATTGATAAAGAAGATCTGTTTGTGCACAACCCCTTGGATAATGACCTTATCCTCAATTACTTCCGCCATTAACTTCTCGACTCGTGCAACAATCTCCCTGATCTTAATGGCCGGTTGCGATAGCGTAACGGTGTTTTCGACCAATAACTGCTTGGTATCTTCACCGACCACGGTATCGAGTTTCAGCAGAGCGCCGGGTCCCAGGGCGACGTTGATCTGAATGCTTTCCGTCACTTTAACAAAGAATTCAATGACCACTTTTTGGAGCAGCGTATTCTCATCCAGCAACTCAAAGTGGATAAACTCGATCAATGGTTCGACCACCACATCCATGCCCGCCGTGGCACCGGGAACATCTAAAAATGTGCTGAACTCAACGTCTTCCCCTTGATGATACTCAATATTATCCAAGCCGATAAAGAAAATTTGCTTGTGGATAATCCCCTGGATGACCACTTTATCGTCGAGTACTTCAATGCTTAAATCGCGGATTTCTGCTGTAACATCGTCGATTTTAAGCGCTGGCACATTTAGCGTCACCATATTTTCAATCAATTCTTGTTTCGTCCCTTCCCCAATCACCTGATCCAACCTGACCAGTGGCCCGGTGCCTTCTACGAGATTAAGCTGATTTGACTCCGTAATCTTGACAAAAAACTCGACGACCACTTTTTGGTGGAGTAAGGTAGGGGTGATTAAAGAGAAGAGAATCGTTTCGATGACCGGATGAACCTGGACATTCATTCCTGGTTCTGCTCCAAAGATATCAATGAATGTGCTGAAGGGAACATCCTCGGCCTGATGATGGACGACATTGTCCTCACCGACAAAGAAAATCTGTTTGTGGAGCACACCCTGGATAATCACTTTATCCTGGATCAATTCAGTGGTTAAATTGCGAACTTCCGCCGTGATATTCCTAATTTTGATCGCTGGACGTACTAAAGTGACATTCGTTTCCACTAATAATTGTTTAGTACCTTCACCAATAACCACCTCGGCCCGCACCAAAGAATCCATTAACATATCTCCTCCTTCCGTAAATTCTGCAGGAGCTGCTGCCAGAGGGCTAAGTTCTCTGCAGGGGTGAACAGTGGCGACTACTACCGAGAGGTTTTTTTTTGTCGCTACCTGAAGCTTCTTGTTTCCAGAGAAAACCCGCTTCCGACTGAGTAGCGCCAACTACCATGCCAACCAACTCAGCGGCGGGTAGCAGCGTATCATCAGCCGCAACGGCTGATCCTCCCGCTTGGAACCGGCTTTCCTCTTCCTCCATCCTGCCTTCCATCGCTGTTTGACGTTGCTCTGGAAGCACCTGGTCCGGTAGGTCATCGTTTTCTACGGCGGCTTTGAGAAAGAATCTTACCCGTTCTTCCGGTAATGGCCTCTTTTCTACTCCTAACTGAGTTCGGCCGTCCCCTAATTCAGTAGTAAGATCAAGCTCCTTCCCCCGGTCATCTTCATCGGCAAAATTATGCTCTACTACCGGAAAGTTGGGCTTTGCTTGGACTGGCTCGGCAGTTTCTGAATCGTCTTCCCAGACCAGATAGCGCTGGTGAAAGCGGAGAAGCCATACTGTGCAGAGGGTGATTAGGGCAATGATCATGGCAAAGGCTCCGATCGCAATCAATTCCATGACTTAGCACCCCTTCCCCCAGATTACCTGCCCTTCGGTTGCTAATATAATATATGAACTACGCCTTGATTGTGCTCATTTCTCGTCTTAAAGGAAAGAGAATTTTATCTTGGTTAATGAAAAATGGACCGGTCAACGGCCCATTTTTCTTCACTTATGTCAGTGGAGTTACGGCAAAAATTACATCGGTTACGACTTCGATTGGTACTGGGTCGGGATTGCCGTCATTGACCACATCAAGGAGGACGACTGCTCTTTCAATCCGTTCAATTCCTGGTCCGAAAACATCAGTCACGACGAAAAACTCCCGTACTTCCACCCCATCTGGGGTCTGGATTGGGGCGCGGACAAGCACCCGCTCGGTCGTAATCCCCGGCCCAGTGACCTCCGTTACCACTTGGAATGGAGCCGGAGCTGGCGTTTCTGCAGTAACTTCGGCATTAAGGACAATGATCTGCCGGAGTAACCGACCGTTGGGAGAGAGCGTAAAGGAGATATTCTCAATCTCCACGGAGACGGTGAATGGTGAATCGGGTGTAATCCCCGGGACATTAACCAAAATCGAGAAGGGAATCCGTTCCGTAATCGAGCGGACCACATTATCTTCGTCAACAAAAGTTACTTGTTTATTAATCAACCCTTCAATCAAGACTGCATCATCGAAAATGATCCGGGCTTTAAGATCGGTAATTGTCCCCTGAACCTCTTTGATCTTAATCGCTGCTTCTGGAAGTTTAACCACATTTTCCACGATGATCTGTTGCTGGCCAGTGACAATCCCCGCCGGGGGAACCACCACTTCGACCACGACATTCCGGACCACCGGAG
>JAAYGU010000025.1 GCA_012727535.1 Bacillota bacterium | reverse complement strand
GTAGAGGAAAGAAGTTTCAATGCCGCTTTTGACCCTGTCTTCGATTTTCCCACCCAGCAACCAGTCGACCGTACAGATGAAGTGCTCATTAAGGCGGAAGGCGATTCCGGCATCAGTGCCGATAAAACTGCCACGGCGGTGGTTGCGCGTTGAGTAGTCGACGGCTGATTCGATCCCAATGGTGGTATCCTCGTTCAGTCCATACTGGTTCCGGACGCCGACCATGATCCCTTCCCAATCCTCCAGATTATTTTGGCGGTAGAGACCGGTCGCCGCCACTACCTCGTTCTTCTCTGCTTTGGTCAGGCGGGCGGAAGCGGTCAGGCGGCGGGTGGTCTCGACCCGGTCACCGTTTTTTTTCCGGATGACAATCCGGATTAGATTCACCCGTTTCAGGCGTAAAGGAACATCGGTGAAAAGATAGACCCCATCGTCGGTAACCTGCTGTTTTTTGTAAAGGCGGTCATTGAGATATAATTCAACCTCATCCCCGGCCTCGGCCGGGCCGGAGAGATCGGTGTAAGCAACCAATTGCTTACGGGGCTGGCGGTCGGGTTTCATATATGAGATACCGCGGATCTCCTTTTCCCCGAGTGTCTGTTCCAGCTCAACCTTGGCATCCCCGATAATAATCAGTTCCTGATCCTTGTGGTACTTGGCGCGGAGAAGGGTGAGTTCCGGTTCGAACTCGTGCTCGTAAAAATCATACTCAAGAGTGGTACCGGCTGAAACCGCCCACTCGCCGGCCCTTCCGTCCAGCCGGAACTTTAGAGTGCCGTCCAATTCGGTCTCCCCGGGTTCCCTCCGGCGGTGTTCGACCGCGACCTCATAGCGGATCGAGCCGAGGGAGAAGGCCGGACCCTCCTGTGGTTCGACTTCCGGCTTGGCCGGCCCCCATTCGCCTCCAGGGACTGGCCCCCACGGAGTAACGGCTTGCAGAGAAGGTTGGGAGGTGGCAACCGTAAGCTCTTGGTAACGTTCATCCCAGATCAGCTTCCACCCACTCACCGCCTCTACAAAGCGGATACTGACAAAACAATCCCCGGCTAGGAGGACCGGCGGTTCATCCGCCCAGGCTAGCTGCCCTTCCAGCCGGTAGACACCTTCCTTAATCAGCACCTCGGCGGAGCGCTCACTGTCGGCATCAGTAATCACAAATTTATTCTCGCCCCGCCGGTAGGAGACGGTCCAGCCCAGGCGGGAGGCTAGCCGGGTGAGGGGAACCAGCTGGTAGCCGTCAAGGTCGAGTAATTCAAAAAAAGGGTCCTGGAAAATAATCTGATTTCCGGCTTTGACGGTTAACAGAACGACACTGGTCTCAAGCCGGGCAGGGCCGGGAGAAGCGGCGACGGTTCCCCGGACAGCCAGTAAAAGCAGAATGGCAAGCCAGCGGAGGAAAGAGTGTTGTAAAAAGTGATACCTTTTCACCATGAAACCTCCTCCTATCTATCGTAAACCGTTAAAACTACGGTTCTTCAATCGTAAAAGCGACGGAGGTCTGATACTGTTGGGTTGTGCCCCAAAAACTAATCTTCAGTGAAAGATGGTAATGGCCGGGTCCCAGGACCCCAGAAAGAGGAAAGCTAAACTGGCGCCGGACCTCCGGGAGAATTAGCTGTTCGCCTAGGTGGTTTTCCTCAAGCAAAGCTCCGTCCGGCGTCATTAGTTGGTAGAAGATCTGGTAGCGGATATGGCCTTGGCCTTCGTTGGCCAAATCAAGCAGGACGGTCGGTGCTTCTCCCTTGGGTGTGGCCACTTGGGCACCGTAAAAATGAAAAGCACGGAGCGTATCGGTGAAAGAAAGATAGACCGTCGCTCCGACCTGGGTGACGATTGCACTTTCGATCCCCTGGTCGCTCGGGGCGAGCTCTTGTTCAAAAAAAATGATTCCCTTTTTCTCGGACCAGTCACCACTCTTCGGGGCGGAGAGTGTGAACCGGACATACTGGCTTTCACCGGGCTTGAGAGTAAAGCGGCGGGGATTAAACTTAATCAACCCTTCCAAAGTATCCGGCAGGCTACCAGCGGTAAAGGTAACCAGTCGTTCCTGCTCATCAAGCGTCCAGTCATAGATGTTGGCAGTGAAGTTCGCCTCTCGGTTTTGGATATTCGTCACCTTCACCGCATCGGTGATCCGTTCGCCCGGTTTTAAGGTGAAAATAAATTTACTCGGTTCAACTTTGGTGGAGGCGCCGGTGATTGCCGGTAAGAGCAAGAGAACAAAGAGGATAATAATTTTAGCGGTCAGAGGGTGATGCACTCGGAGGAACATCTCTTTCCCTCCTTAG
>JAAYGU010000024.1 GCA_012727535.1 Bacillota bacterium | reverse complement strand
GTTTAACCTGCTGCAATTGGTCTTCTAGGACTTCTGCCTGTTTGGTGAGGTAGTCTTTTTCTGTGGAAAACAATTTTCGGAAACCCCGGCCTCGCCCGAACCCCCGGCCGAAACCAGCCCCATATCCCGGGTTGGCATATCCCGGCATACCAAAACCGGCACAAAAACCCAGTCCGCGGCCGGTCAGCGGCCCCATTCCCAGCGGTCCGGTTCGATCACCTCTCGGCAAGATCAACACCTCCTTCTGCGCAGATATTTTTGCCTCGGCTTTATTGGCATTTGCCCATATTGATTCTATAATAGTTTTGGGCATATGTCAATAACTTCAAGCCTATATGGTAAAAAAACAAGAGATCATCTTTTGTCAATAATGCCAAAAGTGATCTCTTGCGATGAGTCGTTTTCACCAAAACTACGATATCAGTGGTGAAATAACTATTTTAAAAAGATGGCGCTCAAACGATTGTCGCCAGATTAAGATAACAGATCCTTACTTACTGACGGCTTAGAATTTTATCAATGAATCAACCTTCACTGGCAAGCCGGTAGCGATTGCTTTATTTGCGGCAATCCCGGTGAGAATTGAGAGGGCGCCGTCAATATGGGAAGCCGCCCGGTTAAACGGATCTGGTTCCGGGATTCCAAACAGATCATTGAGGAGAATTGGATCGGCACCGCCGTGTCCACCCTCAGTCTCAATCACCGGTACTTCATACGCCTCACCAAACATCGGGAAGACTTCGATCTGCTTCTTCTGCACTGCTCCTTCCAGGTCGGAACGGCCACCGGCATTCACATAGGACCGCTCGACCACGGAGACCTGGATCCGCCCTTTACTACCATTAAAGGCAACCCGAAAGCCCTCCCAGGGGAGATAGGCATTGAGCGAGTAAGTCAAAATCGCTTTATTCTTATACCTGACCAAAACCCCCATCGTATCTTCTATACTGATCCCGTCACCGAAAACACTTTGATCGCGGAAATAACCATCTTCATGCTCTGCATCAAGGTACATGGCTTTTAATTGTTCATTCTCTTCCAAATGTAAAGCGAAATAATCATCTTTCGCATTTTCACTACCGTACGCCCGGGAATAGAATTTGGTCACGCCGCGGTTTTCCGCGTTTTCCCGCCCGTAGAAGCGTAGATCGCCAAACGCAAAGACCGTTTCCGGTTGGGTGTTGAGCCAAAAGTTTACTAGATCGAAATGATGTGTTGACTTGTGAACCAGAAGCCCGCCACTGTTGCGTTTGTCCCGGTGCCAACGGCGGAAGTAATCAGCCCCGTGTTGGGTATTGAGTAACCATTCAAAATGAACCGAAAAGACCTCGCCAATTGCTCCATCGGCGATCAATTCCCGGATCTTCGTATTATGGGGAGCATAACGATAGTTAAAAGTAACCCGTAGCTTCCGTCCGGTCCGCTTAACTGCATCTAGAATCGCCTGAGCTTTGACTTCGTCGGTGGTCATCGGTTTTTCAGTAATCACATCGCAACCCAGTTCCATCGCTCTGATAATATAACTATGGTGAGTCCGGTCTACTGAAGTGACAAGTACGATGTCTGGTTTTTCTTTCTTAATCATCTCTTCAAACTCTGTATGCTTGTAGGTAGAGACTGGTGGATGATTGTACTTTTCCTGAATTATTTTATTGGCATAATCCATCCGTGTTTGGTTAATGTCACAGAAGGCAACCAATTGGGCTGTTTCTTGGAAATCTCCGACAATTGCTTCATAGAAGAAGCGAGCCCTACCACCAACTCCAACTTGTACATATTTTTTCCGCTGTGCCATCTCTTATCCTCCTTGTTACTTTGAACTTTACTTTGAACTATGTCGAAACGACCATAACAAGTTTATCCTTTCAGTCCCGTCGTTGCAATTCCTTCGACAAAATACTTCTGGGCAAAGAAGAAGATCAAAATCGGCGGAACCATGGTCAGAACGGACATTGCCATCAGTTGATTCCAGGCTACTGAATCGGTTATATCCATCGACATTCTCAAAGCCAACGACAATGTGTATTTCCTTACACTAGTAATGTAGATCAACACATTAAGGAAATCATTCCAGCGCCAAATGAATTGGAATATTCCTGCCGAAAAGAGCGCCGGTTTACTAAGCGGAATGATTATACGAACCAAAATATCAAATGAGTTGCAACCGTCAATCCTGGCCGATTCATCTAATTCTCTTGGTATTCCTCTGATAAACTGGACCAACATGAAGATAAAGAAGGAGTAGGTCGCAAAAAGAGCAGGAATAGTAAAAGGTAGATAACTGTCCAGCCAGCCCAGATTCCTATAAAGGATATATCTGGGGATGATAATGACCGCATTGGGCAGCATTAAAGTCGAAATCATCATGGCAAATAAGAATTTTTTTAGAGGGAACTTAAATCTGGCAAACCCATAAGCCACTAAAACGCTTGAGATAAGTGTGAACAAGACAGTCGGGATAACAAGTTTAAAGGTGTTCAGGAAAAACACTCCGTACGAATACTGTCCACTTCCCCGCCATCCTTTGACGTAGGAATCAGTAATGATTTGTTTGGGAATTAGACCCATGGAGGTAAAGATCTCCTGATTGGTCCGGAATGAAGAGGAAATCAGCCATAGTAAAGGATAAATCATTACTATTCCCAGGATGGTCAAGAACATATAGACAACAATTTTATTTAAGACTTTCTTCATCAGAAATCACCGCCATCTTCGTAGTAAGTCCAGTAAGGTGATGACTTAAATACTAAGAGTGTTAAGCACATAATAATCGCGAATAAGATCCAGGATTGAGCAGAAGCATACCCCATTCTAAAGTATTTGAAACCGTAATCGTACAGCATGAGTCCATACAGGTAGGTTGATTTCAAAGGCCCGCCCTTTGTAATAACAAATGCTGAAGTGAATTGTTGGAACGCGTTAATCGTCTGCATAATCAGATTGAAAAAGATAATCGGGGTCAGCATTGGTAAAGTGATGTTAAAGAATGACCTTATTCTACCCGCTCCGTCTACTTTGGCCGCCTCATAAAGCTCGGCTGGTATTTGTTTTAAGCCGGCCAAGAAAAGGACCATCGATGAGCCAAACTGCCAAATCGTAAGGAAGCTTATTGTATAAAGGGCAATATCGGGGTTCCCGAGCCAATCAATGGCCGGTATAGACAATTTAGATAAAACGATATTAACCAGCCCGTTACGGGCGAATAAGAATCTCCAGAGTACAGCCAATGCTACACTTCCACCAAGAATTGAGGGCATATAATAGATGGTTCGGTAAAAATTGATTAGTTTTAGTTTCATATTCAGAATCATGGCTATAAACAGGGCAAAGAGGAGTTTACCCGGAACCGCGACCAATACATAGATCAAGGTAATTTTTAGTGATTGATAAAATAGTTTATCGTTGGTCAATAGATTTTTATAGTTGCTCAGTCCAACGAAATTCGGTGTCTTTAGTAAAGACAGATCAGTAAATGAATAGATGAAAGATGTTATAAACGGATATAACTGGAATACCAAGAACCCAATGATCCAGGGAGCAATATATAGCAACCCTACATAATCACTTTTAAATTTAGATCTGAAATTCGGATTCTTCATTATTTTCGTAACCTTCATGTTACTCATCCTTTTCTGAGTGGAATCTTTTTTAAATCACTGCTAACTTTTATTTAGAGAAAACTCTTTTGTGAGTCGTCTGTTATCTTTGGGCAAACGTTCAAAGGAGTCCTTCATAACTAAATACCCCTCGAGAACCTCTCGAGAAAGTATTTAGTAATAAAACAAACAGTGGGCATTGAGAAGGACGGATCTTTGAACGGTTGCTTCTTGGTGTGTACTTCTTGTTGTAAAGTGCATCTTCTGGAACGACCATTATCAAATCTACCCACTGTTTGAAAAGGAAGGCACTTCGAAGGCCTAGTGCCAGGGAAGTGCCTTCATAACTAAGGTTATACTAGAACCGTTGGAGATTTGTTAGACCGTTTATCTCCATGCTTTCAGTTCGTCTAATTTTTGCTGTAAGTCGCGCATTAAGTTATCGGCTGCCTGTTCAGGAGACATCCGTCTGAAACCAACTTGCTGAATATAATCATGCATTATAGTTTCAACTTCTTTATTCAGACTTAGAGCATTCTCGGGTCCGCCACTGAACGGTAGGGATACATCCACGCCTTTGGCTACAACCGGGTTAATCAGCTGTTTCTCAGCTAACAGTTCCCGAGCTTTAACCGTCGGCGGAACCCCACGGCAATCTTTCAAGATTAAGATTGCTTCCTCGTCATTGAAGAACCAGTCGACAAATTTAATGGCTTCATCAATGTTTTTAGACCTTTTGTTGATGGAGAGGAACTGAGACGGAGTGGTAAGAATACCAGGGTCAACTGCATCTTTCGGCACCGGGTAGCGGGTTACATCCATGGGGAAGCTGCTGTAAGCCATTACCGGAGGAACTGCAGACGCCCATTGGGTTAGGAAGCCGTATTTACCGGCAAGCCAGTTATTATTCTGTTCGCTTCCGACATGGTCGAAGAGGACACTTTCTTCAAAGGGAGAAACAACACCTAAATCGACCATTTTCCGGATATAGGCAAAGGCATCAACAAGTTCTTCTTTTTTGAAGCCGAAAGTAAAATCATCTTTAATGAAGTTGTTACCGGTCTTTTGCTTCATGTAGGTTTTGAGTAAGTAGTTGAAGTGATTCGTTGTTAAATAGAGTAGGTGTTTGTTCTTATCTTTTTGCTGAACCTTGACACCTGCTTCGAGGATTTTATCCCAATCCCAGTCATTGTCCAGTTTAATGCCCATTTCTTTTAAGAAATCCATGTTTGCCGCTAGTGTCAAGGCATTCAAACCGGTAGGCAGCCCTAATAGATAATTTCCGACCGCGCCGTAACTATGAGCAAAGTTCAGATCAAAACCGCTCATGTCAATTCTGTCTTTTAAATCATTCATATTAACGAAGAGTTCTCCCTGCGCGGCAAGATCGCTAACCCATTTATAGTCGATCTGAATAATATCGGCTGCTGTACCACCGGCCAACTGGGTCACCAGTTTCTGGTAGTAAGCATCGAATCCACCATACTCCGCTTCAATCTTAACATTGGGATTTTTCTTCTCGTAGAGCTAGATCGCCTCTAGAGTCGCCTGGTGTCTAGTATCCCCTCCCCACCAAGAGAACCTTAGCTGCACTTTTCTGGCTGCAGAAACGTTTATGGCCAATGAAACAAGTAAAACGAAGACTAAGATTACACCAAGTAGCTTTCCCGCTTTTTTCATTTTGTTTACCTCCTTTAAACGTTGTGTTTATAATATAGCACATCTTTTATAAATCTTTAAAGGTATTATAATTAATAAAGGGTATTATTTAACCTTCTATTCCATATTCATAGTATCTAAAATTCAGAAATCCCCTCTTTTGTTATTTTAGGTGTCACTTAACAAAAGGAGTATGTGTTAAAATGTTAAATATCTATTATAAATAACGTTTGAAGCTTAAATAATTTAAAAGGGGAATCAGTTTGTGTACAAATTAGTAATTGTCGACGACGAATATGAAATCCGAATGGGACTTTGTCGCTATTTCCCTTGGCGGGAGTTAGGCTTCGAGGTTGTTGGTCAGTTCGCCGATGGCCACCAGGTACTGGAGTTCTGCCAGGAACATCATGTCGATGTAATTCTAAGCGATATTAAAATGCCTGGCATAGATGGTATCTCTTTGGCAAAACACATGTATGAAGAAAAACCCCAGATAAAAATGGTTTTCATCAGCGGTTTCCGTGATTTTGATTACGCCCGGAAAGCCCTTAATTATGGGGTTAGGGACTATATTCTCAAACCGACAAAATACGAAGAACTATATACGGTCTTTTCCAAGATTAAAGAAGAATTGGATAATAAAGATCACCTTGACTTGGCCGACGATAAAACAGAAGGCCATAACTACTATGAGCAGGTAATTTCACGGGTAAAAAAATACCTGGTTAATGAATATCGAAACGCCACCTTAGAAGAGGCAGCCAAGCTGGTCCATTTAAGCCCCAATTATCTAAGCAAACTCTTCAAGGAACAAACAGGAGAGAACTTCTCCGACTTTTTAATAAAGATCCGGATGACCAAAGCAGCTGAACTTTTGGGAGATATCTCCCTCAAAACCTATCAAGTCAGCGACTTAGTTGGTTACAGTAATCCTAAAAATTTTACCCGGACTTTTAAAAAATATTATGGAAAGACGCCAAAGGAATTCCGTAATGCTTGAGCAGTTTAGTGAGTTTTAGTTTTTGAAGGAGCAGAGATATGCAAAAAAAATATGGGTTCTTTTGGAAAAATCTCATCCTATTCCTTTTCCCTTTGCTAATACCCCTTCTTACCTTAGGATTGTTTTCTAATACTATCACTAAAAATTATGTGGAGCATGAAATCAAGAATAACAACTTTAACATACTCCATCAAACCAAAAACAACCTTGAACTAATCTTAAATGAACTTGACTCCTTAAATCTAAAATTGGGAATTGACCCTGAGATCATCGTCGGCTTAAAAAAGATCCTTAACAACCCGGAGCACAGATTAAGCCTGGAAGATTACAGGCTATTAAATACAGTCATCAGCTTTATCAACGCACCAACCAACGCTCAACCCTATATCCAATCAATCTATGTCTACTACAATAATACTCAAAATCGATTTGTCGCCTCCGGTGTCGGCCTCAAAGAATTTGGCAATTTTTATGATACTGACTGGTATAACAGTTACCAAAAAAATTCCCACCAAGTATTCTGGACCGAACCTCGTGATATATACCCATATAGTTTTAAAGAAGAACCTACTAAAATCCTCTCTATTTATCGAAACCTTTACAGTCCAGGTTTTACCGGTAAAATGGGGGTAATTGTCTTAAATATCTACCTCGATTACCTGGAAAACTTATTTAACAACCTGGAGATCGCTCCTGGACAGGAAATCCTGATTGTCGATGAGAACAATAAGGTCATATTTAGACATTTTAAAGGCAGCCATATTCAAGAAGCTTCATTCCTCCCCTTTCTCAATAATCAGGCACAACTCTTTGAGTTTCCTTTGGCCGACAAAATGTATGTTGCGATGCAATTACCAGCGGAAAAATATCATTTACGGTACTTTTTTATCACACCCAAGGATGTTTTTTATACCGTACCCATCAGGTTAAGAAAGATTACTCTCTTTTTACTTTTCGTCTCATTCTTCCTGGGCTTAGCCCTTACCTACTGGTTAACGAGGAGGAATTATAATCAAGTAAAAAACATCATTTCCATCATTAACTCGGCGGAAAGCGGTCGCCCTCTACCCGCTCCCCCTTCAAATATTAGTGATGAATATGCCTATATATCTTATAACCTCTTAAAAGCCTTTATCGAACAGAGTTTTTTAAAGATCCAGCTCTCTGAGCGTAAATACAGACTGCGCTATATGGAGATTTTGGCCTTGCAATCGCAGATTAACCCCCATTTTCTTTTCAATACTTTAGAGACCATCAAATGGAAATGTATCGAACTTTCCCAGCAGCCGAATGGCGCCAGCAGAATGATCGAGAAACTCTCCGATATTCTTCAATATTCATTGGAATCCCCCGGAAAAAAAGTAACCTTGCGGGAAGAAATCGCTAATACCCGTTCCTATGTTGATATTCAAAAGATACGGTACAAAGATATGTTTGATGTGGTATGGGAGTACGACGAAGACATTTTGGATTGCCAGACCATTCGGCTAATCCTCCAACCCCTAATTGAAAACTCTATCTACCATGGTTTTAAGGAAAAAGGCGGTAAAAGTCGGATGAAACTAAAGTTCTCCCAAAATGAAGACCATCTTTGTATTACGGTCATCGATAATGGCCTCGGAATGACTCAAGAAAAACTCAGACTACTTCGGGAGGAATTGAAAACGGACCGTGAAAAGACCAACCATATCGGTCTGTATAATACGAATAAACGTTTGGTTTTATCTTACGGTCCGGAATATGGTTTAAAAATCAGAAGTAAAAGAAACCTGGGAACGGTCATTTATATCCGCATCCCCTGTCCCGCCTCGCAAGGTTAACTCCTCCCCTTTTAAACAAAACCTAGCTTGCCCCGGTACACAAACAACCCTGCCATGAAACCACGGCAGGGTTGTTTACTGTTTTCAATCTTTTTCATATGGCTAACACTCGAACACCTTAGCCTGTTCAAACTCTTCCTGAATCATCGCTGACGGTTCCGGTGACAGAAGCGAAACGAGCACAATCGCCAGACAAGAGAGGAGAAAGGCCGGAAGCAATTCATAAATCCCAAACACGCCGCCGAGTGGCTTCAGGACCAGCTTCCAAAAGAAGACCATTCCCCCACCAACCAGCATCCCGGCAATCGCCCCGGATCTAGTCACCCGTTTCCAGAACAACGAGAACAGCATAATCGGACCAAAGGTAGCGCCAAAACCGGCCCAAGCAAAAGAGACCACTGTGAAGATCACACTGTTTTCGTCTAAAGCAATAAACATCCCCAGCACTGCGATGACCAGTAAGGTAATCCGAGTCGCATATAAAACCGCTCGATCTGAAGCCTCTTTTCTCATAATCCCCTGGTAGATACTCTTAGAAAACGCTGAAGCGGCAATCAATAGATAGGAATCGGAGGAACTAATCGTCGCCGCCAGGATTCCCGCCATGACAACACCGGCCAGTAACGGAGGGAAGAAATTGGTTGAAAGCAGGATAAACACTTTCTCTGACGCGCTTTGGGTCAAAAGGGCGGTCGGATTAATCGCCCGTCCGATCATCCCAATCAGCACAGCGGCCGCCAGAGAGATGGCGCACCATGTGGTCGCGATTCTACGGGAGAAACTAAGCTCGCTTGTTTTGCGGATCGCCATGAATTTCAGTAATACCTGTGGCATCCCAAAATAACCCAGCCCCCAGGAGAGCGTAGAGATGACAGTCAATAAACCGTACTTGCCAGCTGGACCAAACAGAGGCCTGCCCGCTTGCACGACTTGCTCCCCATTCACCGTTACCGGCTGGGCAATACCAAAGAACTCCAAGAAACCGGGGAACGCCCTGAGATTACTAAACACCGCGGAAATGCCACCGGCATAGGAAATACCGGCCACCATGACCGCGACCAAGGAGAAAAACATCACTATGCCCTGCATAAAATCGGAAGCGCTTTCGGCCAAAAACCCGCCGACAAAAGTATAAGAAACCACAAATAAAGCCCCAATAATCATCATTAACTGATAATTAGCCCCAAACAAGGTGGCAAAGAGCTTTCCAACCGCCACAAAGCAGCTGGAGGCATAAACCGTAAAGAAGACCAAGATGAAAAGTGAAGCAATTATCATAATTACCTTGTTTTTCTCATGAAACCGGTTGCTGAAAAAATCGGGAATCGTAATCGCATCCCCAGCCACTACTGAATACCCGCGCAGTCTTTTCGCCACAAACAACCAATTAAGATAAGTACCGATTAACAGGCCAATCGCCGTCCAGATCGCATCACTCAATCCGAACCAATAAGCCACCCCCGGCAGTCCCATTAGCAGCCAGCCACTCATATCGGAGGCTTCCGCCGCCATCGCCGTGACCCAGGGACCGATTGCCCGTCCGCCAATGAGAAAGTTGTCACTCGTCGCACTAGCCCGTTTCGCATAATATAGACCAATCCCAATCACCACCGACATGTATAGGGTCATGGCGACTATAAACTGAATCCTCTCTCCACTCATTCGCCTTCCTCCTTATTAATTCACTAATCTTTGCGTCTTCTGGTTGAATCTGCATTGCATATTTTTAAAACGATGTTACATATTTAATCTTCAGAGCGGTTCAGAAATATTCCGTCTATACAGCCTGAAGCTGGAGATTTATTGCACACCGTTTTAATGCTCACCAAAGTTTAGCTTGGCCTTTGCCATCTGCTTAGCAGCGAGACTCAAGCCCGGAACCATAATAACACAAGTTATAATTATTCGCCTCTTTTCGACTCATTCCTTCATTTTAATTAAAAACAACATTCCACCCCGAAAATTCTCCCATAAAGGCTTAAGAGCAGTCGCACCAACAAAAAACCCGCCTCGGCCGCTGAGTGAGTATTTACATAATGCAAATACTGATCGCTTTTTACACTCTAACATTGGCCAGGTACTAAATTGTACTATGGGTCAGGCTTTGACTGGTTTTCCCTAGCCAGAATAATCTTTTTATATTATAATTGAAAACGACTATTAGTATAAGGTTATAACGAGGTATTAATAATGAAAAAACGTACCTTAAAGAAAAACCGGCATGAACTTCTCTTGAACCTGCTGGATGAAAATCCGCTGCTCACTGACGAAGAATTAGCGAGCAAATTACAGGTTAGTGTCCAAACGATCCGTCTTGACCGGTTGGCTTTGGGCTTACCTGAATTGAAAGAAAGGGCGATGCGTCTGGCTTCCCAGGCGCTCAACGGCCTGAACCCGGCATCCCAGGAAGTAGTCGGCGAATTACTCTTCTCCGAACCCGGAAGCGAAGCCCTGTCCCGGTTAGTTACGGATGAAAGTATGAAACTATCCCGCTATAACATGGTGCGGGGACACTTCATCTTTGCGCAGGCTAATTCCCTGGCTGTCGCCACGGCCGAAGCCGCCGACGCAATCACAGCCTCTGCCAAGGTGGATTTTGTTTCCCCGGTGCTTCCCGGCGAGACGTTAATCGCCCGAGCGCTGGTTGAACGGAAAGACGGTAAAAAAAGTTGGGTTAACGTCCGCACCAAAGTTGAGCAAAGAGAGGTCTTTCGTGGGCGCTTTTTAGTGATTGGACTAGAAGATCCGGAATCTTTCAATAAATCCTTGCACAAGCTAGAACAGTAGAGACAACCTCTCTTTGACCCCTCTGAATAAACTTCTTGCTCCGGCATAAGCTAAGGGCGGTCAAAACGGTTTAATATGCAAGCGGGGAGACAGACTGATGTTCGGACTCGACAGCCAAATCTACTATCCGCTCTTTGCCTTTCTCATGTTACTCTTGGTACTCGTCTTTGTCCCCAGGCCGGAAATTAAAAAAACTGTTTTGGTTCAGTCTCCTATGGGGCTCTACGGTTGACGCCTCTTTTATCTTCCTGTTTCAGCGGTTAAACTTTTTTCACTACACTAAACTTGCGCCTTATAGTTTCTTTGGAGTGCCGCTCTGGATTCCCCTGGCCTGGTCGCCGGCGATCATCTTATTCCTCTATTTCTACCCCAACCGTAAGGAATGGTACTATAATCTCTTCTATATAGCGTTTTTTGCCGGAGCAGGGGTCGGAATCGGGCTTTTCTTCGCCCAGGCAGGCTTGATCATAGAAATCCACTGGAACGAACTCTACCGTTTTCTCATCCAATTCTTTTGGTTCTATGGTGCCCTAAAGCATTACCAGTATCTGGAGGTTAGCACCTCTGACCAAGACACCCCGGACCTAAAGTGAATGGACGGAGAGTACACGGATAGCCGGTCTACCCCTAAAAGAAAACCCCACAGAAACTGTGGGGTTCTTTCCTCCAGTCCGAACACTTAGGCCGGATTCTCCTTTTGCAGGCCAAGCTTTTCCGCCGCCTGCTCACGCATCTTGTACTTAAGAATCTTCCCGGCGGCATTCATCGGAAATTCTTTAACAAATTCAACATAACGCGGGGTTTTATGCTTCGCCATATGCGTACGCACATACTCCTTCAATTCCTCTTCACTCATCGTCTCGCCCTCTTTTAAAATCACACAAGCCATAATCTCCTCGCCGTACTGCTCGTCAGGCACACCAATCACTTGTACATCCCTAACCTTGGGATGAGTATAGATAAAGTCCTCGATCTCTTTGGGGTAAATATTCTCCCCGCCGCGGATAATCATATCTTTGATGCGCCCGGTAATCTGGTAATATCCGTTGGCGTCCCGCCGCGCCAAGTCCCCCGTATGCAGCCAGCCGTTCTCATCAATCACGGCTTTGGTAGCCTCCGGCATTTTATAGTAACCTTTCATCACGTTGTATCCACGCACGACCAGCTCCCCATCAACCCCGTCGGGAAGTTCTTCACCGGTCCGCGGGTCGACAATCTTACATTCCACTCCGGGCAGGGCACGCCCCACCGTCTTCACCCGCAATTCGAGTGGATCATCCACCCGGCTCTGGGTACAGCCCGGTGAAGCCTCGGTCTGTCCATAGACGATGGTAATCTCCTTCATGTTCATCTTCTCCCCCACATCCTGCATCACCTTAACCGGACAGGGCCTCCCCGCCATGATGCCAGTGCGCATCTGCGAAAAGTCAGTCTTGGGGAAATCCTCATGCCCCAACAGGGCAATAAACATGGTGGGCACTCCGTGACAACAGGTGATCTTCTCCTGGTCGATGGCGGCCAACGCCGTCTTGGGAGAAAAATATGGGATCGGAGTCATTGTGGCACCGTGTGTCATCGCCGCGGTCATTGCCAATACCATCCCGAAACAATGAAACATGGGCACCTGGATCAACATCCGATCAGCAGTGGACAGATCCATACAGTCGCCGATGCATTTTCCATTATTGACCACATTGTAATGGGTAAGCATCACTCCCTTGGGAAAACCAGTCGTCCCCGAGGTGTACTGCATATTACAGACATCATGTTTACTAATGGCCGCCGCCCGCCGGTAAACCTCCTCTACAGGAACCCGGTCCGCCAAAGCCCAAGCTTCATCCCAGGTTAGACAACCCTTCTGCTTAGACTCGATGGTAATGATATTGCGCAAAAAAGGAAGACGCTTCGCACGCAACGGCCGACCGGCCTCCGTGGTTTCCAGTTCCGGACAGAGTTCCTTCATGATCGCCACATAGTTGGAGTCCTTATACCCGTCGCACATGACCAGGGTGTGGGTGTCCGACTGACGGAGCAGATATTCAACTTCGTGAATTTTGTAGGCGGTATTCACTGTAACCAGCACCGCGCCAATCTTCGTGGTCGCCCAGAAAGTGATGAACCACTGGGGAAGATTCGTCGCCCAGATCGCCACATGGTCTCCGGGTTTCACCCCCAAGGCAATTAACGAACGGGCAAAAGTATCGACATCCTCCCGGAACTCAGCATAGGTACGGGTATAATCCAACGTAGTATAACGAAAAGCATACTGGTTGGGGAACTCCTCTACCATCCGGTCGAGCACTTGCGGGAAGGTCAGATCAATCAGAATATCCTTCTCCCAGACATACTTTCCGGTTTTAGCATTATTGTCAAAAAGGCGGCCCCGGGTGATATGCTTCTCCAAGTAACGTTCCATATAATTTAGATAATGGGGGAAGACCACACCCGCATCACTTAGCTCGCTGGCCCAGCGTTTCACCCACTCCAGCGATATATATCCTTCATAATTAATTGAGCGCAAGGCCAACATCATATCGTCGAGTGGGAGATCGCCTTCGCCCATCATTTTATACTTAACCACCCCATTTTCCACCACAGAATCCTTAATGTGAACGTATTTAATATAAGCGCCCAGATTCTGAACGGTCGTCTCTGGTTTTTCATCGGCAAACCGGTAAGGATGGTGCAGATCCCACAGGGCGGCCACCGCATCACTGCCCACTTCATCAAGCAGCTTACGCAGACGGTTGGTGTCGGCATAAACCCCGTTCGTCTCGACCAGCAGGGTCACACCCTTGGCTTCCGCCTCCGGAATTAAACGGCGCAAAGCCGCCAGGACCACTTCGTCATCCACCTCATCGACCGGATGAGGCCTCTGGTCAGCCAACACCCGGACATAAGCCGTCCCTAGCTTGGCGGCCAAAGTGATATACTCCATAATCTCCCGGTGATTATCCTCTGCTTTCTCCGCAAATTTCAAACAACAACCGGAAGAAAGGCAGGGAATCTCCAGACGCAGTTGAGACAGCTTTTGCCGCGTCTCCGGCAACTGGTCGTCGGTAAATGGCGGCGCCTTGACGGCAAAGATCTCCTCCCCCAATCCCCGGATTTCGATCCCATCAAAGCCTAGGTCCTTGGCCATCGAATAGATATCAGCCCAACTAAAATCGGGACAACCTAGTGTGGAAAAAGCAATTTTCATTTGATCTCCTCCTGTCAGCACAGACGTTGTTTAGTTTACCCGTAATTCCCTCTAGGAGCATGGCCGGATTTTTTAATAAAAAAAGCTTTCGTCCTTTGCCTTACTGCAAAGAGACGAAAGCGTTCCTTCCGCGGTACCACTCTTCTTGGTATCCAAATACCCACCTCAGTAGCATCGATCTTTAAAGACAAACACTTCAAAGATGAATGCCCTCTCTTGATAACGGCGAGAAACCCGTTCACGCTTACTGACTGCAATTGCCAACAAAAACTGCAGCTTTCAGGTGACTACTCCCGGGCGAGTTCCCCATCCTTAGTGCACTGTTTCCCACCAACCAACAGCTCTCTGCAGCACCTTACGAAGGGTGTTGTCCCGTTCCACGCATTTAGATTTTGATATTTGTCCTATAAATTATCAAATCTTTAGCTCCTTGTCAAGCTGTATTAACAACGTTTCCAAGAATCTTCTTTTCGTCCGCGGCATAATATACCGTCCTTAATAACCAAAAGCCATAAGCCTGTTTAAGCAGTTTATGGCTTTTGATTTTCATTTACCCAAACGCCCCATGGCTTATTCCCAAAATACTGTATATTTGTAAACTATTAGCTCGATAAAATAGGTTGCACCCCTTAAATTAATTTATCACACCTTCCATTTTATGTTAATATCTTTTGATAAAAGATAAGAAGAATAAGGAAATATTGCAAAAATATTTTTTATATATCAATAATTCATTGTATATTTGAAATGATTTGGGCTAATTTTGTTCAATATACTATATTCAATTATCTGGTCAGGAGGAGAGTAAAGGCAAAGAAAGTTTTTTTAACCACGGTGGACAATCTCCCGATTCAAGTCGGAGACATCGTAGAAGTAGGCAATTAACAAAACACGGGTCTGGCTTTAAAACCAGACCCGCTCTTTTTTCATTATCATACCTCATCTAACTCATCTAACTCCGGATAAGCATAAACCTCCTGGATCTGCGGCAAATTGCGGTTGGGAACCCGCGCGGTGATCAACCGGCTGATCGGATGCGCCGCCATCCACTCGGCCGGTAGGGGTTTCGTTAACGCCCGCAACTCCGCCGCACTCAGGTCACCCCGGAGCCAGTCCTGCTCCTGCTGGCGGGGCAGAATCACCGGCATTCTTTTTTTAGTATTATGAATCTTGGCCATTAACGGATTCGCCGCGGTAGTTAGAATCGTATAGGTCTTTACAATCTCTCCGGTCGCCGGGTCCACCCATTCTTCCCAGAGCCCCGCAAAGGAAAAGACCGTTTTATCCCGGAGATAGATATAATATGGATACTTTTTGCCGTTAAAGGTCCGCCATTCGTAAAAACCATCCGCCGGGACCAAACAGCGACGCTGGCGGGCTGCCTGGCGGAACGATGGTTTCTCCAAAACGGTTTCCGCTCGGGCATTCAATGTCTTCACCCGGATCTCCGCCGCCTGGGCCGCCGTCTTTACCCAAAAGGGAATCAATCCCCACCGGAAAAGCTGCAGCCGGGTCGGCTGCTCATTGGTCAATACCGGCATCTTCGGGAAGTCAAAACCCGCAACATAATAGCGCGGTTCCATCATCTCTCGCTCCCACTCAAAAGCAAAATCATCCGCCAATTGATACCGGTTTTTCAAACTCTGAGCCGTTTGGCTTAAAGCATAAAAGAAACACATCAGCTACACCCTTACCTTTATAATATCCTCCCACCGGGTCGTATAGCACGGGGAAAGCTTCCGACGACGGAGTTTCCATTTTTCACCCGACCCCTGCGTGGCAATTTTAATAGTGTCCCGTCCGTATTTCGCATTGATCCGGTCGATCTGTTTCATGATCGCGGCATGTTTAACCAGATCCACACAGGCAAATAAAGAACCCTGCACCCGCTCTTCTGAGACAATCTCCATCACGATCACCCCGGCTTTCTTGTACCGGTAACCCTTTTTATAAATAGCCCGCAGCGCGGCCCGGGCATGACGGATCAGCTCGATCGTGCTGTTCGTCGCGGCCGGCAATTTGAAGACCAAGTTTTTGGCGTATTGGGGTTCATCCTCCTTAAAGCCGTTGGTATGGAGGAAAACCATCATCATCCCGGCGCAGGAGTGCTGCCGGCGCAGTTTCTCCGCGCACCGGGCCGCATAAGTAGCTACTGCCTCTTCCAGCGGTTCCAGGTCGGTTTGGTCGGTCCCAAACGAGCGGGAGGTACAGATTACTTTCTTGGCCGGTGGTATTAATTCCATTGTCAAGCACGCAATCCCTTCCAACTCTTTTTTCACCCGCAGCCCGACCACTGTCATCCGCCGCCGGACCCAGTCATCGTCCAATTGTAGAAACTCCCAGGCGGTCTGCACCTTCTGGGCTTTCAATAACTTGCTGTACTGCCGTCCGATCCCCCAGACCTCATCAACCGCTAGTTTTCTCAACGCCTTCTCGATTCTTTCCGGCGAGTCCAACACCCAAACTCCCTGTTTTTCCCGGGCTTTCTTCGCATAATGATTAGCGACCTTCGCTAGAACCTTGGTCGGCGCAATCCCCACACTGACGGGAATCCCCAGATTACGCAGGATCGTCGCCCGGATTTTTTGCCCATATTCTTCCCAATTAACGCTTAAACCGGCCAAACTTAAAAAAGCCTCATCAATCGAGTAAATCTCCAGTTCGGGAGTGAACTGGCTTAAAGTACTCATCACCCGGTGGGACAAATCCCCGTATAAAGCATAATTCGAGGAAAAAACCTCCACTTTATTTTTTTGGAGAAATTCCGCAATTTTAAAAGCCGGTTCGCCCATCCTAATCCCTAACTCCTTGGCTTCATTGGAGCGGGAAATAATACAACCATCGTTATTACTGAGGACCACCACCGGCCGGCCGTTCAGATCCGGACGGAAGACCCGTTCGCAAGAGACGTAAAAATTATTGCAATCCACTAACGCAAACATTTAGTAGACCTTCTTGATCACATAGGTGACGATGCCCCAGACGTAAAAATCCTGCTCGGCATGGACCATGATCGGTTCATACCTAGGATTGGCTGGCATCAGATATAAATTCTGACCTTCAACTTTAATCCGCTTCAAAGTAAATTCACCATCCAGATAGCAAACGGCCAACGCCTGATGGCGGTAAGGCAGCGATTTGTCGATCACTAACAGATCCCCGTTGTCCACGCCCGCCTCCGTCATCGAGCACCCTCTGACCGTCCCATAAAAGGTTGAACTGGGATTTTTAACAAGCGCCTGGTTTAAATCGAGGACGGCTTCGAGATAATCCTCAGCCGGGGAAGGAAAACCGGCTGAGATTTGACTAACAGCCGGTAAGGCAAGTTTTGAATTTTGGTTGGGATGAAAAAGCTTAATCTTCATGCTGTCTTAACCCTTCCTTTACGAACGTATGTTCGGTCTATACTTCTATTATAGCGCCTGCTCCCCGGTTGTCAAGAGACCATTAGCCAAAAAAAGAAGGAGGAAAATTCCTCCTTCAACTTCACCCACCGAAAAACTTCATTCTACAGGCTCAAAAAATTCCTTTCCAACCCCGCATAAAGGACATAACCAATCCTCCGGCACATCCTCCCACTTGGTTCCCGGAGCAATCCCGTCTTCCGGATAGCCTTCCGCCTCATCGTAAATAAAATCACAAGCCGTGCAGATGTATTTTTTCATAACAACCCTTCTTTCTTTAATTTGAATGGTGATTCAGTATATTAGATTCCGATTCATAAATTCCTCTTTTTTAAAACCATTTTTTAACGAATTTACTTCTCGTTTCTATCCAATACTCCGCCTGTGCCGCGGCCATAAATTCAACCACGGAATCGGTAGCCGAGACTTGCGTTACCGGGCGGCCCTGGTTGAAAACGACAATGGAGCGTGCCTCCGGAGCAAGCTGCTTGATCCTGACCCGGCACCACCCGCCGCCAGCTGAACGTAGGCAAGCCGACTTGAAAGCCTGCTTCTCCCATTCAATGTCGAGCGTAAAACCGCCCCGCGCCCTGAGCCCCGTAATCCGGCCACTCACCCAATTTTTCGGCACTGCCGGTAAAAGATAAAGCTCACCGGCGTGGCGCTGCAGCAGCATTTCGGCAATCCCCGCAGTTCCACCAAAATTACCGTCAATCTGGAATGGTGGATGGGTATCAAGGAGATTGGGTAAGGTCGACCGGCATAATAATTCCCTGAGATTTTCCCCGGCTTTTTCTCCCTCTTCCAACCGTGCCCAGAGATTTATGATCCAGGCTCTGCTCCAACCGGTATGTCCCCCGCCGTGCGCCAACCTCCGCTCCAGGGTTACCCGGGCCGCCTTGGCCAGTTCCGGTGTCTCCCGCGGGGTAATTAAATTCCCCGGATAAAGGGCAAATAGGTGTGAGAGATGACGGTGCCCGGGATCGGCTTCCGCATAGTCTTCCAACCATTCCTGCAATTGGCCGTAACGCCCGATTTGCGGCCGGGGAATCTTCGCCAAGACCTCCTTGAGGCTCTGCACAAACTCCCGGTCCCGTCCTAAGAGATCCGCGGCTTTGATGCAACAGGTAAACAGAGTAATCAGGATCTGGTTGTCCATTGCCGGACCGGCGCATAATGAGCCCTGTTCCCCGTTTGGCAAGAGATATTTATTCTCCGGCGAGACCGACGGACAAGTGACCAAACGTCCCTGGTCATCCTCGATCAGAAAATCCAGGAAAAACTCGGCCGCTTCCTTCATCGTAGGATATGCTTTCTCCAGAAATTCCAGGTCCGCCGAGAAAGCATAGTGTTCCCAGAGGTGTAAGCACAACCAAGCCGCTCCCAGCGGCCAATAAGTAGCGCGAGGGTTAAGATCCTGCGGTGCGGTATCCGCCCAGATGTCCGTATTATGGTGGGCGACAAAACCGCGGCAGCCGTACATTACTTGTGCCGTACGCCGCCCGGGCTCCCGCATCCTTTCAATCAGATCAAAGAGGGGCAGGTGGCACTCGGCCAAATTACAGACTTCCGCCGGCCAGTAATTCATCTCGGTATTGATATTAATCGTATATTTGCTGTCCCAGCGTGGAAGCATCTGATCATTCCAAATGCCTTGTAGATTGGCGGGTAAAGCCCCCGGCCGGCTACTGCTGATTAAAAGATACCGGCCAAACTGGAAATAAAGCGCCATCAAGCCGGGATCATCGTATCCCGCTTGTAAACGCTTCAGCCGTTCATCGGTGGGCAGTTTGGACAGATCCCCGGCGCCGGACGCTTCCTCCGGCTCCGGCCTGCCAGCGATGCTCAGACTCACGCGGTGAAACAGCGCCTGGTAGTCCTTGATATGCTCCGCTTTCAAGGTTTGATAGGGAAAGCGGGCCGCTCCCTCCAGTTGCGCCAGGCAGGCGGCCTCCGCGTCCGGAAAGCGGAAAGTAGTGGCTGCGGTGATGATTAACGTGACGGCATCCGCCTGCTCCACCAATAAGTTCTCTCCCAGGGGAGTGATGGTCCCGCCATCAGCCACCGCCCGCACGGCAACACAAAACTCCACCCCGTCTTGACCACCGCTATGGCCGAGCATGCGTAGAGTATCGGCGGCCGCTATCGTTTTCTCCAAGTAACGTCCCCGCCGGAAACGGGCAAGAAAAGAAATCTGCCCAGGCTTACTGGCCGTGAGCCGGAGAATCAAGGCCTGATGGACGGCGCTCGCAAAGTACTCGCGGACGAATGCGGTCTCTCCCGCTTGGAAAGTAACTTGCACCAGTCCTTGGTTTAAATCCAAAACCCGGCAGTAATTCTCCGCCGCTTCCAGCTGGCCGCAGAACAACCCCTCCGTCAGAAAACTTAAATACAGGTTGCCCAGGGGCAGGTAATGTCTTTGGCTTTCCGGTGTCCCGCCAAGGGTCAAAGTGGCCAAGCGTTCGGCCTTTTTAATCTCACCGGCAAAGATCAAGCGGCGGATTTCCGGCAGATATTTACGCGCATCAGGATTGTTGCGGTCCCGTGGCCCGCCGTACCAGAGACTGTCCTCATTCAAGGCCAGGTTTTCCTCCTCGACCTGTCCGTAGATCATCGCTCCCAACCGGCCGTTCCCGATCGGTAAAGCTTCATTCCATTCGGCGGCCGGGTTTTTATACCACAAACACAGGGTTTTTTCAGAGGGTGAAGTCTTTCTCATTCCAACTCCGCCTTTCGCTGATTTTTACCAAATATATGAATATTTTATTATACCATAATATTGATGATCACAAGCCCCCTCTAGGCCAAAAATAAACCACCGTCGGAATAATAACTTTATATTTGCTACAAAAAAGAACCTTCCAACACCCTAAACAGACCTTGGGAGGCCAGGAAATATTTAGCAGGGGATTCTCTCCTGAAGTGGAATTAAAATGTATCATTCCAAATTTTTAAGGAGGATAATCTTTATGAAGTTTGATCTGAGAAAAACTTCTTTTCGCTGCTTATTCATACTTATGCTCTGCTTGATCATTGTCGAAGCTCAACCTCTCTTCTCCGCCACCCCTGCGGAGCCGGAGAGCCCCTGGCTTAAGGCCGTCCGGGAGTTTGGCGATCAAATTCTGGCGAAAGGACGCGATGTCTACGGGAAAGAGCATACCCCCTTGTTTATTGATGGCTTAAACATCAACACGCTGGAGCCCGTGCGCTGGCTGTATAGGAATAATCAGTGGATTATCTCCAATCAAGCAAGCCAACAAAACCTCTTCCGGACCCTAACCGCCCTTAGTAATCTAACCGGCGACCCCAAATATAAGAACGCCGCCAAAGAAGCAATCGACTACATGTTCAAAAACTACCGGAGTGCGAACGGACTTTTATACTGGGGAGGACATACCTTTATTGATCTGGAGTCCGATACCCGCGCTTATGGCTTTGATGCCAACAGCCACGAACTGAAGAACCATTTTCCGTTTTACGATTTGATGTGGGAGGTTGACCCGGAGGCCACGGAATTATATCTACAAGCCGTCTGGAATGCCCATGTCATCGACTGGAGCACCCTGGATATGAATAGGCACGGAAGCTGGTCAAAGTCGATGGGCCGCTTATGGAAGCATAACTTTACTGATCCCGAACCATTCTTTGAAGGTGATGGCTTAACCTTTATCAACGCCGGGACAGATTTAATCTATGCCGCGGCTATGCTCTATCATTATACCGGTGATCCCGACGCTTTGACCTGGAGCAAACGCCTGGCTTATCAGTATGTCAAAGCGCGTCACCCGGAAACCAAGCTTGGTGTCTACCAATACAGTAAACCCACCCGCAAAGAGATTCCGCCCCCCAACTTTACGGATTTTAAATATACCAATTCGAAATATGGCGACCGGGCCGAAAATCAATTAAGCCCTGAGTTCGGCTCTATTGCCAAAGAAGGTTACCTCATCTTACCCGATAAAGCAGAGAATATTTATGCCCATAATGGCCTGATCCAGCTTCAACTCGCTGAACTGCTGGGAGAAGAAGGCCGGGAGTTCCTGGACTGGACGCATGAGGGGTTGGTAGCTTATGCGAAACATGCATATATTCCTGAAAGCAATCGACTCCGTCCCCTCTGGGCAGATGGAACTGATCTGACCGGATTTGTTCTCCCCAGAAATGGTTATTACGGCGAGGCCGGGACAGTCTTCACCGCCAAAAAAGCCAACTCCCTCTTTTTCTACACCTACGCTTACGCTTTCCGTTTAATCGACGATCTGGAGCTCTGGAAGGTCGCCCGCCACATTGCGCTTGGACACGACTTGGGGGATTTAGGGACCCTTCCCGGTCAGGCTGTAAAGGTCAACCTGTATACCAAAAATTCGGATCCAATCGCTCTCCTGGGCATCCTAAACCTTTACCAAGCTTACAAAGAGCCGGCTTATCTGGAACTGGCCACCGTAATCGGGCAGAATATTATCAAGACAAAATACCGGAATAAGTTTTTCCTGGAAAGCCCTTCCCGGGTCAACGCCCGCTTCTCCGCGCTCGAACCTTTGGCCTTACTCGCTTTAGAGGCCGCTTACCGGAATACCCCTGAACTAGTTCCGCCCTACAATGGCGGAGAAGGATATATCCACGGACAATTTAATGGCGTCGGTCGCACCTATGATACAAGGGTAATTTGGAGTCGCTAAACCTAACATTAAACAAACCCGGACTGGTTGTCCGGGTTTGTTCTTCTTACTCATCCATCGTTTTACTCTCCACTTCCGGCTTTTTTAAAAGTGGAATTCTTAATTTTTTTCTGTAACTCTTCGTAGAACAGGTCGTGATCGATCGGAAGTTCCACCCAACGGTCGGTCCAGGTTGAAAGGTACATGGCGTTGGAAAGTTCCAAACCGTTAATCCCCTCACTGCCCGGAGCCACCACCGGCGTGCCTTTCAGAATCGCCTCCACCCAATTACTCATAATTCCGGCGTGGGCGGTTTCTTCCCCAACAATTGGCACTGTACACTTCCAACATTCCGGTTCGCCAATACGACCATTATACTCCTGATTAAACTGCCGTTCCGATACCCGGAGACGCCAGAACTGTAATTCTCCATTTTCAACGACTGCTTTCCCCCGATCGCCAATGATCTCCAAGCGATCGGTTCCGGGTGTCTCCCCGGTAGAAGTGATGAAGACTCCGGTCGCGCCGTTTTCATATTCGACATAGGCGGTCACATCATCTTCCACTTCAATCTGATGATATTTACCAAAAGCACAAAAAGCCCGGACCCGTTTGGGCATACCACAAATCCACTGCCACAGATCAAGCTGGTGCGGAGCCTGGTTCAACAAGACGCCGCCGCCTTCTCCGGCCCAGGTCGCACGCCACTCTCCCGAATCGTAATAACTTTGCGGACGGTACCAAGTGGTCATGATCCAGTTCGTCCGTTTAATCGCACCCAATTCCCCGTCTTTAACCAAATCCCGTAGTTTGCGGTAGACCGGACTGGTCCGTCTATTATACATAATCCCGAAAACCAAGTCGCTGTTTTTGGCCGCTACTTCATTCATGCGCAGCACTTCCTTGGTATAGACCCCAGCCGGTTTTTCAATCAGGACGTGTAACCCTTTTTCCAGTGCTTGAATCGCCAGCTCCGGGTGTGTATAGTGCGGCGTAGCAACCAGCACCCCGTCGACCAGACCGGAATCCAGCAAAGCCTCAACCTGATCGAAAACTTTGATCTCCTCACCTAAATTCTCTTTCGCCCATTGACGGCGGTTCGGCCCGCTATCACATACTGCCGTAAGCTTTCCGCCGGGAACTTTATTTCCAATTAGACTGTTGGCATGCTTTATCCCGATCGCGCCCAGTCCAATCAGGCCAATCCGCACTTTATCCATTAATATCCTCCTCTATTCAATAACTACTGCTTGTGCTTGGGCTTTCAAACATAATTCTGCCGCTTTAAAGGCGTGTTCCTGGGTCATAGCCTTCTCAGTCCGGTTCAGGCAATCAAGGATCAACTCGCCAAAGAAGGGAAACCCGCCTTCTCCGTTGACTGCAAAATGCTTTGCCACTTCATCATTGACCAGATAAACATGGTCGGCCGTCTGATCGCGCAATAGATCAATATGTTTCCTTAGTTCAATATAGCCCTTTGTCACCAGAATAATCGTCCTCGTGTCACCCCAGTCGCTTAATGCGTCTCGCGTAAACCAGTCGACCCGGAAATAGTTGGTGGCGCCGTTATCACCGACCAACATGACTTCGCCGAAATCCTCCAACTCCGGATATTCCGGGTGGTTGAAATTGGCCACCTGGCTCCGGACGACCTGTGCGTCTTTAACACCGGCAAAATAGAGATACTGTTCGACCTGATGACTGCCGATGTCGCATAAAATCCCGCCGTACTTTGCTTTCTCAAAGAACCATGGCGGCCGGGACGAAGCTCTCAACCGGTGCGGTCCTAAGCCAATCACCTGAATCACCCGCCCGATCGCTCCCTCCTTAATGAGCTGGCCGGCAAATACGGC
Organism: Bacillota bacterium; assembly: GCA_012727535.1. Taxonomy (GTDB): domain Bacteria; phylum Bacillota; class UBA4882; order UBA10575; family UBA10575; genus JAAYGU01. The sequence continues at coordinate 17,126 of JAAYGU010000024.1, read as the reverse complement.
ACTCTCCACGTGTAACCGTTCACTATAATAAACCATGTACTTCATACCGGTTTTCTGTACGGCTGCCCTAGCGCTTTCCAACTGTTCCAAGGTGGTAAAGGGAGCTTTGTCGGTAAAATAGTCTTTACCATGATTCATGACCCGCAGTCCTAAAGCGCAGCGTTCAGAGGGAACGGCGGCACCGGCCACCAAATGAACTGCCGGATCCTCCAGTATTTCTGCCTCACAACGGGCAGCCTGCACTCCCGGGTAGGTTCGGCAAAAAGCCTCGACTTTCTGTGGATCCGGATCATAAACATATTTCAGCGTTCCCCCAGCTTCTCTCAGACCGTTGCACATTCCGTAAATGTGCCCATGATCTAAGGCAACCGCGGCAAAGACAAAATCTCCGGGCTGACATACTGGTTTCGGTTTTCCTGTTGGGGCATAATTCATGCCATCAGCTTTTTGCATCAAACTCCTCCTTTTGGTTTTCCCGTTAATGCTCACGCTATTCCACTCAACCCCACATATCTCCTTTAATTTCATCGCAAAGTTAACGCTCTTTAAAAGAATCCCTTTTGAGCAGTGGCAGGATAAAAATTAAGATCATGAGCAGGGGAAGGCCGGTAAGCAACATCCCCCCTTTAAAGCTAGTGGCCTCACCGACCACTCCGATCGCCCAAGGAAAGAGCATGTTGGAAAAGGTACTGCTTAAGTAAATCATCGATGACACTGCGCCAGAGTTCTCTGGATACCAGTCGCAGCCTAATACGATTAAAAGTGGCATGGTTGCTCCCGTTAAGAAACCCGTAATACCGACAGAGAGCATTAGAACAAGCGGAATATTAATGATGAGACCACCTAATAAGATGATTCCCCCCAGGAAGTTACCCCAGAGAAGCAGTTGCCGAGAGTCAATCCAACGCAACAACCTGGGACAGGTGAGCCTGGCCAAAATCAAACCCACCCAGAAAACAGACAAGGCCAAACTGGAGAAGAAAGGATCAAATTTAAGGGTATCCTGTAAGTACATGGGAAGCCAGTTGTTAACACCAGACTGATGCCCTTTGTACAAAATCATAATGATACAGAGTAAAATTATTTCTCGGCTAAAAACAAATCCGAAGCGACTTTTTGCGCCTGAGGTTTTCATCCTCTGCCCACTCTCTGGATACACCTTTAAAGAGACGGTGTATAACAACATGATGAACAGACAGATCGCACCAAGGAGGCGGAAAGTGTTCCCCCAGAAAACTCCGTGCGTAAGTAGGACTCTTGAGTAGAGGGGCCCTAAAAGAGCCCCAATCCCAAAAAAGGTATGCAACAGGTTAATCTGAAAACTCCGGTTATCCCCATGAAGATCGGAAACAAACGCATTGATTGTTGTATCGAGCAGTTTTGTACTAGCCCCTAAGATAAAAAACATGCCTAAAAGAACTTTAAAGGAAGGGACCAAATCCATCAAAAGCAGACAGCAGCTATACACCAGAAAGGAAGCGCCCACCACTAATGATTTTTTGAGCCGATCGATGACCATCCCACCAGCGAGGATTGCTAAAATCCCCCCGATGCTCAGAAAAGTCATGAAGAGCCCGCCTTGGCCTAAACTTAAGTTATACTGTTCGATCAGGACCGGCAGCATCGGGGCGATCATCGTTACCGAGAAAGCATAAAAGAGCATTAACAGATGTAGACAAACAGTTAATAACTTCAATTTAATATTGCCTCTTGGCCGCAAAGCATGAGAAGCCATCAATCTCCATCTCCTTAACTTTAATATACATTGCCGTTTTCCCGAAAACTTCTCCACACATTCTCAAAGAAGTCGTCCTCTTTTGGAATTTCCCGCACCTTTCGCCAATTGAACTCAGCAAGACCATTGACATAGGATACTTCCTGTACTTGGTCGCCTCTCGTACCGTCATCAAGGGCAAAGCGGAAAATATCCGGCAGATTTTCATAGGGAAGTTGGCCATTCGGATCGGTATAAAGGGCAGAGCCCCGGCTCTTTCCCCCCTTTTGGATGTAATCGACCATCGCATTTAGATAAACATACTGGCAGAGAAGAACATCGTATAGGCGATAAACCTTGGGCAGCTTCTGCGGAGAGGAGATTTTAACCTTCCGATTAAAGTCCAAGAGTTCTTTTTTCGTCGCGGCAATAGCCTGTAATAGGCCATCAAGACTGCGAATCGCCGCCCCAAAGCGGCTCATCCGTTTAGCGGCCTCGATCCAGATCTGTTCGACATTATCAGTTTCGTCCAGGACCGCCTCGCCCAGCGCCAGGGCATCACTGACAGAAGAGGCCACCTCGGCATGGAATGTTTCTACCGCTAACGGCTCGCCTATACCGTGAGCAGCAATATACTGGGCTGCTCTGGTCGAGCCCACTTGGCCGGCGTTGAGCGCAGAGCCACCAGGACGATAAACACCGTGGCTGGCGCTGACTTCCCCGACGGCAAAAAGACCTTCCACATTGGTTTGCCACCACTGATCAATGGTTAACCCGCCATTATTATGTTGGGCACAGAGGGCAATCTCCAACGGTTCCTGGTAAAGGTCCACCCCTTTATCCTTATAAAAGCTTACTGCCGGAGCGTTCATATGAGCAAGCCTTTCGATCGGTGTACCAAAGGTTGCCCCGGCCCGCTCCAGATACTCCCGGGCTTCGCTGGAAAGAGCGGAGTAGTCGATCGCCTCATTTCCGGGGTTTTCACGGTAATCAAGGAAAACCCGGCGTCCCTTCAAGCAAGTCTCAATGTAAACCAGGAGATCAATAATCGAAGCACCATCCCGGACTTTGCGGACATCAAAGGGCCACTGGTAGCCTTTTAAAAACACATTGGTGAGCATCACGCCTTTATCCGGGAAGAAATCAAAGAGAAACTCTCTTGGATCATTACCATCTTGGTCCGTGGAGATAAACTTAGGCAGGGCCTGCATATAAGTGCCGGATACATTCCAGCGGGGCTTGAGTGAGGCCAAACCATATTGCCACTCGGTCAGATTCTTCCCCCTGACCCCGGCTTCAAAAGCAATCCCCGTCGCGCCATAATGGCCAAAGGGGTAGACCGAATCGGCGTACATCCCGGCCGGACCACCGGTAGCATATATTAGGTTTCTACAGTTAAAGGCAATATATCTTTCTTCTGGCTCCCGGGTATCTTTAAGATTAAGGCAGAGAATTCCCCGGAGCCGGTTACCGTTGGTAAGAATCTTAATGACCTGTAATCGATCGAAGATTGGAATCTTCTTCTCCCGGACGGAGCGCTCCAGGCATTCCGTCATAAACTTTGAGGTGTAAGGACCGGCTGAGGTGGCACGCCTTCTCGGATCATGGTCGGTTTTGTAGCCGATGTATTCACCAAACCGATTACGCGGGAAGGGAACGCCAAGCTCCACCAGTCTTAGAAAACACTGTGCCGACAGCGCCGCCTCGCACAGCGCATGATCGCCATCGACACACTGCCCGTCAAAGAGAGTTTGGGCCAGCTCCTCTACGGAGTCTGGCTCTCCACCTGACAAGGTTAACTTATAGTAAGTCTGTTTGTCGGAGCCGGTATTTCTGGAGGTCCCGGCGTTAACATACTCGGTCACAATGGCAATATCCTTTTGCCCATAACCCGCCAGCCGATCCGCCGCATTTAAGCCTGCGGCCCCCGTCCCGACCACGACAGTATTAAAGGAGTAAACTTTAATGGGATAACCTTTGATTTCTATTACAGTCTCCCTCATCTTGCCCTCCTTCTCCGAAGGTAATTATCTTTTTCCCCGGTATAAAATCCAGTTTAGTTATAATCTCCGCCGGGACAGAATGGTGTTCTCCCTGACTTGAATTTCTGGGCATAGTATTCTTCGATTCTGTCCCGGCCAGGTAAAGCTTTAAATATTTCTAATTAGTCCCTACTCCAACAAGCTTAGGCATGTTAAAGGGGAGGGATATATAAGCTGTTTTCCTTATTACAATCTTTTGATATGGAACCCACCATCAACATCAATGTAGTTACCCGTGGTATACAGGAACTTATCAGAACAGAGCGCCGAAACGACGTCGGCAACATCTTCCGGCTGGCCCCACCGCTTAATTGGAAACATGCCATCCGCAATAAGTTTATCGTATTTCTCCTTTACTTTGGAAGTCATGTCCGTCGCAATCACACCGGGCCGGACCTCATGGACCAGGATACCCTCACCGGCCAGGCGATCGGCGTATAAGGTAGTGAGCATGGAAATACCGGCTTTTGATACGCAGTATTCACCCCGATTTGTCGAAGAGACCACGGCTGAACATGAGGAAATGTTGATAATCGTTCCTCTCTTCGGTCCGAGCGGTTCTTGCTTCAGCATCTGCTTGGCTACAATCTGAGTCATGAACATCGTTCCCTTGGTATTGATCCCAATCACCCGGTCAAAACTTTCCTCAGTCATCTCGAGCAGATCGGCACGGACCGTGGGGGCTACCCCGGCGTTATTGACCAGGACATCAATGCGGCCAAACTGCTGAACCGCTTCCTCAACACATTTCTTCCTATCCTCCGCCTCGGCAATCGTCCCCTGGACATAAAGGTACTCAATCCCTCTTTTGGTCAACTCTTCTAAGTTTTCTTTATAACTCTCCTCTGGGTTCCTGGCCAGAATGACAATGTTGTATCCGTCTTCCCCTAACTGACGGGCGATAGCAAAGCCAATTCCCCGGCTCCCGCCAGTAACAATCGCTGTTTTCTTCATAGCTACACTCCCTTTCCAGTAATTTATGGGTGCAAAACTATTTTGATCGAACCTGAATTTGGATCGATGCTTGTTTCCAGAGCTTGTTGCAGATCCTCTAGCGGGAATTGGTGGGTAATCAACTTTTCAAGATCTATGTATTTTGACATCTCAAGCGCAACAGGGAAATCCCAACAATAACCCTGAGAACCCTGTACTCTGATCTCATGGGTAATAAAACGGGTGGCGGGGATGGTGATCTGGGGCTGCTCAAAAATACCCACGATCGTTGCCAACCCATTCTTTCTCAGTGCCATCATGGCCTGGTTAAAGGTTACCTCCATTCCTACACACTCGAAGGATTTATCAACCCCGCTCCCTCCGGTTAATTCCTTAACCGCCTCTTCAACACTTTGTTCCGACGGGTTAATTACGGTTGTCGCCCCAAGCTCCATAGCCATTTCCAGGCGTTTAGGTAAAAAATCAACGATCGCTACCTCGGTTGCCCCCCTGAGCCTGCAGAGAGCAGCAATGAGTAGGCCAATGGCACCGGCGCCAATGACCAGAACCTTTTCTCCCATTTCGATCTCTGCGCGACGCACGGCATGAGTCGCCACGGAGAGGGGTTCAAGGAGCGCCCCGGCATCGTATGATAAGTGCTCGGGCAGTTTATACAGATAAGCCTCTTCCACTGTTATATAGTCAGCCATTGCCCCGTTTCCGGTGCGATAAGTAAAACTGATCTGCTCACAATACCCGTAATTGCCAGTCCGGCAGGGCATACATTTTCCACAGGTGACCACCGGCTCGACCGTTACTCGATCGCCAATTTTAACTTTTGTAACTTCACTGCCTGTTGCCACAACCTCACCCGAAAACTCATGGCCGATGGTAACCGGTAAGGGGGCTGACGGATGTTTGCCCTTGAAAATATGTAAGTCACTGCCACAGATGGCACTGGAAACAATTTTCACTACTACCTGGTGGGGGCCTGCTTCTTCAACCTGGCGTTTTAAAAATTCAACAACCCCAGGCGCAACCACTCTGCCGACTCTATTGATTAATTTACTCATCGTTACCACCTTTATTTTCCACTTTTTTGGGCATTGTTTCTTGCTTCATTGTACAATGGGACATAAACTTCACGATCTCTAATCACACAACCTGTCCGGCCGTGGTCACGCATGATCTGTGTACATTTGCTACAAGCGATGCAGGATTTTTTCGGATCCATCTCCCCTTTGGTCAAAATATCCTTTGGTGCATCTGGGTAAGCAAATCCTTGTCGTCCAAGACCGACAATCGAGCAGGAACCATCCGCCAAATTAGCCGCTCCGATATAGGGCAGGAATTGCCGTAGCCAGCTATAACCATTGCCGACCACCGGGACACTGCCCGCCGCCTTTTGAATCTGGCGCGTAAACTCAAAGAGCCTAGCCACACTCTCTAAGGGGTGCTCATTAGGGGTTTCTCCCCCAATCGTAGGTTGGTCGAATGGTCTGGTCACCTGGGGGAATCGATAATAAGGGTTTCCGGCCGAATTACTAAGAAGATCTACACCGTTGTCGACTAGTAATTGCACAAGGGCCAGCGGCTCTGTTAAATCCGGCACCCAGCAATCATCTTTACTCACACCAAAGCCATAGGGATAGGGATGCGCATCAAAGACATTAAAACGGCAGGCAATAATAAAATCATCGCCCACTGCTTGACGAACGGCTTTTATGGTATCAAGTAAAAAACGGGTGCGGTTTTCAAAACTGCCTCCATATTTACCCTCTCGGGTATGACTGGCTAAAAGCTCGGAGATTAAATAGCGATGACAGGCTTTAATGTCAACACCGTCAAACCCAACTTCCCTGGCCAGTAAGGCGGCCTCTACATATTTTTCGATCAACTCATCCAGGTACTCATCGGTAACGACCGGTGCGTCCGGAGCCAGTCCAACTCTGGGATCGAGCAGGGGGTCGTGCTGGGCCACCATTGGTGCCGCGACATCCACCGGACGCGAATACCGGCCAGAGTGGGTTAACTGGAGTACCTTCACCGGCTTATGGCCACGACCGTTGGCCTCCTCTGCCCATAAATCTGTATTTTTAACCAGTTCGGCAAATGCCCCGGCGTTCCCTTTGGTTAGAGACATCTGGAGAGGGTTTGCTTTCCCTTCGGGAACGACAGCACAGGCTTCAAACCAGAGTAGCCCGGCTCCCCCGGCAGCAAAGCGCTGGTATCTTCTTTTCACCAGTTCAGACGGACTACCGTCTTGTTCGCTGTCACAACCTTCCATCGGCAAAATGGCGAGGGCATTGGGCGCGGTTCTTGTACCAATCTTTACCGGTTTTGCTAAAGGTGACAGATCGGTAGAAAAATTAACTTTCACGCCCAGTGCTTCAACCTTGCCTCTAATCTCATCCAGAGTTTTAAAGTTGAATTTCTCAAAAGCTGCCATTACAGATCCACTCCTTTTTTATGTTTAAGATCAAAACACTGCCTTGTAATCGATTGCAAAAAATAGATAGATCAATCCTTTAATTAAAAAGTTTTCTGAGGTTCCTCAGTCCAATCTCCGCCAACTCATCCTGGGTAACCCCAAAATTATACCATGCTCCGTCCAATGCGCCTTCAACAAAAGTCTCCATGGTCACATGCCCCTCGTACTTATACTTTTTAAGCAGAGGGATTAGCTTATGCCATGGTATGTGCCCCATCCCCGGCGCCCCTCTATGGTTTTCGCAAGCGTGGAAATGAACCAGTTGATTAGCTTTTAATATTGTCTCCAGGGCAACACAGAGGTCCGCTTCTTCAATATTAGCCTGGTACATATCGAAGAGAATTTTAATATTGGGCTTACCTATATCATAAAGCATCTGTTGGGCCTGCTCAACAGTGTTGACGACACTAGTACGGTAGCGATTAATGGGTTCTAAACCGAGCACAACCCCGCAGTCTGCGGCAACGTCCGCTATTTCCCTTAACCCACAGACTGCAAGCTCCCACTCTCTTTGGCGATCGTCCGCGCTTAAATGATGTGCTTTCCCGCCTCCGGCAAACAGGGGACCAACCAACAACCGGGCTTTCATCTGCTCCGCGGCGTACAGGCATTCGCGCAAATACTTTTTTGTATTATTTCTAATCCTTTCATCAAAGTTTGAGATGTCCCTGCCTTTAGTAAGCGCCGCACATAATGTCAGCTCCAGGTTGTTCGCCTCAATTCTTTCGCGCACGGCGGCATAATTGAAATTGATTTGGTTCATCCCAATTTCAACGGCACCAAACCCAATCTCCGCCGCACGATCAATTAGATTTAAATGTTCATCGGCAAAGACCGGTACCCAGTTCCAGAGATTAATCCCAAAACGATTCATAAAAGTTACTTCCTCCTGGCGGTAGATTTCCTAATGATCAATTCAGTCTCTAAAACATCCACCACAGGAGCAGGAGGTTCCTCACTCTTATTTTTATGGTCGATTAAATCAATCAGTTTTTTGGCGGCTAGAGCGCCCATCTCATATAAGGGCTGGGATACTGTGGTAAGTGGTGGTTCCATAAAAGCACTCATTTCAATATTGTCGATTCCCAATACGGAAATATCCTCCGGTATGCGGAATCCCCGGTCTTTAATTGCTCTGACTACCACAATCGCTTTGGGATCACTAGTCGCAAAGATCGCGTCGGGGATAACAGGACCGTCGAGTAGTTTTTGGGTAAGCTCATAGAAGCTATTGGTTCCATTCGTTTCGTTCATAATCAGTCGTTCATCGATTGGGAGACCATGATCTTTGAGGGCATCAAGATAACCCTCCAGTCTTTGTTGATAGAGTGAAAGTTGCCTTCTCCCCAAGGCAATTGCGATCTTCTTATGACCGGTTATAATGAGATAAGAGACCGCCTCATAGGCTGCACGATAGTTGTCAATGATCACTGCATCAATTGAATCGCCATAGTAACGCGAGGTTAAAACTACTGGGAAACCGTCGGCTTTCAATTTTCTAATATGGTCGCTGTCGGGCAGCATTGAACAGACAATAAAGCCGTCAATCCATCGATTCTGGAGTTTCCTTATGTATTCCTTTTCAACCTCTATGTTCTCATCGGTGTTACAGAGGATTACTGTATAACCGTGCTTGCGGGCGGTATCCTCAACACCCCTGGTCACAATCGGGAACATTTGGTTCTGAATACTGGGTACCATTAAGGCGATGGTATTGGTACGTCCCACTTTCAAGCTTTTCGCCAGGATGTTAGGGCTATAGGATAGTTCCTGCACTGCTTTTAATACCCGCTGTCTCGTCTCTTCCTTGACATAGGGTTTGCCGGCAATGACCCGGGATACTGTACTAGTAGAAACTCCGGCGTATTCGGCAACCTTTTTCAGAGTTGTCATTACACCACCTCATTATCCTCCCATCAATCATAGCACATATCTCCAAAATAGCACATATCCCCAAACCAATATAGATTGTGGCGTCCGTTTGTACTCCATCGGTTAAACTACAGATAAAGTAGTTTAGTAAATCACTCTTCCAGAAGAAGATGAACAGCAAACCCCGCGATTTCCTCTTTTAAGTAGATCAGAATTGGCTTGCCTTCGCTGTCATACTTCACAGAGTGATCATCAAATTCCATGCCCAAATCTTCAAGATATTTTCTGGCTTTGTCCAGATCATTGGTGCCAATCGCAATATGGCCACATCTGCCTCGACCTGAACCTTTCATCAACTCGATCAGGGGACCGGCAAAGATTGAACTCTTCCCTTCTTTAAGCGGTAAACCAAATACGCTGCCAAAAATTACAGCTACTTTTTTGGCGCTTTGTTCATCATCACAATTAACCCCAAAGTGTAATACCTTAAAACCCAATTCCGTGCTCATCTTGTCCATCCTTGTCCCTCTCTCTTACGGTTTTCTCGGATTTAATTCTTCAATCATTTCCCGGAGTTTAATAACCCTTTCCGGCTCCGTATCATAACCCACTACCCCGCAGCCCATAATAAACTTGTGGTAGTCGGCGCAGTCATCCAGGACCACCTTCGCTTCCCTGTAGATTTCTTCATCAGTTCCGGCGGCCACCGTCCGCGATTGAACACTGGCCCGCAGGAATACGTCGTGCTCCCGGCAGACTTGCGCAAATAGTTTGCGGTCATTGTTGTAGTCGCACATTAAAAGGGAAGTACCCGTTTTAACCATCTCCGCAACAATGGGCGACGTATCACCGCCGCTAATCAGGGCAACAGAGGAAGCCCCATACTCTTTTAAACCTGAAATCAATTCCCTCTCATACTTGGCGGCAAAATCCCTGTAAAAAAAGGGGGAGAGAAGCGGTGGCGCAATCCAGGATTCATTGATGGCGACACTTAATCCCCTGTCAACAAAGGCTTGGCCATAGGTGAGCCCTACCTGTAGAGCAAACTTCAGTTGCTGATGCGCAAAATCCGGATCTTCAATCAGATCGAAGATAAAATATTCATAACCTCGCGCGATCGCAGCCAGGGTAAAAGGGCCGATGATCGTTCCGCTCACGCCTACCTCATCACCCACTTCTTTATTAATACGCTCCGCGGCCTCGAGGAACAACGGCATCCTCCCGTCCCGAGCGGGGTCTGGGATTTTCAGGGCTTTTAAGTCCTCGGCACAAGTAACCAGTAGATCTCGGGTTTCCGGCAACCGTTGATCCTCAAAATACTCAAACTCGGCCCCCATTGCCTCGTATTCAACATTATAAATGTCCACACCGACCGCGATCAGATCATGCCGATAAGTTTCATAACACTTCAAAAAGTACGCCTACCCTCGGGAACATGGACCACACCCTTTTCCACAACTTTATGGACTTTTGAGGGAAGCGGCCGCCCTAGAAATTCGATTGTTCCGGCCGTAGGTTTTACCTGACCAGAAATACAGCGCAGGAGGGTTGTTTTGCCGGCACCATTGGAGCCAATAATACTTACAATCTGGCCTTTTTCAGCCTCAATCGAAACATCTCTTAAGGCTTCTATATGGCCGTAACTGGCGGATAAGTTATTAATCTTTAGCATTTGCGTTCCTCCTCTCCCAGGTAGGCTTTGATCACTTCCGGATTCTCCTTAATCTCCTCGGGCGTACCGACCGCAATGGTCTCCCCAAAATTCAACACATGAATACGATGGGAAATACCCATTACGAGTTCCAGACGATGTTCAATCAACAAAATTGCAAACCCAATTTCATCAGATAACCGGCCAATCAGTTCCGTTAGCTCTTTCACCTCGGTCGGATTAAGACCGGCCGCCGGTTCATCAAGGAGGAGGACTTTCGGCTGACAGGTCAGCGCTCTGGCAATTTCCAGCCGGCGCTGGAGACCATAAGGTAGATTTTCCGGCCGTTCATTTTTATAGGGGGTCAGGCCAACCACATTGATATAATGCTCACAAATCTCTCTACCCCTTTTTTCTTCCTTCATGCGCTTGGCAGTCGGAAGAAGCCCCCCACTTTTGGCGGCAATACACTGCCGACCATATTTTGATCTTTTAAAACAGCTGACTAAAAAAATACAAAAAACCGCGGAAACCAATGCTAAAGTTAGCGTTGTCTTTTTGGGAATGCCAGAAAAACCAAGCGCCCCACCGGTGATGGACTGTGTTTGGTTAAGGAGAGCGATAATCGCCTCGCCAAAGCCAAGCGTCACCAGGGATATATAGTCACGGCGCAGGCGAACTGTTGGCAAACCAACCACATAACCAACGGCCACACTGATTACTACGGCGATTAAAACTGAAAGCCAGAAGGGCAAGCCCACTTTAACCACTAGGACTCCGGAAACATAGGCACCAATGGCCATAAAAGAGGCCTGACCAAGAGAGAACATTCCGGTCAGTCCGGTCAGAATATAGATACCCGTTACAGCAATAACAGAGATTAGCGTAAATGTGATGAGCGAAGCGTAAAATTGCATATCCTTTCCCCCTTAGGCTTTTTCCTGAATGTTGATACCGGCAATACCGCGGGGTCTTACAAGTAAAAATACCAGCATAATTAGGAAAGTAAAGACCGGCGCATAACCCGAACCGACATAATTAATTAATAAGGTCTCCATCAAGCCAAGCAACACCGCCCCGATCACAGCCCCTAAAATGCTGCCTAAACCCCCAATGACCGAGGCGATAAATCCTTTGACAACCAGGTTTCCCAGTTGGGGATAGAGTGTATAGTTGATCCCTAAAAAAACACCGGAGAGTCCGGCCAAAGCGCCAGAGATGAAGAAGGCAAGCTGAATGGTTCCGGACACATTTATACCCATCAGCCCAGCTGTATCCCGATCAAAGGAGACAGAGCGGAGCGCCCGGCCCAATCTGGTTTTTTGAATAAAGAGCATGAGGAGAATAAGGGCTACAGCTGACGAAATAAACATAATCAGATCCGAGGTGGATATGACAAAATCACCAAATCTAATCACCAAACTTTTAAAGAAGCGCGGATAATTGTAGAAATTTGGGCCTACCCAAATCGTGACAATCCCTTCATATAAAGTAGCCAGCGTAATCGATGATACAAAAAAATATACCGGCGACGTCTGGCGGAGCGTAATTTTTCTAAAGGCTACAAACTCACCAATATAGGCAATTACTCCTCCGGCCAACATTGAGATCAGGACAATCGGAACTAGCGACCAGCCAGTACGGACAGAGACAAAGTAGCCGATAAAGGCGCTCAGGGTCATGAGGGCCCCATGCGAAAAGTTTGAAAACTTAAGGATATTAAAGATCAGCGAAAAACCGGTCGCTATGAGTGCATAGACAGAACCTAAAGCAAATCCATTGATGATAATCTGGAGTGACATCGTTTTCCTCCTTTGTTATCAATCCCCCCTGCTTTTACAGGGGGGATTGATCCTTAGTCAAAGGTTTGAATCATTTATTATTCTGGAACAGCGTAACGTTTCAGCATCTTGGGTAATTGATTTTCAATTTCATGCATCACCATTTCCAGACCCTTTGTTTGATGGGTTTTCGGATCAATGGTAATGTTTCCGGTTAAACCTTGGTAACCTTTTAAATTCTCGACTGCTGCTCTGACTGCTACTGGGTTATCTCCAACTTCACCGATCACCTTGGCGAGAATCTTCATCACGTCGTAGCCGAGGAAGAATTTGTTGGTCGCATCATTACCTGTCTTTTGTTTGTATTCCGCGATAATCCCCTGGATTTGTGGTTCGGTTTCTGTGATGTTGTTAATGTAAATAATGCCATTTGATTCAGGCCCGCAGAGCGCCGGGAACGGAGGACAAGCATCCAATCCACAAATCAGTTGCCCTTCAAAGCCAATGGCCCGCGCTTGCTGCGTAATTAAGATCAGTTCTTGCGTATAGTTAGGAGCGTAGATGGCATCGACTCCCGCCGAGACGATTTTATTGAGCATCGTTTTGAAATCTCGATCGGTTGGCTGATACGGAACCTCAACTAGGATTTGCGCACCGGCCTGGCGGGCGGCATCCTTAAATGGTTCTAGTAAGGATACAGAGTAGGCATTTGCTTGGTTATAAATAATCCCAAACTTCTTTAAGCCTTTCTCTTTGACGGCAAAGTTGGCCATAATCGCACCTTGTTGTCTGGCCGAAGGTTGGAACAAAAACATGTTCTTATAGGGCGTACCATCATCTTTCATCGTCACCCGATCATCGATGGCAAAACCAAGCACCGGTACATCATAGTTTTCAGAGATTGGGGCAATGGCAATGCCAATGTTGGCTACCGGCGGGCCAATAATGGCCGAGACCCGATCCCGCGTGCACATCCGTGTAAACGCGTTAATAGCTTCCTGGACGTCTGCTTTGGTATCGTATGTAATCATTCTAATCTTGCGACCGTTTACACCACCGGCGGCATTAATTTCATTGAGCGCCCAGTTTGCTCCCTCCTGCACCATCTTGCCCAAGGTTGATGTTACTCCTGTAATATCTTGCAGACAGCCAATGACGATGTCCCCCTTAGGGGCCCCAGAAGCCGCCATGCTTAGGGTTAGTAAAACCACCAAAAGCATGAAGAATACCTTTCTCACTCTTACTCCTCCTTAATCATTTATTTTTGTATTATTAATCACCCGCCAAAAACGGATGATTAACAACCTTTAAATGGCCTGTACCGTGCTCCTTTCTTCTTTTATCTCCAATATTTTGCGTTCATCTTTCTTGACAGCCTTGCAATCGATTGCAAAGCTTGTAAAAAAATAATTTTAATTAAATTAAGCCTTACGGGTCAAGCATAACGGGAATCTGATAACGATTGCAGAAAATTTTATGTACCAGCACTATAAATTATAACAATTATTTGACCGATAATCGCTATAAACTAAGCTTTGCCCTTCTTTAGCGAAATTTAATTAATCAACTGGTTTAGTATTATTTATTATTAATGATCCCTTTACCTAATATCGCTTGGTCCGGACGGGCCGGTTCACCATTGATCACGATCTGACCGCGGATAGTGGTTCCACTACTGCTACCATTATTCTTACATCCAGCTAGGAGCAAGCAAAGCACCAAACAACAGAATAATAAAACCAGAGGTAACCTTTTCAATTTTATGCCCATCCTTTCATCGTTTTTATTCCTTTTCAGTGCTTAAAGTTATTTCTACTGAATAACCGCCTTTCTGAAATAATTAAATTTTTACTATACTATATTTTATAACATTAATTGGTAAAAGAGAAGGTTTGTTTGAAGCCTCTTACCCAATTGAATAAGAATTTTCCATTATCCAAAGAAGTAAAAAAAGAAGCTGCGCCTAAAGACAAAATCTGCCGTTCGGCAGATTTTGTCTTTAATAGCCTTAATCCGTCCCTCAGAGGGGCCCCCACCCTGGCAGAAAACTTCCCAGAAACATCAGGAGGATGTGGAGGCTCATCACGATCAGAAAGTTTTTAATCGAAACGCTGAAGGTCTCTTCCTTACACTGTTTATTAAAGAATTTATTTATATTTTTCTGGACTGGAAACAGTGAAAGCAACAGCAGCAGGCTGAGAGGCGGGAGGAAACCCGCCGCTACCATCAGGAGTACTGACAGATAAGCCGCATAATACAGCCCCGCAAAAAGCCACAGGGCTTTTGGACCCAGATAATAAGCAAGCGTATACCGGTTAACCGCCAGATCCCGCTGCACATCGCATATATTATTAGCCAGCATAATATTGGCTGTCAAACAAAAGGGAACAACGGAGAGTAAAAGCAGGCCGATCACGGGACGGAGCTCTAAAATAATGGACAACTTCCCACTGTCAAGAAGATACGAAAAGAGTCCGCCAGTAGGAACATTTAGGTAGATCAGAAGGACCGGAATTACCAGTCCATAAAAGAAGCCGGCGAAAAGCTCACCGTACGGCCCGTGGGAGAGCGGAACAGGCCCAAAGGAATAGATAATCCCGAAAATGAAGCAGAGGACGCCCAGGAGCAAAACCACTGGATCTGACAGGTAAACGAGGAAGAGTCCGAAGATGACACTCACAGCCAAAAGAAAGAGCAGAATCCTCCTGGCAGTGCGCCGGGCAAACGGGAGATTCTGCTGGTTTTTTTTCGTATCACAATAATTATTGAGCGCCGTTGCTGTCAGATCGAAACAGAGCATGCCGCCAAAAAACCCCACTGTCTTCAGTGGATCGATCCCATAGCCGGATAGACGGAGATAAGCCAGTCCCATAAGAAACGGGAAAACACTTGTTATTTTGGTCTTAATCTCGACATAACTTAGCATCCTCTGGAGTAGAGCCAACGCCATTATTGGTGCGCGCCCAGTCCTCGTGCTCATAGCCATCGCGTTCTTTCCTTCCGTCAACTCAGCTACAGAGCGGCCACCCTGTCCAGCAACTGCTCCAGCAGGATTTTTTTGTTTTCGGGGCCTAGCACGGCGAGGAGTTTTTTCGCCTTCAACTGACGTTCCTTCATTTTAGACTGTGTATATTCAATCCCACCCGCGGCAAGCACGGCCGCTTTCAGTTCCTGCGCAGACAGGCCCTTTTTAAGTCGACCGCGTAACGTTTTATCGACACGAAGCGCGTAAATCAGAGGGAGCGTCACTACCCCGCGGTGGCCATCCATAAGCACCGGCTTTTTTGCCTTTTTAACTGAAGATATAAAATCCAGGCAGTCATCGGCCAATTGAAAGATGATCCCTAATTCTTGGCCGACCTGAAGATAAAGTTCCTCCATTTCCGGGGGCTGATCCGAAAGCAGAAAGCCAACGTGGAAGGAGGCCTGAAACAAGGCTGCTGTTTTCCCGGATATGATCCGGAAATACTCACACTCAGTAAGATCTAGATTCCCGGTATTACTGAATTCCCGGATCTCGCCGAGGCAGATCTGGGTAAAGTATGAGGGCAGGACAACGTGTATTCTATCCTGCTGTACCTCCTCAGGCCGGATCGAGGCCGCCAAGTCAAAAGCAAGGCAGAACAGATAATCACCACAGAGGACAGCGATCTTTTGGCCAAATTTCACATGTAAGGTATCAATACCCCGGCGCAGAGCAGCCTCATCAATGATGTCATCATGAATAAGCGTCGCCAGATGCAACAGCTCAATCGCAGCAGCGGCCTTGACCGCACCAGAGCTGACCAGGCCGTCTTCCCCCATGGCGCAAGCCAGCAAAGCCTGTGCACGTAAACCTTTCCCCATTGCCCGGGCCAGATGCGAAGTCGGGCGTCGGAGCACCGGCGGCGCTGTCTTCAGGAGTTTTTTGATCTCCAGCTCCGTCAGGTGCTGGGCTTCCTCGTAGGCCAGTCGCTCCCTGGAAAGACAGGGTTCGCTGAGCGATGCCAAATTCGCTTTGTTCATCATGAGCGTTCAATAACCGCCTTTATTCGTTAAACTCTTTCGTATTTCCCAGTTCATCGATCCTACGATCACATTATATTAAACGCCGTTAGGCCGTTGACCCACACTATTCTGACGAAACCTTAAATTCAAGTAACAACGGCTCGGCTTAGTCATGATAGAGGTATAACCGCCTGACCCACCCCAATCGTTTCCAGCCCTTTTTTAAGAGTGGGGTCGTGTAATAGTCAAGACCAAAGATGCTCCCCGCCCCCCAAAGCATGACGATGGCCGCAAAAAACATCCAGCAACTTGACAGGTAGAGACCGGTGGTGGTAACAAACATAAACAGTAAGACAAGTGATAACGCACTGGCTGGTCCCGTAAACAGGCCCCCGATGAGCGCTAACCCAATCAGGATCTCGGCGGCAACGATGAAGAACTGCGTCGCGACCTGAACCCAATCGTGAGGCATAATCCAGGTATTGAGCAACCAGTTCAAAACAGGGACATCCAGCTTAAATGCATAGTCGGCCAGGGTGGACTCTAGAAGCGACTTACCACTTACCAAGATCATTTTGAAAAGACCGAATAGATCCCAGTTCATAATCACAGTCCCCACAGAGGCCACCGCTTCGGATACTGCTTCAGTGGCTGC
>JAAYGU010000023.1 GCA_012727535.1 Bacillota bacterium | reverse complement strand
TATATTGATGATCTGAGAAACTTGTCGGGACTAGATCAGCCTGTGATTGACTACATTGATCATATGGGCTACCGTTGGCTGGCGCACCGGCCCCATCCGCAAATGTTTGGGAAAATCGGACTGGCAGTTTCGACCGCTGCTGGTGCCGGGGCAAGAAAAGTCACAAAAGATCTGCGGCAGCACTTTTTTTACTGGGGAATACCCAAAAGTTTTGGCTATGCGAAAAATATTAGAGCCACAAATTGGGAGATGATACCGGCCAAAAGGAAAGCCCGAATCGAAAAAGAAGTTGCCTGCTTGGCAGCGAAGATCCTAAAAAAGCAGGGGAAGGCAAAGCCGGGAATAAAGGCAAAAGTGTTCTTCAAAGTAATGGGCTTAATGCAAAAATCAAGTGATTGGAACCCGACCGATCGGGAACACTGGGAGAAAAATGGCTGGCTGAGCGGGAAAAAGCCCTGGTGAAGTCCGCTGCACAATGGTAGATCAAGGCATAAAATTAACCTCCTCACTAAGTTAAATGAGGAGGTTTGTTTGATTGCTTTTGTAGCTTGATTGCTACTATCCATTCTCAATATCCGGCGCTTTTATCCCAACGCGGCAGGGTAACCGACTAAATAATTATTACATCCGCCTGCTCTTTGATGCGTTCGGCTTTGAGGTATTGCTCTTCCATGGGAATCCATTGTACCGCGAAGACCTCTGCCATCTCCGGACCGTTTCTTTTAATAATCCTTTGCATCTGTTCGTCAGCGAAGACGTCACAAAAAACCCGGCAATCCATATAGTCCCCAAAGACAGGATGGCAGCTGTAAGAACCCTCGACAATCCGCCAAGAACTGCTTTGGATCAGGCGCGACTCAGCATAGTCCATGGTCCCACAATCAAAACGGCGATAGGAAAAGCTTTCGTTCTCCTTTAGATGCGGAAGCACTTCTGAGCAGAAACGTTCATAATGGATATTCCCACCGCTTTGCGCCAATCGTTCTTCCGTACGCAGCTCCGTCGGGAGGAAGAAGTCATCCATCCGGATTACATCAGCCTCTAACACCCGAGACAACAGAGTGGCCAGTGTAGTCTTGCCGGCGGCAGCCCGCCCATCGATCGCGATGATTTTTGGCTCAGCTTGCTTCGGGATTGCAACGAGCCTTTGTAAAACCGGCAGCAACCGCTCATACTCCCTTTTGACAATACGGTAGGCCGGTTCCTCCCTGAGCCGGTATGCTTCGCTATGATGAACAGGGCGCACCCCATCGGCCAGATAGTTGTCCATATAGCTCCGCCACGCCACGCTGTTAAAAGGAAGAATACCCTGCTCGGCACAGGCAGTAACAATCTGGAGATACTCCATAAAAAGAGGCTCGACCTTTTCCCTTTTTTCGGTAGCTGAATGCTGAAAGATTTGGTATAGCCATTCCGGTGGCAACTGCCAATCCTTCCAGGCAGCCAGGTTACATCTGCTGTATGCAGGGGAGATGGGCTCGAATACCTCAATCCTCCGTGGCGCAGTCTGCTCAAACTCGGCCAAGAGAGCGGTTCGCGCTTGAGCCAGATCCGTTAAAAGATGTTCGGCTCCAAAAGCCGCTTGAAAACATAACTTGACACCATCCTGCGCTGTCATACTCGGATGCAGCAATGCCTGGCGTTTTAAGTAGCTGGCAAATGTTGCGTGTTTCATGCTTTAGGCCTGAGCTGGATACCGCTCCGGGATCAGCTTCGCTTTCATCAGGGCAGCAACAATGGCCGGCACGAGCGCAAGCTGGATGACCAATCCGGGCCAAGTCATAACAAAGTAGCTTGTGGTCCAGGCGGCTAAAGAGTATCTGCCAGCCGCAAAAATCAGCGCTCTGGCTACTCCGGCGACAATGCGCCCGGCCAGGAGCGCCACCACCAAACTGATGTAGAGATCAGTATAGAGCTTTTTTGTGCGGACCAGGTTAATCATCAGTCCGCAAATCAGTCCGTAAGTAGCTAACTCAACCAGCATCGACGGTAAATAAGCCATCGGCGGCATTCCCGTGATCAGGCTGGAGAGCAAGGGACCAGCCAACCCGCAAAGGAGTCCAAAAGACCAGCCGCAAATTAGTCCACACAACAGAACAGGAATGTGCATCGGGCTGAAAAGGGTGCCACCATTCGGAATGGAGTGGAACGCCATTGGCAGAACAACGCACAAGCCAATGCAGACTGCAGTAATGATCGAGCATTTTACTGTAGACATTTTAGACATGGGATATTACCTCCTTTAAAATTTGTAATCTATAATAAGGCACAAGGCCCAATTACCGCGGCAACAGAAATTGGAGCAGGCAGATTAAAGCACAGACTATTAAGGCAACGTAATCATACAGCTCTAGGGGTTCTTTCTGGCACCTGGTACGGTTCTTGGCATTACGGTAGCCGCGCGCCTCCATCGCCAGGGCTAGCTCCTCCGCTCGTCGGAAAGCGGAAATAAAAATTGGTACGACCAAGGGGAGAGAACTGGCGACGCGCTCCGACAGCTTCTTACTCTCAAACCTGGCGCCCCGGGCGATCTGGGCCATTTTGATTAACTCCGTTTCTTCCATTAGGGTGGGGATAAATTGGATGGCTACGCTGATGATCATGGCCACCTCTTCGGTAGGGACACCGATCAGCTTCAATGGTTTGATCAGGCTCTCCAACGCCGTGGTGACCTGGGTGGGCAGAGTAGTCATGGTCAGCAGATTACCAAGGATCAGAATCAGGACCACATTACTCACCACTCTGAAGCCTTGCTTCATCCCGCCGCGCGAGAGCTGGAAAATCCCCCAGGAGGCCAGTACATCTTCCCCTGCAAAGAACAAGGCATTCATCAGCCAAATCGCGAGCAAAAACCAGCACATCCGGCGGACCGAAGCAACCGCGCAGCGTAGCGGTAATCCGGAAAGCAGGATAAGCATCGTAATCACCACCAGCACCAGGGCGTAACCCCAAAGCGGCGAGGCCCCAATAACGGCAGTCATGAGAAGAAAAAGACAGAGAATTTTTACTCGGGCATCGAGTTGGTGGAGGAATGAATGCCCCGGAATATATTGGCCGGTCGGTAGCGTCCTCATCTCAGAGCACCTCCAGCCAGTTCTTGCTTTAAGGCGGAAAGTAAATCGTCATAGGTGACGACGGCGGAAGAAAGAACCAAATCTTTCTCCGCGAGCAGGGTGGCGATTCTTTGCGCTTCAGTCTGGCCTAAGCTGCCGTTCTTCCTTTGCTTGAGCCGGGCGAAAACCTCTCGGGTCGGTCCCGAGTCAATCAGCCTGCCCTTATCCAGCACCAGCAGATGTTTGGTATACTCCGCTAGTGCCTCCATGTTATGTGAAACCATAATTATGGTAGTCCCGGCTTTATTCATTTGTGACACAAACTGTAAAAAGTTTTCTCGGCCGTACGGATCAAGCCCGGCAATGGGCTCATCAAAGATCAGGATTTGCGGCTTGGTCGCAATCACACCGGCAATCGCCACCCGCCGTTTTTCCCCGCCGGAAAGGGCCAGTGGAGATTGGAAACGAACTTTTTCAAAGTCAAAACCCATAGTTGCAAGGGCCCACTGGACGCGGGCCGTTACCTCCTGTGGACTCAAACCGCTATACTTCAAACCAAAGGCTACGTCTTTTTCCACCGTCGTGGCAAAGAGCTGATACTCCGGATCTTGAAACATCACACCTACCGTTTGCCTCAAGCTATTGCGGTCATAGCTTTTGGCATTGATGTCCTCGCCATTTATATAGATCCGCCCGCTGATCGGAGAGCGCAGTCCAGCCATAAGCTGAATCAGGGTGGTTTTGCCACAGCCGGTATGTCCCATGATCCCAACAAAGTCACCAGCGGCAATAAAACAAGATACATTTTTCAGGGCATCGACTTTCTCCCCCGCGTGCTGCCGATATGAATAGCTTAAGTTTTCGATCTTAATTGACATATTGCTGCGACAAGCTCCTCTTTCGTTAGTGGACAGTGGTTTAAATAGATACCCGCTTCCCGTAGGTCGTAGTAGAGACGCACCGGCAGCGGCGGAATCATCTCCGCTTCTTTCATCAGCTCAAGGTTGGTCAGAATCGTGTGCGGACTACCACAGGCCAAAACCCGGCCCCGATGCATCAAAATGATTTTGTCGGCAGCCACTGTTTCTTCCACATAATGAGTAATGGCGATGATCGTTTTGCCGGCGCGGTGCAGCTTCTGCATGATCTTAACCACTTCCTGCCTGCCACCGGGGTCCAGCATGGCAGTGGCCTCATCGAAGATGATGATCTCCGGATCCAGCGCCAACACACCGGCCAAGGCCACGCGCTGTTTTTGTCCGCCGGAAAGCGTATTCGGCGCCCGTTTCTCGTAGCCGCTCATCTCCACCAGAGATAAGGCCGACTGAACCCGCTCCGGGATTTCGTCACGGGGCACTTCATAGTTTTCAAGGCCGAAGGCGATGTCCTCCTCCACCACAGAGGAGACAAACTGATTATCGGGATTCTGAAAAACCATTCCACAGAGGCGGCGCAAAAGCCAGATCTCCTGCTCATTCCGGACATCGATCTGTGCCACCCTCAGCTCCCCCTTTTGCAGTTGGAGAAGGGCATTGAAGTGTTTGACCAGTGTTGATTTACCAGAGCCGTTACAGCCCAGGATCGCAACAAACTCGCCCTTGGCGATGCTAATATCAACATCTTGGAGGGCAAAGGAAGAACCACCAAAGTCATATGAGAAGCAAATATTCTTCCCCTCAACCAGCATTGGCTTTCTCACCCTTGAGCCAAATAAAAACCGCAAAGGTAAAACTTCCTTCAGGAAGTCGAATCACCTTCGCGGTAATCAATTCTTAAAGATATTGGTTTCTGGTTAGGCATCAAGCGCTTTCTTCAGAAAGCAAACATTCCTTCATGGAATCCATCAAACTACATTATACGGCATGGCAGGGCAAAAAGCAAGGGTGGGCACGGCATACCCTTGCTGAATCTGTCAGTTATTATAAAGATGTGTGCGACACTGAACTGGAAGACTTTATTAAACACAAACGCAAGCCCACTTTCCAACAGCTCCTTTTCCGTTACATTGACGAGAAAGGCGCTGATGACTCTGCTATTTATAAAAAGCCGGTCTTGACCGGCGGCATTTTTCCAAAATAAGATCCAACCCCGCTTACCATCCGGGGAAAAACACTGTGCTCGCATTGGTGATCGCCCTCGAACTCAACAAAGAAGAAACCAGTCAACTTCTAACGGCGGCTGGTTATTCCCTTTCCGAGAGTGATACCTTTGATCTAGTGATTCAATTCTGCTTAGAGAAAAAGATCTATGATCTAGATACAATCAACCAGGCCTTGGAGTATTTTAGCTTGAAACCGTTAGCCGGTGTTTATTAATAACGAAATAAAACAAAAAGCCTGTTTCCGTTCATACGAAAACAGGCTTTTTCATCCTAGCCAAAAACCGTATCAACCTCTACAGACAGACCCGGGAAGGCAAATGATTCTGCCCTTTCTCCTTTCTTAAAGGTCTTGGTGTTTTCAATTTCCCTTTCTTTAAACCAGTAAACATTGATCTCTTCGGATAAAGGATTTACGATCCAGTACTCTTCAACCCCACCCTGCATATATAAATCCAGTTTTTTTATCATATCTTTACTCCTGGTGCTCTCAGACAGGACCTCCACCACTAGCGCGGGAGTACCCATATAAGTATCATCCGCTTTTATATTTTCTTGGTCGCAGATGACCAGCAGGTCCGGCTGGACGACATTAGGCTTGCCATCTTTATACAGTGTTACGTCGAGGGGCGAGGTCAGGGGGAAACATTTTTTACTTTCAAACCAGGAAGAAAACCTATTCGAGATTATCATTACTATTTTCTGGTGTTTTACTTTTGGTGAAGCCAACAAATAGATTTCACCATCAATGTATTCATAACGGTTTTCACTTTCCCGCGCGATCTTTAAAAACTCTTCATAGGAGACTTGCATTCCTTCATGGCCGTAGGCGGAGGAACCTTCCCGGATTATGTAGTCATCATTTTCGGAAAACTTTACCAAACGGGCTACTTTTTTACCGTTTTTCGTTATAATAATATCCTCCTGTTCAGCCAATCTGAGGTATTTTCCAAAATTATTCTGCACTTCCGTACTGGTAATAATCATCATACCAGCTCCTATTTGATCACATTTTAGCTACTTTAATTTTATCATGCCTAATTATGACTGTCTACATCATATATTTAGGTAAATTAAAAAATACAAGTGCCTATTTTTGTGACGACGAACCTAACTTTTCCGGGATCGAACAGTCTGTGGCTCATCGAGGAAGTTAGGCCGCACACATAAAAAAACCCGGAATTGTTCCGGGTTTTTCAAAATCTCCGAAATGATTATGCTTTGCAGGCTTTCACTTTGGCGATTCTTTTTTCCATTATTTCTTCAACTTTAAAAACCACCCCATCGAACTCGACGACCGGACTTTCCTCTTCTCCTGGGATCCTCCCTAATTGCCCGATTAAAAAGCCGCTTAATGTATCGTAGTCCTCGATCGGTAAATCCAACTCCAATAAGTCCCTTACCCGCTCCAGGCTCGCTACGCCGTTAATCATAAAGGTATTTTCATCCAGCTTTTCAAATTCCTTTTCCTCTTCATCATACTCATCAAAAATATTACCGACAATCTCCTCGACTAAATCTTCTATTGTGATGATCCCGGCGGTACCGCCGTATTCATCAATGGCGACCGCCAAGTGCGTTTTTGCACTCTGTAACTCCTTGAACAGCTGATCGATCCTTTTCGACTCCGGAACAAAATACGGCTGGCGAATGATTTTTTTCAGATCAAACTCCTGATTCTTATCCTCTAAAAACTCTATCAAATCTTTAACATTCAATATCCCGATAATATTATCAATATTATCTTCATAAACAGGGTACCTGGTGTATTTTTTCTTGTTAATCAGGCCAATTATATCTTTTAAGGGTGAAGAGACGGAAATACTAACAATATCGGTCCGATGAGTCATGATGTCTGAGACTATTTTATTATCAAACTCAAATATATTATTGATCATTTCCTTTTCACTTTCATCGATGGTTCCTTTTTCTTCACCTACATCCACCATCATCCGGATCTCCTCTTCGGTAACCTGTTTTTCATCGGCATACGGATCAACCCCAAAAAGCCGTACAATAAAGTTAGTTGACACTGTCAGCAGCTTAACAAAAGGCGAGGCAATGACAGACAAAAAATACAAAGGTGAAGCCGCTAAAAAGGAGATTGGTTCGGCCTTTTTCATGGCCAGTCTTTTGGGTACTAATTCACCTAAAACAAGAGTGAAGTAGGAGAGAATAATTGTAATGATGACAACAGCTGCCGTTTTTAAGACGCTTTCCGAGATGGGGATGCGCGTCATTTGGATAAGTTTTACTAACCGACCGGCAAAGCTCTCGGCGGCAAAGGCACTCGCTAAAAAGCCGGCAAGAGTGATCCCAATTTGAAT